>JBEKNT010000220.1:0-11074 GCA_049522565.1 Acetobacteraceae bacterium
CGACATCATCCTGCATAAAGTGGCCGACACCGAGCATGGCATCGTGGTGCGCGGCGCGCGCATCCTGTCCACCCTGGCACCGTTCGCCGACGAGCTTGCGGTGTATCCGGGCCGCCCGTTGCCGGAGGACGGGGCAAAATTCGCGCTGTCGTTCTGCATCCCGATGGCGACGCCCGGGCTGAAATTCATCTGCCGCGACAGTTGCGCCGGCACGCTGAACCGCTTTGACCATCCCCTGTCGTCACGCTTCGACGAACAGGATGCATTCCTCATCTTCGATGATGTCGAAATCCCACGCGATCGGATCTTCATAGACTGCAACGTGAAGGTCTATAATCAGGTGATGACGCGGAGCTGGAACCCGAACGTCATGCAGCAGACCATGGTGCGGGCACAGACCAAGCTGGAATTCGCCTGGGGCCTGGCCACCGCGATGACCGAGGCGATCGGCGACACCAGCCCTACCGCCCAGCAATTGCTCGGCGAGCTGTGGAGCTACTCCATGCTGGCGCAGTGTGCGGTGCGCGCCGCGGAGGATCATCCCAACGAATGGGGCAACGGCGTCTGGTTCCCCGATGGTCCGCCACTGATGGCGTTGCGCGCGATGATGCCGACCTGGATGCCGCGCGCCAACGAGATCATCAAACTCCTGGGTTCGCATAATCTGCTGGCAACGCCGACCTGGCGAATGATGCAGGATGCGGGGCTGCGGCCGTTCATCGACAAATATCTGCGCGGCGCGAAGGAGATGGACGCCGAACGCCGCATCCGTCTGTTCCGCCTGGCATGGGACTATGCCGGGACCGCGCTGGCCTCACGCGTCGAACTGTACGAGCGTTTTTATCTCACCTCGGGAGCACGCAACCAGCAGCGTGCGCACCAGTTGGCCAAACGCGACAGCGCGATGGCGATGGTGGAACGGTTTCTGACGGAGCCGGCAGAATAGTGCTATCGGGCGACTGGACATTGGGTTGCTCGACCGCCGGGCCGGGCTGTGCCGCTCGTCGCAGCAGCAGCGCGAACAGCGCCAGCAGCACGAATGGCGCGATCGGCGCGTCCAGGCCCAGCGCCAGCATGCGTGACACCGCCGGAAGCACGAACCCCGCCGCCAGGCCCAGCTTCTCCCAAGGCAGGAACCCGTCGCGACGGCCGACACTCAGCAGCCATGCCAGTGGCAACGCCAGCAAGGTCAGGTCGTAGTCGAGCACAAACGGGGTCGTCAGCAGCGTACCGCAGGCCGTCAGCATCGCCATCACGATGACATCCGGGCGCCTGCGCTGCACCCAGACCAGTGCACCGCACACGCCGAACGCGACGATCCCCTGCGCCGCATAGCCAGCCGCGACCCCGCCGCCCAGCAGCCGCACTGCCGCGAACACGCTCTGCATCTTTCCAGGCTCAACCAGCCCCTGCTCCAGGGTAGCCCGGGCGAGCGGCGCGGCACGCAGGAAGCCTTCCCATGTGGCAATCCCAAACAGCGCCAGCGACGATGCAGCGAGAATCAGCCCGGTTGCCGCCGCTACCGCGATGGTTCGCCAGTCACGGCGTAGCAGCAACAAGACCGGTACCAGAACCAGAAGCTGCGGCTTGATGACCAGGCAGCCGAGGAACACCCCGGCCAGCATCGGCCGCCGCCGCAGTGCCAGCGCCCCCATCCCGAACAGCGCGGCGGTCAGGAAGCCGTTCTGCCCATGCTCCAGGTTCAGCAGCGCGGCGGGAAAGGCCAGGATCGGCACCACCGCACGCCAGCCCAGCAGCACCTGCAACACGCGCAGCCAGGCGAAGCCGGTAACGATCTGCCACGCAGCCAAGGCCGCGAGGTACGGCAGAAGCGCCAGTGGCAGACAGACCAGCAGGAACGGCGGTGGATAGAAGAAGGCGGCATAGCCGACCTCTCGGCCGCCGAACGCTGCGCGCTCTGCCGCTGCATGCGTCAGCGGGTCATAGACCGAAGCCGGCCGTCCCACGAGTGCAAGGTGCGAGGCCGCCCAAAAGCTTTTGAAATCCGTGCCTAAAGGCCGACCGTAACGGTCGATGCCATGCGACGACAATGCGACCAACAGCACAGCGGTCAGCACGGCTACCGCCAGGAAGATGCGGGCATAGACAGTGCAGCGTGCCTCGCTCAGCCAGGGCGCGTCGCGCAGAAACGCCAGGGACATACGAGACTCCGAATCGATTCGGCCATGGCCGTTGGATCCGTCATCGGCCAGCCCACGTCAAACTTGTCAACGCCTCGTCGGCAGATCGGCTTAGTAGCCCGTGCGCGTTGCACCGACGACGTAGTTTTTGCGCGGGAACTCCTCTGTGTAGCTGCGCAGACTCTTGCCGGTGCGCGAGCCCATGTCGCGATACGGCCGGGCACGCAGCTTCGCCACGTCCAGGTCGATGCCGTGTCCCGGTGTGGTCGGCAGCTCGACGAAGCTGTCCCGCACCACCAGCGGCGCGATCGCCACTTCGTCGCAGGCAGGCTTGAGGTTGATGAAGCACTCCGCGATCCAGAAATTTGGAATCATCGCCGAGAGCTGCACCGTCGCCGCCAACCCGACCAGCGTGGAATTATAGTTGTGTGGCGCCACCGCGACCGCGTGCGGTTGCGCCATCGCGGCGATATCCAGCATCGCGGAGATGCCGCCGCAGTTGCAGATGTCGGGGTTTATGATGTCGGCGGCACGCGCCGCCAGCGCCTGGGCGAAGCCTTCCTTGGAATAGATCGCCTCGCCGGTGACGATCGGCATGCCGGGCAACGCACGGCGCACTTCCGCGACGAGTTCGATGTTGTCGCACAGGCATGGTTCCTCGTACCAACCTACGTCGAACTCGGCGATGCGCCGGCCGATGCGGATCGCATGGATCGGCGCCAGGCGGCGATGCGCTTCCACCAGCAGGGTGAAGTCCGGGCCGAGCGTCTCGCGCATGGCTTGCACATAGCGCACGACGTGGTCTTCGTCCTCGCGATGGATGAAGCTGCGCCACGGACCGGGGAACGGATCCCATTTCAGCGCGGTGAAGCCCATCGCCTTCACCTTCAGCGCGCGCTCCAGATTCTGCTCGATGGTTTCGCTGCCGCTGGACCAGCCGTTGGCATAGACCTTCACCCGCTCGCGCGACGCACCACCCAGCAGATTGTACAGCGGCAGGTTGGCGTGCTTGGCGACGATGTCCCATAGAGCGATCTCGATGGCGCTCCACGCCGACAGCAGATCCAGCGACGCGCGGCGCATCGCGAAGTCATCGAACAGCACCTGTGCCGTGTGGCGGATGCTGAACGCGCTGCGGCCAATCACATAGTTGCCCATGTGCTGCAGCAGGTGTTCGATGACCGGCTCCTTGCCGGGTGTCACATAGGCCTCGCCCCAACCATGCAGGCCACTTTCCGTCTCCACGCGGCAGAACAGCAGGTTCTTGGCCGTGCCTGGATCGAACAGGAAGGTCTCGATGCGGGCGATTTCCATGGCAGCACTTCCCCCCGGTGTTGCGTCGTGCCGACTGTACGCCTCTGATCGCCGCAGCGGCAACACGGGGAGGCGCGCGCCATGGATTTCGAGGACATCACCTACGCGGTGCAGGGCACCACCGCGATCGTCACGCTCAATCGGCCGGAGAAGCGCAACGCGCTCAGCGGCAAGCTGCTGCGCGAGCTGAACGCTGCGCTGCTGGAGGCGGACGAGCACAACGCCGTGCATTGCGTGGTCTTACGCGGCGCCGGGCCGCATTTCTGTGCCGGCGCCGACCTCAGCGAATATGCGGCGCAGCGCGGGCCGGAGTATCGCGGCCGGCAGGAGATCGACGACGACGTCTGGCGGCTAGAGCAAGGACAGCGCATGCGGATCGCGCTGTTCGATATGCACAAGCCGGTAATCGCGCAGGTACATGGCACGTGTATCGGTATAGGCACGGAACTTGCGTGGTTCTGCGATATCGTGCTGGTGGCGGACGATGCGCGGATCGGGTTTCCGCCGGTACGCGACCTGGGCACGCCGCCCGGATCGATGTGGCTGTATCACTGCGGGCCGCAATGGGCGAAGCGACTGCTGTTCACCGGCGACAGCCTGACCGGCAAGGATGCGGCGCGGATCGGGCTGGCATTAAAGTCGGTGCCGGCAGCGGCGTTGGAAAAGGAGGTGATGCGGCTGGCCGACCGCATGGGACTGGTCGATCCGCATCTGCTGTCGGCCAACAAGCGGCTGGTCAATCTCGGGCTGGAACTGATGGGCGCGCGCACGCTGCAACGCATCGGTTCCGAGATCGATGCGCGCGGGCACCTGGCGCCGAAGGCGCGGGCGTTCCGCGAGACAATGCGGACACATGGGGTAAAATACGCGTTCCAGCAACGGGATGCGGCGTTCGGCAGCGGCTTTGCCTCGGTGGATGGGCCGGATCCGGAGTAGATAGCGAGCAGGACGAAACAATGCAGGGCGTTCCGCTGCTGGGACGGCGGAATGCGCTGCGCGATTCCGCCCTACGCCGGGTCGCCCGGCTCGCCATACCAGGGGTGCGTCAGTGACGCCCGTAGGTGTCCTCCAGGCGAACGATGTCATCCTCGCCGAGATAGGCACCTGACTGGACCTCGATCAACGTCAGTGGAATCTTGCCGGGGTTTTCCAGGCGGTGCACGCAGCCCATGGGCAGGTAGACGCTCTCGTTCTCATGCACCATCAGCACCTCATCGTTGCGGGTGACCCGCGCGGTGCCGTTCACCACCACCCAGTGCTCGGCGCGATGAAAGTGCTTTTGCAACGACAACTGGTTTCCCGGCGTCACGACGATGCGCTTCACCTGGAAACGGTCGCCCTGGATCAGGCTTTCGTAGAACCCCCACGGCCGGTAGAGGCGGTTATGCGCCACCGCCTCGTGCCGCCCGGCGGCCTTCAGGCGGTCCACTATTTTCTTCACGTCCTGCGCCTGGTCGCGGTGCATTGCCAGCACCGCGTCCTCGGTCACCACCACCACAGCGTCGTTCAGCCCAACCACCGCGGTCAGCATGCCGTCGCTGCGCACGTAGCAGTTTTGCGCGTTCTCCAGCACGACGTCGCCCACAGTGACGTTGCCTGCTGCGTCGCGCTCGCCCAGGTCCCACAGCGCGCGCCAGCTTCCCACGTCGGACCAGCCGATATTTGCCGGGACCACCGCGGCGAGCCGTGTGCGCTCGGCGACCGCGTAGTCCAGGCTGATGGACGGCGCGGCGGTGAACGCCGCCTCGTCCAAACGGATGAAGTCGAGATCGGCCCGTCGCGCCGCCACCGCCTGGCGCACCGGCGGCAGCACGTCCGGGGCGTGGGTTTCCAGTTCCTGCAGCAGAGTGCGCGCGGTGAACACGAACATGCCGGAGTTCCACAAATGGCGGCCGTCGGCGACCAGGCGCGCGGCGGTGGCGGCGTCAGGCTTTTCCACGAAGCGGGCGACGGCGTGCACGCCGGGCGCGTCGCGCAACGGATCGCCGCGCTCGATATAGCCGTAGCCGGTTTCCGGGCGGGTGGGATGCATGCCGAACGTAACGAACCGGCCGGCGCGGGCGGCCACCGCGGCGACGCCCAGCGCGCGGTGCAGCGCTTCGACGTCGGTGATGGCATGGTCGGCGGCGAGCATCCACAGCAGGCCGTCCGGGTCGTCCTCGGCCACCAGCAAGGCCGCGGCCGCGATGGCGGGGGCGCTATTGCGGCCTACAGGTTCCAGCATCAGGCGGGCGTCGGCGACGCCGGCGGTGCGGAGTTGTTCGGCAATCAGGAAGCGGTGCTCCTGATTGCAGACGACGATCGGCGGAGCGAAGCCCGGGCCGAGGGCGCGTCACGCGGTCTCCTGCATCAGGGTGCGCTGGGACGTAAGCGGCCAGAGCTGCTTGGGAAAGCTCTCGCGCGAGACCGGCCACAGGCGGGTGCCGGAGCCGCCGGACAGGACGACGGGGATGATGCGGGTGTCACTCATGCGGCATAGTTTGCCTGATCGGCGGCGGAGTCTCTAGCGGTTCGTTCGGGACCAGGTGTGCGTGCGCGACCAGGTGTGGGGGTGCGGGCGCGGCGGCGGACTCGGCTGCGCGTTTCCGCCCGGTCGGTGACGGTTTCGGTTGGCGGCGGGACGGTCGGCGACGGTACAGTTGGTCACCGCCTGGCCAGACGCCTCAATCTCCCCAGGTCAACACAAGGCCAATGTCGCCGGGCTTGCCGCCGGGGAAATCCAGCACACGGGCCGATAGCGTGAAGCCGTGTGGCTTCAGCTCGCGCTCCCAGCGCAGATAGATCTCTGCCGGTTCGCCGCGCAGCATCGCGGGCCAACCATGTTCGGCCACATTAATTGCGCGCCCGCCGTCGATACAAAGCTGGCTGGGAAACTGCAGCAGCATGTATTCCGTCTGGCCGCTCTCCGCCGCTACGCGCGCACGATGCAGCATCTGGCGCCAGCCCTCGTCGAAGGCATGCGCGTCGATCAGCTCCTTGGTCCGTTCCTGCCGCTGTCGCGCGGCGGCGCGGTGCGCCTCGTCCTTGTGCTCCACCTCGCCATGCTGGAAGTCCTCGACCAGGTGACGAAAGTCGTCGGCGGCCAGCCGATCCGCGCTCGGCTTGGGTGGCGGTTCGGCCGGGCTGGCGACCGGAACGACCTGCCACGCTGGCCGGTGGTATTCGCCGAACAGGCTGCCCAGGAAGCCGGGGGGGCTTGCCTTGTCCGAGGGCATTGCATGAAGCTGCCCGCCGGCGGCGACGACGCGCAGCAGGTCGGCGCGGCTGACGATGCCGACAATGCGGCCGTCGCGCAGCACCGGCACGCGCTTGATGTGATGGATGGTGAAGAGCTGGGCGATCTGCTCGACGCCGGTGTCTTCGGCGACGGTCACCAGTGGCGCTGTCATGACATCCCACGCGGTGCGGTCGGTTGCCTGCCAACGGGCCTGGAGGTCGGCATCGGGCGGCGGATCTTGCGTGATGAGCGACAGCCACCAGTCGTGCCGTGCCAGACGTTCGGTTTCGCTGCGGCCGATCAGGTCGCCCTCGCTGACCATGCCGATCGGCGTGCCGTCGCTGTTGACGACGGGCACGGCGCTGATGCCCTTATCAAGCAATAGTTGCGCGATCTTGCGGGTTGGTTCGTCGGGACCGACGCTGGTGACCTCGGCGGTCATCACATCGCGGGCGCGCAGCGGGCCGGTTGCCGCCGGCTGAGCTGCTGATTCCGGTTGCATGCGTATCGTCCTCTGCTCGCCGCCGACAGGCATGTCTGGCTCCATCGGGATAGCGAGCTTTACAAGGCGCGCGCATTGATCTCTGTCAACCGCACGGACGGGAATTGTTGGTGGGTCAGGCGACGCCCAACAATTGCCGCGCCGGATAACACACGGGTCCCGCCCAATTCGTCATGGCGTATCCGTAGCGTTGCCCTGGATCGGTACAAGGCTGGTTTTGCCGACCTTCTGCATCCAGGGTTGTCCGCAGCCCCGTCGCCTGTCACCCTGACGGCGGCGTTCACAGCAGAGGAGTTCCCCCCGCATGCAGGTCTATATCGAATATTGCGGTCAATGAGGCTATGAACCGCGCGCCCGTGCGGCGCGGGACATCATCATGAAGACGCGACCCACCGCCCAGGTGAGCCTGAAGCGGAGCGGGGGTGGTGTCTTCGAGATCACGGTGGACGGCAGGCTCGCGTATTCGAAGAAGGCGACCGGCCGGTTCCCCTCGGACGAGGAAGTGCTGCACACCCTCGGCTGAGCACCGGGCTAAGCCCGGTGGCGCGTGTCCCCGCGACGATGGCGGCGGTGCCTGCCGCGTGACGGTGGCTGTCTCACGGCGTTGCATGAGGGGCCCGCTGGCAACGGCGGGCCCGTCGCTGCTTCAAAAGGCCGCAATGGCAGCGGCTGCGCGCAAAGCCGCGGCCTGACAGAACGCTTGCGATGGCTCGGACGCGGGAGGATTTTGCGCCACAATTTCCCTCACGCCTTCCCCGTGGCAATCTGCCGTCCCTTCATCCGGAGGCCCATCCATGACTGCGCCCGAGATCAAGACCGTCGAGACCGTGCTCCGCCACGCCGACGCCGCGTTCGATCGATCGCGCGAGACCCTGTTCGCGCTGCTGCGCATCCCCTCGATCAGCGCGCAACCGGCGCACCAGCAGGATTGCCGGCGCGCGGCGGAGTGGTGGCGCGATCAGCTCATCGGCCTCGGTTTCCGCGCCGACATCCGTCCGACGGCGGGCCATCCGGTGGTGGTCGGGCACTTCGACGGGCCGGCGGATTACAGCGGGCCGCACGTGCTGTTCTATGCGCATTACGACGTGCAACCGGTCGATCCGCTGGAGCTGTGGACCAGTCCGCCGTTCGAGCCGCAGCTTGTGGATGGGCCGCACGGCAAGCGGTTCGTCGCGCGCGGCGCGGTGGACGACAAGGGCCAGTCCGTGATGTTCCTCGAAGCGTTGCGCGCCTGGCATGCCGTTGGCGGCGGCATTCCCGCGCGCATCACCGTGCTGATCGAGGGCGAGGAGGAAGTCGGCAGTGTCAACCTGGAACCATTCGTCGCCGCGCACAAGGACGACCTTGCGTCGGATCTCGCGCTGATCAGCGACACCGGCATGTGGGACGTTGACACGCCGGCGGTCACCACGCGGCTGCGCGGCATGAACTATATCGAAGTCACGCTGAAGGCGGCAAACCGCGATCTGCACTCGGGATTGTTCGGCGGCTCCGCGCTGAATCCGATCAATGCGCTGACCCGCATCCTCGGTGAGTTGAAGGACGCAGACGGGCGCATCCAGTTGCCGGGGTTCTACGACCGGGTGAAGCCGGTCTCCAACGCACAACGCGCGCAATGGGATGCGCTGGGGTTCGACGAGGCGGCCTTCCTCGGCAGTATCGGCCTGTCGGTGCCGGCCGGCGAACGCGGCTATGCGGCGCTGGAGCGGCTATGGGCGCGGCCGACCGCCGACATCAACGGCATCTGGGGCGGCTATACCGGCGAGGGCAGCAAGACAGTGATCGCCGCGGAGGCCAGCGCCAAGGTGTCGTTCCGCCTGGTGCCGGGCCAGGACCCGGCGGAAGTCTTCGATCAATTCAAGCGTTTCGTCACCGAGCGGCTGCCGGCGGATGCCCACGCGGAATTCAAGTCGCTGTCGGGAGCGCCGGCCTTCGAGGCGAATCTTGAATCGCCCTGGGTGCACGCGGTGCAGGCGGTGCTGCGCGACGAATATGGGCGCGAACCGATATTGATGGGCAGCGGCGGTTCGGTGCCAGTGGTCACATCGCTGCGGAAGGTGCTGGGGATCGACACGCTGCTGATGGGGTTCAGCCTGGATGACGACCAGATACACAGCCCGAACGAGAAGTTCGAGCAATGCTGCTTCCAGCACGGCATCCGTTCGCACGTGCGGCTGCTGGCAAAGTTCGCGGGGGGATAGCACCAGGACGGCGTCTTGCCTCATGCCGGGCCAGGCCGATGCTCATCGGCATCAAGGTGGCCGAATGCTTCACCGCATCCCGCTTGATCTGATGCCTATGGGGTCAAGCCCAGTCATGAGGTTACGTGCCAAAACCTGCGCTACGTCATTCTCACCAACGGCTGGTATCGATGATCACCATCGAACCGCCGGAGAAAGCATGTCCGGTGATGAATATTGAGCGGGCGGGGGACACTGAGGCGGTGCTGGATGTCGCGGCGGCGAAGGCCCGGATCGCTGCGCTCGACGCGCCGCCGCATCTCGATCTGCGGGCGCATGCCAGGGCTGCCGAAACGGCCGGGCGGCGATCGATGGCGATTTTTTGGGCGTTGTGCCAGGCCATGCGCGGGCCCGGCCGACTGACGGTGCACGAGTTTTTCTATTACCACCTCGACGATCCCAGCCTCACCGCCGACGAGGCTCGGCGTTTTGTCGGCAAGCACCGCCAACGCGTCTTCCATTCAGCTTGCAACGATGTGCGCTGGTTCGCCGCCGCGCATGACAAGGCGTTGTTTTATGCGGCAGCACGCGGCGGCGGCTTACCGGTTCCGGAAACGCTGGCGGTCTATGCACAGGGGGAACGCAGCTTCGCCGCCGAGATGCTGCACACGCCGGAGCAGCTCGCCGGCTTCCTGCAACGGGCCGACTGCTATCCGTTGTTCGCCAAGCCGATCGAGGGCATTTATAGCGTCGGCGTGCTAAGTCTTGCCGCGCTAGAGGGAACGAAGATCCGCTTCAGCTCCGGCGCGGTGGCGGACCTCGACGCCGTCGTTCGCTTCATCATCGAATTTGGCGGCGAGGGATTCCTGCTGCAACGCCGCCTGCATCCGCACCCCACGCTGCGCGAGGCGTTTGGCGACACACTGCCCACGATCCGTTTCCTCGTGTTGCTGTCACCGGAAGGCGCGGCGATCGAGAGTGCCGTATTGAAGATTCCGTCGTCGCGTAATCCCGCCGACAACTACTGGCGCGCAGGGAACATGCTCGGTGCGCTGGACACGACGGGAAGCGTGCGGCGGGCAATCACCGGGATTGGCGGCGCGTTGCGGGAAGTGACGGAGCATCCGGACACCGGCACGACACTGGTCGGGCTGGCGGTGCCCGACTGGCAGCAAGCGACCGACGTCTGTCGATACGCCGCTGCGATGTTTCTGGGAATCCGCACGCAATCCTGGGATATCGCCCTCACCGACACCGGCCCTGTGGTGCTGGAGTTCAATTTCGGCGGAGACCTCAATTTGCACCAGCTTGCACACCGGCGCGGTGCCCTGACGCCAACCTACATCGAACACCTCAAGCGATGCGGCTACCGGCGACTGAAACTGTGATGACGCACCGCATGTAATATCAGCCGCCCAGCCACTGACTCCCGCCTGGTTCGCACCGACCGCCTCAACCCGTCATGGGCGGGCTTGACGAGGGGAGCGTCGGCGTGACGAACGATTTTGCACCGGTCGGTCACTTATCACGATTCGTATCGGGGCGAGCCCTGGCACGACGGTCGGGGCGGTCGAACGCATTCGTTCTACTCAGCCCGCCAACGGCACCCGCCATCACCCCAGCAAGCCGCCAGCAAGAGCACTACAGATCGCCCGGCATCCGCCCCGGGATCTGGCTCGAGCACACCGGACGGCTTGTGATCAGCCTCCCGCGCAATAGG
>JBEKNT010000221.1:0-11008 GCA_049522565.1 Acetobacteraceae bacterium
TTCCCACGTTCAAGGAGGCACCGCTTTCCCTTAGCAACGAACTAAGCGTGGGCGCCAATCCTTTGACATCGCCAGTCTTGCTCATATCCGCGCCGGGAGCGGTGGGGAAGTCGACGCTCGCGCGCCAGGTCGCCTTCGAGACCGGCGCCGTTTACGTCGATCTAGCGCAAGCAGAGCCGGTTGGTTCCAACACGCTCGTTGGCGGGCTAGTCAAGTCACAGCTCTATGACGGCTGGCAAGCGAATACGGTCGGTATCCTCATTGACGGCCTAGACGAAGCCCGCCTTCGCGTGACGCAGGAAGCGTTCGAGGCGTTTCTTCGCGATGTCGACCAACTCTCGCACGGCCGTTCAGTACCCACGGCACTATTTGGCCGCACCGGAGCCATCCAAGATGCGTGGCTTATCCTCAGCGACACAGCCGTTCTTGAAATCGGGTATTATGGTCCTGAAGCGGCGATTGACTTTGCCGAGGCCGTGTTACGTGCAAGCCGCCCGAACAGGGCACATTCGATTACTGAGCGCAAGGCGATCGAGCAAATCTTAGCACGTCTTCGCGAGCAGACCGAAACCGATGGAGACCGCTGCTGGCTACGCACCGGTTCTGCAGGCAGTCGCGAAGCGGGTGATCGACGAACCGAATGCGAGCGCGCTCGTCGCTTTGACTGAGGCCGGTTCTCAGCCGGTTACGCTCAACGCTGTTGTCTCTGCGATTCTGGAGCGGGAGCGCGGGAAGCTTGCAGCCTTACCATTCAGCGATCCGCTCCTAACTGAAAGGCTGTATTCGGCGGACGAGCAGTTGGACCATCTGACATCCCTTGTGTATCACTTGCCACCGCCGAGTGTGAGGGGGCTCAGTTCCGAGGACGCGCGCATCTATGATACAGCCTTGAAGACATGGGTTCCCGAGCATCCGTTTCTTAGCGGACGCGAGGAGCCGTCCTCCGCAGTATTCGATGCCGTCATCGCGGTGCGAGCGCTGAAGCGGGAGGATTCAGCCAAAGTAGCCCTCGACCGCGAACTGACGCGCGGCTCCTCGTCGGCGAACCCGTTTCTAGTCGAATTCTACACGTCGCCTGACAATGACATCACATCCACATTTTTACCACCAGATCATATTGGGATTATCTACGCCTCGCTGCGCGCTCGCCTTTCGCTCGGCGATACCGCGAGCCTACTCATTGAGGCGCCCGAAGAAGGTTCCGAGGACGAAATTCTGCGCGCTGAGGTCGAGATCACGCTTGGGCGCCGTGACAGCATCCGTCCGAAGTATCTGCGCTTTCACTCGGACCAGACAGGACCGATCCGCCTAGGGGCACAGGTGGAGGATGTTGACATCAGCGTCCCTCACGCGCGCGTAGAGTTTGGTCCGGGACCAGAGGCTCTGCTTATCGCCCCCATCAGCGTGCAATGCGAGACGCTGGCGATTACCTCGAAGAAGCTGATCGTCGAAACGGTGCAAGACCGCGACGACGCTGCGGTGTTTCTTGAGGCTGCGGAGTATGACGGCGCAATGACGTCAGTGCCTCTTGTCCGAGGCGGGGTGTCACTTTTCGCGTCATGGCCCAGTGTACGCGGCTATCCCTGGACAAGTTTTGCAAGTGATCCGTCACCCCTTTCCGACCCACGGATCGACGAGGCTTTACGCCGGTTACGTAAGTTTGTCATCGCCTTCCGGTCCCACAGCAAGGGGAGCCTTCGCCGCTACCGGGACAAGCTTGATCACGCTCGGATGACGAAAGGCTCTGGCCAATCCGTACTCAACCTGATGCTAAATGACAAAGTTATTTTCATTGCCGGAAATATGTATGTTCTCGACCCCAATATGCTGGCGCCTTGCACCGGACTGAATTATGCCGATTGCATGGCTCGTCATTTTAGTGACAAAGCCATTGCCTTCGTGCGGCGGGCATTGAATTAATGTTCCGTACACGTGATAAACTAATATTGGTTCACGTCGTCTAAACGGTATTAGCTGCTTTCGAAGTGTGAGCACCGAATGTAGTGCTTTCGACCCGTCCTAACACGAATGTCCGCTGTTCGTATATCGTGACTCTAGACCGGACCGTCGCAAGTCCACCCATTGCGGACATCCAAATTGACCCGCTACCCTTCGATCACCATTTGCCTGGTTCCCGGCTGATCGCCACGGGCATAGCGGCAAGGATGCCGCCGCAGGCGCCGGATGGCTGCGGCGATCGCCTGTGTGCGTCGCTTCGCGACGCGTCCGGCGCCGTGTTGCCTGTACCGTAGGCGGACAGCGCTCAGATCATCGATTGCTTTGTCGCTGAGTTGCAGCTTCCTGGACATCGTGTCCCCCGGAGGTAGCGCCGGTCAGGGATTCCAGGCGCTCTCGAATCAGGTCGATCGTGGGCGAGGCAGGGGCCTCGGTTTCTCCGGAGGCGTATCCCAACGGTCGATCCAGGCTTCGACGTCCTCGAAATCCACCACTTCGCCGCGGGCGACCTCCGCTCGCGCTTCGGCAATCATTGCCGCCTCGCGAGCGAGACGGGCCTGGCGGTCGGCGTCGGTCTCCGTCCTGTGCAGGGGATCACGGTGCGATGCGCGCATGGAACCGAGACAGGACTTCGCCATTCCCGGATCCGCAGCCAATCCGCCCCCCCCGACACCTTGCGTTCCCCGTCCATCCGGCGACACTGGCCGCCTGACGCCGAATGGGGAGGAACCAGATGGGCTACAAGATCGCGGTCATGGGCACCGGTGCGGTCGGCGGCTATGCCGGCGCGCACATGGCGCAAGCCGGCGAGGACATCACCTTCATCGATCCCTGGCCCGAGCATGTGGAAACCATGCGCGCCAAGGGCCTGCGCATCACGCATATCCGCGACGTGCCCGAGTTCACCGCCAAGGTGCGCGCGCTGCACGTGACCGACGCGCAGCAACTGGCGAAGGAAAAGCCGATCGACATCGCCTTCGTCTGCATGAAGTCGTACGACACACAATGGGCGACGACGCTGATCGCGCAATACCTGTCGCCGAACGGCTTCGTGGTGTCGTTGCAGAACTGCATGAACGAGGAGACCATCGCCGGCGTGGTCGGCTGGGGCCGCGTGGTTGGCTGCATCGCCAGCTCGATCACCGTCGATCTGTGCGAGCCCGGCCACGTGCGCCGCGCCGCCGGCAAGAGCGGCGACAAGCACACGGTGTTCCGCACCGGCGAGGTGCACGGCCGCATCACCGACCGCGTGCAGGAGATCCGCCGCCTGGTCGCCTTGTCGGATTCCGCGCTGGCGACGACGAACCTGTGGGGCGAGCGCTGGTCGAAGCTGGTGACCAACGCGATGGCCAACGGCATGTCGGCCAGCACCGGCCTGATCAGCAAGGCCATCCTGACCAATGATTCCCTCCGCCGGTTCGGTGCCCGGCTGGGCAGCGAGGCGATCCGCGTCGGCCAGGCGCTGGGCTACGAGTTGGAAGACATCCACCATATCGATCCCGAGATCATCGCCCGTGCCGGCGAGGGCGATCCCGAAGCGGTGCGCGAATACGACGAGCACCGCCTGGCCGAGGTCAGCAAGGCCGGCGGCGGCGAGCATCGGCCGTCGATGGGGCAGGACATGATGAAGGGACGCCGGACGGAAATCGAATTCCTCAACGGCCTGATCGTCCGCAAGGGAGAAGAGATCGGCATCCCGACCCCGGCCAATGCGGCACTGACCGACATCGTCAAGCGGGTGGAGAAGGGCGAGCTGAAGCCGGATCCGAAGCACCTGATCGATCTGCGGCTGAACTGACCCCTGGCGGCAAACGCCGCGCCGTTGTAACGGCCAGTTAAGGTTCGCCGGCGTATCCTGGTGGCGAGTCGCGCCATCGGGATCACGGCGGGACCGGCCTGACGCCGATCGACACCGCCGGAGGTCGCCGTGAACCACATCCTGCGCCGTGCCATCGCCACCGCCGTCGCCATCGTGCTGTACGGCTGGATCAACTTCCTGCTGCATCCGGTCGGCACGATCGCGAGCGGTGCGGCGGCCGGCCAGCAATTCGCCAACAGCGACGTCGCCTATGTCACGTCGATCGTCGGCATCCGCCTGTTCAGCAACCTTGGCATCCCGGCGGTGGTCCTGCTGGCCGTTGTCGTGGCGATCTGGTGGCGGCCGCTCCGGCACTGGTGGACCGGCGCGGCGACGGCGATCGTGCTCTGTCTGCTGCTGTCGGCGCCGCAGGCCCAGGCCTACTACGACAAGAACGACTATACCGAGGCCTATACCATCCTGCCGAACGAGTCCGCCTTCTGGATCCCCGATGCCGGCGCCAACAAGGACAACCAGGCCCAATTCGATTCGGAAGCCTATTTGCAATCCAACAAGGTGGCAGTGAAGCGCTTCATCGTGCCCCACACCAAGCTGCAAGGCTCCGGCGGCTTCTTCGACTTCTACGTCCCCGCCGGCCGCCTGATCATCGTCGATCGTACGCCGTACAGCCGCGAATGGGTGGAATCGCACGAACGCGGCACGTCCGCGCGCAACGAGTCCTTCCCCTGCCAAAGCAAGGAAGGGCTCAACATCGCCGTCGGCGTCTCGATCGGTGCCTCGGTGCTGGAGGCGAACGCGGCGAAATACCTCTACCGGTTCGGTGTGCTGCCGCCGGCCGGCGACCGCACCGACCCGAAGGTCATCTTCACCTCGGTGTTTTTCAGCCGCCGGCTGTCCGACGTGATGGACGACGTCGGGCGCAAGAAGGTCCAGACCCTGGTGTGCAACGAGATCGCCGGCCGCAGCTTCGACAAGGCGAACGAGGAAGCCAACCAGATCATGGACTCGGTCGGCAAGGCCGCGACCGACTATTTCGGCTCGGTCGGCATAACGCTGGACTTCATCGGCTGGGCCGACACCTTCACGTTCGACGCGACGGTGCAGGACGCGGTCAACCGGCGCTACATCGCCACGCAGGACCAGGCGATCGCCGCGCTGCTGGCGCCGTACGCCTCGACCATCCAGGCGCTGGCGGCGGCGGACGCATTGCGTTCGTTCGGCCATAAGAGCGACGGCCGGCTGCCCTCCACCATCGTCGGCCTGCCCACCGACCTCGGCACCTTGCTCAACACCCTGCTGCGGTCGGGGCCGGTCGCCCCCGCGACCCCACCTGCCCACTGATCGGCCTGCGGTGCTATGGAAGCATCCTCTCCCGCGTCAGCGGGAGAGGAGAGGGTGAGGGTGCAGCGTGCCCCTCCGAACGCCCCAGCGAATGGAGCATGCGCAGCGATGGCGGAACTGGCGGCAGACGGCAACGCGGTCGATTGGTTCATCGATCGCCACCTGCGCGAGGGTCACGGCGATGCGCCGGCCTTCCTCGACCCGTGGCGCAGCCTGACCTACGCCGCGCTGGCCGGCGAAACCCGCCGGTTTGCCGGTGCGCTACGCGCGGCCGCCATCGGGCGGGAGCGGCGGATCGCGTTGTTGCTGCTGGATACCGTGGATTTCCCCGTCGCCTTCTGGGGCACGCTGCGGGCCGGCGTCGTGCCGGTGCCGATCAACACCCTGCTGACCCACGAAGTGGTCGGCTACATCCTGGCCGACAGCCGCGCCGAGGCGGTGGTGATCTCCGCCCCATTGCTCGCACCGCTGCTGCCGGTGCTGCACAGCCTGCCGGAGTTGCGCCGCATCGTCGTTGCCCAGCCGGACGGCAGCGCACCGCCGGCGGCGATCGACGACCCGCGCGGTGTCGGTTTCGCCGACTTCCTCGCCACCGGCGATGCGGCGACGCCGACCGCGCCCGCCTCACCGGATGAAATAGCGTTCTGGCTGTATTCCTCCGGCTCGACCGGTGCGCCGAAGGGGGTGCGCCACGTGCATGCCAGCCTGCGCCACACCGCCGACACCTACGGCGCCCAGGTGCTGGGCATCCGCCGCGACGACCTGATGTTCTCCGCGGCCAAGGCGTTCCACGCCTACGGCCTGGGCAACAGCCTGACCTTCCCGATGTCGGTCGGCGCCGCCGCGGTGCTGCTGCCCGACCGGCCGACCCCCGACGCGGTGCTGGCGGTGATGCAGCGCCACAATCCGACGATCTTCGGCGGTGTGCCGACGCTGTACGCCTCGCTGCTGGCGCATCCGCAGATCGGACCCAAGGCCGGATCGGCGCGCCTGCGCCGCTGCATCTCCGCCGGCGAGGCGTTGCCGGAGGCGGTCGGCCAGCGCTGGTTCAACATGGTCGGCGTGCACATCCTGGACGGCATCGGCTCGACCGAAATGCTGCATATCTTCGTGTCGAACCGCCCGGACGACGTGCGCTACGGCACGTCCGGCAAGCCGGTGCCCGGCTACGAGGCGCACGTCCTGGACGAGCATGGCCGCCCGGTGCCGCACGGCGAGGCGGGCGAACTGGTGGTGCGCGGCCCGTCGGCGGCCGACGGCTATTGGAACCAGCGGGACAAAACCCGCCGCACCTTCCGCGGCGAGTGGACCCATACCGGCGACACCTATACCCGCGATGCCGAGGGCTACTTCCGCTATTGCGGCCGCAGCGACGAGATGCTGAAGGTGAGCGGCGTATGGGTGTCGCCCTTCGAGGTGGAGGAGGCGTTGGTCTCGCATCCGGCGGTCCTGGAAGCCGCGGTGGTGGGCGCACTGGACCGTGACGGGCTGACCAAGCCGAAGGCGTTCGTCATCTTGCAGGAGGCGGCGCGGCAGCAGGACCCTGACACGGTGAAGGAACTGTTGAAGACCCACGTGAAGGAGCGGATCGGCGTATGGAAATATCCGCGCTGGATCGCGTTCGTGGACGGCTTGCCGAAGACCGCCACCGGCAAGATCCAGCGCTTCCGCCTGCGCGACGAAAACCTCTCCCGCCCTGGGCGGGAGAGGCATGCCCCCGGGCCCTTGACCCGGGGGTCGCCGCAAAGCGGCGGGTGAGGGTGCCGCATGCGCCCCGAAACCACGCTGCTCGGCAACCAACGCCTGGAAGCCGCCTGGTGGGGCCCCGGCCCAACCGAAGCCCCCACGCTCGTCCTGCTGCATGAGGGCCTGGGCTGCGTCGCCTTATGGCGCGACGTCCCCGCGCTGCTGGCCGAAGCAACAGGATGCGGCGTGTTCGCATACTCGCGTTGCGGCTACGGCCAGTCGGATCCAAAGCCGCTGCCCTGGCCGCTGACCTACATGCAGGACGAAGCGCGCGACGTGCTGCCTCGCGTGCTGGACGCCGCCGGCATTCGCGAGGCAATCCTGGTCGGCCACTCCGACGGCGGCTCGATCGCCGCACTCTACGCCGGCAACGCGCGCGATCGTCGGCTGCGCGGCATCGTACTGATCGCGGCGCATTTCTTCGTGGAAGACCTGAACATCGCCAGCATCCGCCAGATGCGCGTTGACTACGAACAGAGCGGAATACGCGAGCGGCTGGCGCGCTATCATCGGGACGTGGACGTGGCGTTCCACGGCTGGAACGACTCCTGGCTGCACCCGGGGTTTCGCAACTTCGACATCACCGCCGACCTGGCTGGCATCGACGTGCCGATCCTCGCCATGCAGGGCGCCGATGACCCCTATGGCACCGCGGCGCAGTTGGACGTATTGCAACGCCACGCGCGCGCGCCGTTGGAAACCGCACTGATCCCGGGCGCCCGCCACGCGCCGCACCTGGAGGCGAAGCAGGCGACGCTCGATGCGATCGTGCGTTTCGTGCGGGTCCTCCGCTCCTCGCAATGACAGAGGACGGGCATCTCATGACGACAAAGGACGCGCATCTCGCGATGACGGGGAAACAGTGACATGATCGACTGCCGGACCGACCCGTCGCGTTATCGCCATTGGAAGCTCGGCTTCGACGGGCCGATCGCCACGCTCGCCATGGACGTCGATCCCGCCGGCGGCCTGTTCCCCGGCTGCGAACTGAAGCTGAATTCCTACGATCTCGGCGTGGACATCGAACTCGCCGACGCGGTGCAGCGGCTGCGTTTCGAGCACCCCGAGGTGCGCACGGTCGTCCTCTGCTCCGGCAAGCCGAACGTGTTCTGCGCCGGGGCGAATATCCGCATGCTGGCGCAGGCCACGCACGTGCATAAGGTGAACTTCTGCAAGTTCACCAACGAGACCCGCCTGGCGATCGAGGATGCGGGGGAAAACTCCGGCCAGCGCTGGCTCGCCGCGGTGAGCGGCAGCGCCGCCGGCGGCGGCTACGAACTGGCGATGGCCGCCGACTGGATCATGCTGATCGACGACCGCCGCTCCAACGTCGCGCTGCCCGAACTGCCTTTGCTCGGCGTGCTGCCCGGCACTGGCGGGCTGACGCGGCTGACCGACAAACGCAGGGTGCGGCGCGACCGCGCCGACCTGTTCTGCACCACGGAGGAGGGCGCGCGCGGCCGTCGCGCCGTCGAATGGCGGTTGGTGGATGAAGTGGTGCCGCCGTCATCCTGGGACGCGAAGCTGCACGAGCGCGCGCTGGCGCTGGCCGCCTTGTCCGACCGGCCAAACGCCGAGGGCATCGCGCTGCTACCCCTGGATCGCATGATCGCCGAAGACGGCATGCGCTATCCGCATGTGCATGTCGCGTTCGAACGCGCGTCGCGCCGCGCGACGATCACGTTGTCCGGCCCTGCATCATTGCCCGCCGACCTGGCCGGCATCCATGCCGCCGGTGCGGCGTTCTGGCCGCTGGCCGTGGCGCGCGAACTCGACGACGCGATCCTGCATCTGCGGCTGAACGAACCGGAACTGGGGCTGCTCGTGTTCCGCTCGGAGGGCGATCCGCGCGCGGTGCTGGCCGCCGATGCGTTGCTGGAGGCGCATCAGGCGGACTGGCTGGTGCGTGAAATCCGCCTCTTGCTGAAGCGCGTGTTCAAGCGCGTGGACGTCACGTCGCGGTCGCTGGTCACGTTGATCGAACCGGGAAGCTGCTTCGCCGGTTCGCTGGCCGAACTGGTATTCGCCGCCGATCGGGCCCTCATGTTCTCTGGCACGCGCGGCGGTGACAATCGCGGGCAAGCGGCCTTGCATCTGTCGGCGTTGAATTTCGGCGCGTATCCGATGGGCAACGGATTGACCCGCCTGGCGACGCGGTTCCTTGGCGAGCCCGACAGCGTCGATGCGGCGCGCGCGCGGATCGGCGCAACCTTGGACGCCGAAACAGCCGAGGAACTCGGCCTGGTCACCAGCGCACTCGATGACAGCGATTGGGATGACGAGGTGCGGCTGCTGTTGGAGGAGCGCGCGTCGTTCTCGCCCGACGCGTTGACCGGCATGGAGGCGAACCTGCGTTTCGCCGGTCCCGAAACGATGGAGACACGCATTTTCGGCCGCCTGACCGCGTGGCAGAACTGGATCTTCCAGCGGCCGAACGCGGTCGGCGAAGACGGTGCGCTGAAGCGCTACGGCAGCGGTCAGCGTCCCGCGTTCAATCCGGTGCGCGTATGAAAACCTCTCCCGCCTGCGGCGGAAGAGGTCGAGACGCGAAGCGTCGAGGGTGAGGGTGACCGGGTCGGCACACAGTTTCTGCTTCGGGGCGACCCGATCACCGTGACCAGGCGCTGCGTGCCGACCCCCCGGGTCAAGCGCCCGGAGCATGCCTCTCCCGCCGCAGGCGGGAGAGGATTCTAAGAATGACGGAGGCAACGATGCCCGACGGAATGACAGTCGACTATGACGGCCTGATCCCCAATAACGTCGGCCTCAACGAGGACGCCCGCGTCCGCAAGGCGTTGGAGACCTGGCATCCCGGTTACGTCGAATGGTGGAAGACGATGGGACCCGTCGGCTTTCAGGATGCCCTGGTGTATCTGCGCACCGCGGTGGGCGTCGGCGCCGAAGGCTGGGCCCGCTTCGACTACGTCAAAATGCCCGAGTACCGCTGGGGTATCCTGCTCGCGCCGCAGGTCGAGGGCCGCACCATTCCGTTCGGCGCGCACAAGGGCGAACCGGTCTGGCAGGAGGTGCCCGGCGAGCAACGGGCGATGTTGCGCCGGCTACTGGTGATCCAGGGCGATACCGAGCCGGCGTCGGTCGAGCAACAGCGGCATCTCGGGGCCACGGCGCCGTCGCTGTACGACCTGCGCAACCTGTTCCAGGTGAACGTCGAGGAAGGCCGCCATCTCTGGGCGATGGTCTATCTGCTGCAAAAATATTTTGGCCGCGACGGGCGCGAGGAAGCTGAGGAACTGCTGCGCCGTCACTCCGGCGATCCTGACTCGCCCCGCATGCTGGGCGCATTCAACGAGCGCACGCCGGACTGGCTGAGCTTCTTCATGTTCACCTTCTTCACCGACCGTGACGGCAAGATGCAACTCGCCGCGCTGGCGCAATCCGGCTTCGATCCGCTGTCGCGCACCTGCCGGTTCATGTTGACCGAGGAAGCGCACCACATGTTCGTCGGCGAGACCGGCGTGCAACGCGTCATCCAGCGCACCTGCGAGGCGATGCGCGAGGCCGGCATCGACGATCCCACCGAGATCGAACGGGTACGCGCGCTGGGCGTGATCGACCTGCCGACCATCCAGCGCAAGGTCAATCTGCATTTCTCGCTGACACTGGACCTGTTCGGCTCGGAGATCAGCACCAATGCGGCGAACGCATTCAATGCGGGTTTGAAGGGACGGTATCGCGAGGACAAGCTGACCGACGACCACCAGTTGCTGAGCGATACCTATCCGGTGCTGCGGCTGAAGGATGGCGCCATCGTGCAGGAGGAGGTGCCGGCGTTGTCATCGCTGAACATGCGGCTGCGCGACGATTTCGTGGCCGACGCGGCGGCCGGCGTGGCGCGCTGGAACCGCGTGCTGGAACGCGCGGGCACAGAATGCCGCATCCGCCTGCCGCATGTCGCGTTCAACCGCCGGATCGGCGAGTTTGCCGCGGTGCACTCGGATACCGAGGGCAATCTGCTGAGCAAAGATGCATGGGAAGCGCGGGCGGAAAACATGCTGCCGACCGCCGACGACTACCGCTTCGTCGACAGCCTGATGCGGCCGGTGCAGGAACGTGGTGCCTACGCTGGCTGGATCGCCCCGCCGCGCATCGGCATCGACAACAAGCCGGGCGATTTCGAGTATGTGA
>JBEKNT010000222.1:0-10970 GCA_049522565.1 Acetobacteraceae bacterium
CCGACATCGGCACTGCCCAGGCCGTCCTCGCGCACATCCACCCCGGCGACGAAACGCAGCACGTCGGGGATCGTCGTTGCACCGGACCGGCGGATGTCGTCCTGGGTGATGATTTCGATATTGGCCGGCGCATCGGTGGCGCGTTGCGGCTTGCCGGTCACCGAGGTCGTCACCGGTTCGCCGAAGGTTTCCTCCAATGCGCCATAATCCACGGATTGCGCGCGAGCACCGGCCGCCACACCCAGCATAAGGACCAGCAGGCCGGCCCGGGCAAGCGCCAGCCGTAAAGCTGCGGTCGCGGTCATATCTCGTGGATCATCATGCGGAACGCGGCGGCGAAGCCGATGCCGGAGGCCGCCGCGGCTGCGTGGTTGAGGACGATCTGCACGCGCAGGTCGGTGCTGATGGCCATGGAGCAGAAGCCGGCCTGCACGGCTTGCAGATCGGCGGTGACGCACAGGATGTGCGCCGCGCGCACGGCGGCGCCGAGTGACGGTCCGTTCGCGCCGGAAGCGGCGATCGCCACGACGAAGCCGCCCTCGGCCAGCGCGGTCGCTTCGACGATCTTGGCCGGCAGCGGCGCACCGCTGATCTTGAGGCCATTGCCGATTTCGCCGGCGATGGCTTCGGCGTCCTGCCGGGATGTGGGATCGCCCGCGGCATAGACCACGGCGACCGCGCCACCGCCGGGCGGCGGCTGCATGAAGGCGATCGCGCCACCGAGCACTTGCAGCTCCTGCGGCGACAGCGAGGCGGCGGCAGCGGGCACCCCGCCCAGCAGCCCGGCGACGCCGGCCAGCGCCGCGCCGAGGCCCCACCAGGCCGACCGGTTCGGCCGCGGCGCCGATGCTGCATGCGCGTGCTTCTCCATCCCATCGCGTCTACGAGTTCGATGCCGCCACGTTACGCGCCAGACCTTGCGCAATGATGAACGTGGCACAGCACCGCTCCGGCCTGCGGCGGGAGAGGTCTGTCCGGGTAGCACTTGGTTAATTATTCCCGGCTAACGAGAAGGCCGCGATGATCACCGAATTCCTCTCCGCGCACGATGCCCGCCTCTTCCTCGCCGCCGCAGTCGCGAGCCTGGCCGGCTGTCTGCTCTGCTTTCACGTCCTGCCGCCGCACGGCGCGGGCCGTAACCGCGGCTCGATGCTGCGCACCGCCATCGGCGGCGGCGTGCTCGGCGGTACGCTGTGGCTGGTCTTCCGGCTATCGCTGGCGGGCTATTTCCCGTTCCTGCCGGCCAGCATCCCCTGGCCCTCGGCCGTCCTGTCGATCCTGCTGGCCATGCTCGGCGCGACGACGGCGCTGGCGGTCACCGTGTTCGCCGAGCATTGCGTCCGCAACGCCTTGCTGGCCGGCTCGATCCTGGCCTGCGCCGGCTCGTGCATGCTGTTTCTCAGCATGAGCAATCTGGTTGCCCCGCTGACGCTGGGCTACGAGTTGGTGACCGTGCTGGAGGCCATGGTCGGCGGCACCGCGATCTGCGCGTTCGGCCTGTGGCGCCGCAAGCTGACCGTGAACCGGCGGGGCACGGTTGTCGCCGCCGCGATCCTCGCGGCCGCGCTGCCCTTGCTCGATTTCGCATCGTTGTTCGCGATCCTGCCGTTCTCCGATTGGGAATCGGTGTCGGCGACGACCGGCGCCCTGGCACTGCGGCCGCTCACCGTGGTGTTCGCGTCGGAATTCATCGCCGCGCTGCTGCTGGTGCGGGCCGGCGCGGAGGTGGATCGGCAGTCGGCGGCGCGCGCGACGCGGGAGAACCAGCGGCTGCGGCAGCTCACCGAAAGCACGTTCGAAGGCATCGTGGTGCATCGCGAGGGCCGTGTCCTGGATGCGAACGGTGCGTTCTGCGCGCTGGTCAGGTTGCCGCTCGAAGCGGTCATCGGCCATGCGGTGGCGGATTTCGCGCCCGGCTTCCCCGGCGGGTCGCGGGCGCAGCCGCTGGCGCTCGAACTGCACGCAGCGGATGGCACCGCGGTTCCGGTGGAAATGCTGTCGCGCGGCATCTCGCTGGGGGTTGGCGAGGCCGAGGTGACGGCGGTGCGCGACATCAGCGAGCGCCGCGCCGCGGAGCGCAGCAAGCATGACCGGGAACGCGCGGAGGAGTTGCAGCGCGAGGCCGACGAACAGCGCGAGCGAACCCGCATCGCGGAGGAGGCCAGCCGCGCCAAGTCGGCCTTCCTGGCGATGATGAGCCACGAGATCCGCACGCCGATGAACGCGGTGCTCGGCCTGGCATCGAGCCTGCTGGATGATCCGCTCACCGCGGACCAGCGCGAGGCGGTGGTGGCAATCCGCGATTCCGGCGACACGCTGCTGCGCATCCTCAACGACATCCTGGATTTTTCCAAGCTGGATGCGGGGCGGATGACGTTCGAGACGGCGCCCTTCTCGCCGGCCGGCCTGGCACACGACGCGCTCAGCGTTTACAGCCCGTACGCGGCGGCGAAGGGCCTGACGATCCGTCTGGAGGCCGATCCGGCGCTGCCGCCGTCATTGCTCGGGGATGCCGGGCGCATCCGCCAGGTGCTGCACAACCTGGTTGCCAACGCGGTGAAGTTCACCGATGCCGGCGAGGTCACGATCGGAGCGCGCTGCGTCGAGCGTGGCGCGGCGAGCGCCACGATCGAATGGACCGTCCGCGACACCGGGATCGGCATTGCGGAGGAAAAACTGGGCACATTATTCGATGCCTTCGTCCAGGCGGACGATTCGATTACCCGCCGGTTTGGCGGATCGGGCCTTGGGCTGGCGATCAGCAAACAGATCGTCGATCGCATGGGCGGCAGCATCGAGGTCCAGTCGGTGCAAGGCCAGGGCAGCCGGTTCCGCTTTCGCCTGACGCTGCCGCTGGCGCGCGAAACCGCGGCGGCGGTGGACCCGCTGCGATCCGCCGAGGCGCTGCGGGCACGACTCGCGGCGCTCGGCCGGCCGATGCGGGTGCTGCTGGCGGAGGACAATCCGACCAACCAGTTCGTCGTGACCCGGCTGCTGAAAGGGTTCGCCATACCGGTCGATATTGCGAATGACGGCGCCGAGGCGGTGCGCGCGGCAGATCGTACCGCCTACGACATGATATGCATGGACATGCGCATGCCGGAGATGGACGGGCTGGAGGCGACGCGGGCGATCCGGCGGCGCGACGGGCCGTCGCGGCTGGCGCCGATCGTGGCGATGACCGCGAACGCGTTTCCGGAGGACATCGCCGCGTGCCAGGCGGCCGGGATGACCGATTTCGTCGCCAAGCCGGTCAGCAAGGAGCGGCTGGTGGAGGCGGTGCTGCGGGCGTTACCGGAGGATCCGGGAATGGCAGCAGGGGCAGATTTCGCGGACTCGGAGCCGGCGGTGAGCGGGCTGGTGTAGCAGCGCTGCGCTATGCGATGTTCACCACCTTGCAGCATGCGCGAGGCGGGTGACTGATACAAGCCGACGCCGGCATGGGCCCGGAGCAGTCGCATGTGACCCGCCGGGGTTGCCGAATCCGGCGGCCCGCCGCATGACGCGTACCTCGCCTTGCCCTCTGGAGACCCATGCTCGCGATCCGCTTCTGCTTGCTCGGCGCCATCGGCACCGTGTTGTTCGCCTGCGCGCCAACACCGCCTGCGCCACCCAAGCCCGCGCCGCCGCCCGCGCCGCCGGTGACGACCGACGGCGTGTATCGCGGCACCAGCACGCGGTTCCAGGCCGACAGCCGCACCTGTCCGCATCCCGGACTGGTGACGCTGTACGTGCAGAACGCCCAGTTCTCCTACCGCTGGGACCATGCGACCTGGGTCGACTCCAGCATCGATCCGGACGGCACGGTACGCGGCGCGGCGGACCGCATCACGCTGTCAGGCAAGCGGGACGGCAAGCACATGGAAGGCGACGTCACCGACGGCATCTGCGGCCTGCACTTCACCGTAACCTGGCACGATTCGTAATGCGGTGAGCGCCACGCCTTGATCCCGCGGCCACGCCGGTATCGCGAGCAGAGCGAAGCAATGCCACCGAAACCGCCGGCACACCGGCGGCGGCGTCCTCCCCATTCCGATTTCCCCCTGCCCTACCACAGTCCGTCCCGCACATACGGTCTGCTCCACAGCGCGACGTGCAGCAGCACGGCCTTGGTCCAGGCCTGGCACATGCTGTCGATCTCCGCTGCGGAAAATCCGTGCCCGTCGAGCCAGCGCCGCACACTCAGCACGACCGGTCCGGCGAACGCGACCAGATAGCGCAGCGGCACCACGTTGGGCGTTTGTGTCCCGTCCGTGCGGTTCTTCTTCGCCGGCGTGTGGCGCAACCCGATCTCCTCCTGATAATCGAGCCAGGCTTGGTCGTGCGGCCGCGTGCAGGCGTCGGTCACCCATTGCACGAAGCGCCGCTTCACCGCCGCGCGGTAGCGATCGTCCGGCACGCCGTCGGGACCGAAGAACCATCGCACCAGTTGCGGTTGCCGGCCGATGGCCGCCCGCCAACTGTCCACCATCGCTTCCGCCTGTGGTGCCAACACCGGGCCGGCCGCCCGCAGCGCGGCGGCATCCGCGGCGGTCCAGCCGACGCTCGCTTCCAAGGCGCGCAGGTCGTCCAGCGTCACCGGCGACCCGGCGGCACGCGATGTTCCGTAGTCATAGCCTGCGATGTCCGACATGGCTGCGTCTCCCTACCGTGGCGGCCGATCGCCGCCTTCGAGGAACGCCTGCGCCTCGCGATACAGCGCGTAGCGGTTCTCCTCCAGGTGCAGCAGATGCGTCGCGCGAGCGATCTTCACGTCGCGCCGCAGCGGTGACGCCGTCAGCGCCTCGAACAGCCAGAGCGCGTCGGCGTCGGTGCAATAGCTGTCCCACGCGCCGCGGATGAGGATGACCGGCGCACGGACCAGCCCGGGATCGTATGCCAGCCTGCCGGCCCACGCATCGAAGATATCCTGGAACGCGCCGCACGGCGTCTTCACCGCCGGTGGAGAGCGCGTGCGGCTGGCCGGATCGGCGTCGAGATAGCGCTCGCCCCAAGCGTCGAAATGCCGCCGCGACAACACGGCCGGCGCGCCCGCCGGCACGTCCGCAACGAAGCGGTCCCACTGGTCGCGCAGCGAAATCAGCCGCCACGCCGGCAGTTGCGTGTCTGCCGGGCGCGCCGGACGCGACGCGATGGCGCCGAAGAACACCATGCGGTGGATCAGCGCCGGACAGCGCCCGGCGAGATGTCCGGCGACCATGGTGCCCCAGGAATGCGCGATCAGCGAGATCTGCGGCGCGCGATGATAGTTGCAGATGAAACGGACCGCGGTTTCGAGCTGCTGGCTGGCACTGTCCACGCGTCCGAGCGGCGCATGCGCGTCGGCGGGGTCGGCCATCTCGGGATACCCATCGGACAGCGCGCCGAAACCGTGGAAGTCCAGGCCCCAGGTGTGAAAGCCCGCGGCGCACAGGGTGTCACGCCAGGACTCGCCGTCGAAGCGATGGGCGATCGACAGCGCGGACGGGAACGTCCCGCCATGCACGTACAGCGCGATCTTCGGCGGTCCCTCGGCAGGCACAGCCGGCGGCAGATGGCGCAGGAACAGCCGCAAGCCCGCCAGCGGACCGGGAATGCGGAAATGCGCTTCGCGCGGATCGAGTTTTTCCCACGCGTCGTGCACGGCCTCGGTTGTTAGCTGTTGCATCGGGCCTCCAATGTCGGTGTCGCCGACTGATATGGAAGGCGCAGTGCACCCGGTCGATGCGAAACACCTCGGTGGCGGCCGAACTATCGTTGTTCACCTCTCCCGCGCAGCGGGAGAGGTGTACTACGCCGGCAAGGCGCGCGGCTTCCCGTTGTCGTCCACCGCGACCAGCACGAACTCCGCCGCGGTGACGCGGGTGCGGTCCCCCTGGCCGCGGCGCAGCACCCAGGTCTCCACCGCCAGGGTGATCGAACTGCGGCCGGTGTGCACGATGTGGGTATAGACGCAGACCACGTCGCCGACCTTCACCGGTTGGAGGAAGCTGAGCTTGGATACCGCGGCGGTGACGACGCGGCCGCGCGCGAGCGTGCCGGCGGAAACGCCCGCCGCGAGATCCATCAGCGACATGATCCAGCCGCCGAAGATGTCGCCGGCCGGATTGGCGTCGGCCGGCATCGCCACGGTGCGGAGGGAAAGCTCACCGTGTGGGTGCTGCTGTTCGGTGGACATGCGCGCTCCTTTGCCGACCTGGTGCCGGGCCGTGCGCGCAGCCCACTACGACGCGGCGCGCAGCCGGCGCGGCTCCGGCCAGGCCTCCGGCTGCGCCAGGTATGCCAGAAACACCGTGCAAAAGCGCGCCGCCGTGTTGTGCCAGACGCGCTCGCTCAGGTGCCGCCAGCGTTCCTGCCGCTCGCCGAGCGGCATCACCAGGCCGGCATGCATCGCCTCGGCGATCTCGTCGGGGTCGAACGGGTTGACGACCAGCGCGTCGCCGAGTTCGTCCACCGCGCCGGCGAAGCGCGACAGGATCAGCACGCCGGGATCATCCGGATCCTGCGCGGCGACGTATTCCTTCGCCACCAGGTTCATGCCGTCGCGCAGCGGCGTCACCATGCCAAGCCGCGCGATGCGGAAAAATCCCGCCAGACTGCTGCGCTTCACCGCGCGCGTCATGTAGCGCAGCGGCACCCAGTCGAATTCCGAGAACCGCCCGTTGATGTCGCCGACGATGCGATCCAGGTCGCGCCGCAGCCTCTGGTAGTCGCCGACATCCTCGCGCGAGCGCGCGGCGACCTGTAGCAGGCAGACCTGACGCCGGTGCTCCGGATACCGCGTCAGCAGCCGGGCGACGGCCTCGAAGCGGTTGGGCAGTCCCTTGGAATAGTCCAGCCGGTCGGCGCCGATCGCCAGCGCGCGGCCGTCCGCCAGGCTCTCGCGCAACTGCCGCGCCTCGATGCTGAGCGCGGCGCGCGCCGCCCCGTTGGCGAAGCCCTCCGCATCGATGCCGATCGGATCGACCACCGCGTGCACCGGGCGGCCGCGATAGACGAAGCGCCCGTCATTGTCGGATCGCACATCGAGGATCTCGCCGACACAGTCGAGAAAAGCCTGGCGATAGGTGCGCGTATGGAAACCCACCACGTCGTAGGCGCACATGGCGCGCAGCAGTTCGTCCGCACGCGGCAAGGCGTGCAGCAGCGCCGGCGGCACGAACGGCGTGTGCAGGAAGAAGCCGATGCGATTGCCGACGCCCAGAGCGCGCAGTGCGTCGCCCAGCGGAAACAAATGGTAGTCATGCACCCAGATCAGGTCGTCGGGCCGCAGCAGCGGCTTCAGCGCCTCGGCGAACCGGCGGTTCACCGCGACGTAGCCGTCATAGTCCTCGCGATGGAAAGTCAGCAGGCCGAGCCGGAAATGCAGCAGCGGCCACAAGGCGCCGTTGGCGAAGTTGAGGTAGAAGGCGCGATACTCATGCTCGGTCAGATCGATGGTGGCGTAGGAAATGCCCTCCGCCTGCTGGAGATGCGCCTCGGCGGCGGGACCGGCGCTGCGCCGGCCGCTCCAGCCAAACCACAGCGAGCCGGAATGCAGCGCATCGGCCAGTGCAACGGCGAGGCCGCCCGCGCGTGGTCCGCGTTCCGACGGTAACGGGACCCGATTGGAAACGACGACGAGGCGTGACACGGCGCTTTTCCCCCTGCGACGGACGGAATGCCGGATGCCCTGCCTTGGGACGACGGGACCTCCGGCACAGGCAGAACGCGTAACGGTACAGCCGGGCGGGGGCGGTGCGGATCACTTCGCCGTGATCCGGCGGCGATGGCACATTCCTGCCACGCCGCGCCGCAAAAAAACCCGATCGCCGCGGTTTTATCCTGGCCAGCAAAAGCAACCGGGGAGTTCTGCATGCGCATTGCCCAGATCGCGCCGCTGACGGAATCCGTGCCGCCAAAGCTGTATGGCGGCACCGAGCGGGTGGTATCCTATCTGACCGACGAGCTGGTGGCCATGGGTCACGACGTGACGCTGTTCGCCAGCGGCGATTCCGTGACGCGTGCGAAACTGGAGCCGATGCATCCGCAGGCGCTACGCTTCGACACCAGCCTGCGCGATTGCATGGCGCCGCATTTGCTCATGCTGGAGCAGGTGGCGGCGCGGGCCGAGGAATTCGATGTGCTGCATTGCCATCTGGATTATTGGTCGTTTTCGCTGTTCAGCCGCCTGGCGACACCCTTCCTCACCACGCTGCACGGCCGGCTCGACCTGCCGGAGCTGCAGCCGATCTACAACTATTTCGACGACGTGCCGCTGGTGTCGATCTCCGATGCGCAACGGCGGCCGCTGCCGGATGCGAATTTCATTGCAACCGTGCAGCATGGTCTGCCGGCGGACCTGCTGCTGCCGCGGCCGGTGCGACACGGTTATCTGGCGTTCCTCGGGCGGATCTGCCCGGAGAAATGCCCCGATCGCGCGATCGAGATCGCCCGGCGCACCGGCATTCCGTTGAAGATGGCCGCGAAGGTGGATCGGGCGGATATCGACTACCACGAGACGACGATCCGCCCGCTGATCGACGGCACGCTGATCGAGCATATCGGCGAGATCGGCGATGCGGAAAAGGCCGACTTTCTCAGCGGCGCGCAGGCGTTGCTGTTGCCGATCGACTGGCCGGAGCCGTTCGGGCTGGTGATGATCGAAGCGATGGCCTGCGGCACGCCGGTGATCGCGTTCAATGCCGGCTCGGTGCCGGAGATCATCGAGGATGGCGTCACCGGCTTCGTGGTCAGCAACATGGCCGAGGCTTGCAAAGCGGTCGCGCGGCTGCCGGAGCTTTCGCGCGCGGTGATCCGCGCGCGGTTCGAGCAGCGGTTCACCGCCGAGCGGATGGCGGAGGACTATGTCGGGCTGTACCGGCGGCTGGCGGTGCGGCGTCGTCCGGCGCTGCGGCTGGTGACGTAGCGCAGAGTTCCCCTCTCCCGCTTCGCGCGAGAGGTCAGGCGAGGGTGACGCGTGCGCCCCGTTGCAGCCTCGCCCCGGCCTCTCCCGGACGTGCGGGAGAGGGTTCCTGACCGTCACATCCAATACTCCCAAAGCCGCGCCTTCAGCTCGTCCCAGCGTTCGGCGATCGAGCGGCGCTGCCATTCGGCCAGGGTGATCTCGTGCGACATGGCCATGTCCTGGCGCAGGATCGCCTCCACCTGGGTGGCCGTGTCGCGGCCGAGGATGATGGCGTCCACCTCGTTGTTGAACACCACGCTGCGCCGATCCAGGTTGGACGAGCCGACCACGCTCCACACGCCATCGACCGTGGCCAGCTTCGAATGCAGCACCGCGTTGTGCACTTCGTAAATATGCGCGCCCGATCCAAGCAGATCGCCGTAGGCAGCGCGGGCGCCATAGACCGCGGCCTGCACGTCCGAATGACTGGGCACTACCACCCGCACGTCGATGCCGGCCCGCGCGGTCCGGTAAAGCTCCTCGCGCTCTTCGTGCGGCGGCACGAAGTAGCCGCTGGACAGCCACACGCGCTGCGTGGCGCTGAGGATCGCGGTCATCAGCGAGATATAGTAGAGCGGCCGCTGATCGCCGGGCGCGCTGCCGATGATGCGGATGGTCTGCACGCCGACGCGCGGCAACGGGGGGAAATAGCGCGCCGGATCGATCGGTGGGCCCTTCTGCTGTTTCCAGGTGCCGAAGAACAGCTTTTGCAGTTCCGCGACCGCCGGACCCTCGATGCGCATGGCGGTGTCACGCCAATAAGCGTGCCTGGTGTCGTTGTCCGGCGGGATGCCGGCAGAAGCGGGGTTCTCATAGACCTTGTCGAGATTGATGCCCCCGGTGAAGCCGACGCGGCCGTCCACCACCATGATCTTGCGATGGTCACGATGGTTCGGCGACCATCCGACCTTGGCGCGCAGCGGGTCGAGCGGATCGAAGGTGACGACGCGCGCGCCGGCGGCACGCAGCGTATCGAACAGCGCCGGCGGCGTGTCCCGGGAACCGTAGGCGTCGTAGATGATGTTGACGATGACGCCCTGGCGCAGTTTCCCGATCAGCAGGCTCGACAGCGGGACGCCGGCGCAGACCACGTCGGCGAAGATGAAATACTCGAGATTGATGTGGTCGCGCGCCGCCTGCATGGCGGCGAACATGGCGGGTAAGGCCTGGGCGCCGTCGCGCAGGATGGCCGCGGTGTTGCCGGTGACCAGTGGGCTTGCCGACAGCGCCTGCTGCAACGCGAACTGGGATTGCAGCACATCGGCGCTGAGGTCGGGTGCCAGCGACGAGAGAACCGCGCCGCGCTCGCTGTTGGTCAGCGGACCGCGCGCGCCGAGGATGGCGCGTTTCAACTGGCCGCCATCGCCGGCGAGGTAGTCGTTCACGTCGGGCGTGGATGCGCAGGCTGCGAGCGGCGACGCCGCGGCAAGCGCCAGCAGGCGGCGGCGGGAGATGGATCGGCCAACGGCAGGGTGGGATCGCCGGCGGGTCATGCCGCGGCCATGCGCGGCCATTGCGGCAGAGCGGCGGCGCATGGCGACACATCCGCGCTATGTGCTAGAGTCCTCGCTATGAACGTAGCCCTGCGCAAACCGGTGAGCCTTGCCGACTTCCTGGCCTGGGAGGAGCGGCAGGAGTTGCGCTACGAGTTCGACGGTCTCCAGCCGGTGGCGATGACCGGCGGGACGTTTGCGCATGATCAGATAACGTTCAACCTGCGCAAAGCCTTGGACGCGCGGCTACGGGGCAAGCCCTGCCGGCCCGCTGGCCCCAACGTCAAAATCCTGACCCCCGGCAAGGCGCGCTACCCTGACGGTTTTGTCACTTGCACGCCGATCAAATCGGACGCGACGGTGATCGACGACCCGGTGGTCGTGTTCGAGGTGGTGAGCGAGGATACCGCGCGCACCGACCGGATCGAGAAGCTGCGCGAATACCAGGCCGTCGCGTCGATCCAGCGCTACGTCATCCTGGAGCAAAAGACGATTGCCGCGACGGTGTTCGAGCGTCGGGGGGAGTCGTGGATCGCGTTCGCCATCACTGA
>JBEKNT010000223.1:0-10938 GCA_049522565.1 Acetobacteraceae bacterium
ATGCTCGTCAAGGCGCGAGTCTTGATCTCATGGCCGCCAAGCGCATCGTGGATGTAGCTGTCGGTGACCGTGAGTTGCGTCAGCTCTCCCGCATAGATATTGTGATCATAGCCATAGCGCGGGTTGGTGGGCGGCGCGCCGTTGTCGTCGATCTCCGAATTGCTGATATAGACATACATGCCGTTGATGCTGGCGGCATCGGCGCCGCCAGTGAGGATGCCGTCCTCGTTGCCGTAGATCCAGGAATTCAGCACCGTCAGCGTGGCGTTCCCGGTCTCGAAAAGGATTCCCGCGCCGTTACTCGATCCCCCCGGGTTGCTCACGCTCGGGTCGTTATTGGCTCCGGATATTGCCAGTCCGGAAATGGTCAAGCTGACGTCCTGATCGCCCGGCACGTTCAGGATGGCGCGGCCGTTCGGCGGAAGCGGCTGGGGATTGCTCAGATAGGCCAGGCCACCGACCGCATCGATGGTCAGGTTGTGGGTAATATCGGGAAAATTCTCGACATAGGATCCCGCGGGAACTTGCAAGACATCGTTCGCGGACGATCCTGTGATGGCGGCGCTCAGGGTCGAATAATAAGTTGCATCGGTAACGTCGTAGATCATGCCCATCGATACGACCCCGGTTCGCGGTCAGGCGTAGCGCCTCAGGCGACCCGCCGCGGATGGCTTGCCCAAGCCGCGTCGCACCCTAGGTGGCAATCCGGTCACATGCAATCGTGCGGTGTAACGACCTTGACCGGCGCGTGCCGGGCCGCCGATCGGTCTGGATTGACCCCGCGCGCCTGGTCGACGGCTTGTCACCCGCGCCCAATGCCCGGTCGGCCGCCTTATCGGCCTGCCCTGAGGGGCATCGGCGTCTGCCATGCGCTTTGACCTGTGTCGCGTCCTTCACGCCTCCTCGCGGCACGGCCCGCGCGGGGGATGGGCGGAGCCTGCCGACCAACCGGCAGACCGTCCGGTCACCTACCGCCATGATACCACACCTTGCGCTCCCGAACCGGCGCGGCACACCCCGACAATGCGGCACGACGCAACCCGGTGACGCTGGCGGCCGGCACCCGCCCGTGGCTGATGCCGTGGCGGCTAAGCGTCAGCAACGGTGCCGGTTGCTCTACCCGGGTGGATGGGCTATCCGCCCGCCGCGCATGATGACCGGCACCACGCCCGCAGCGAGGGACGCGCTGCTCGACCTTCGCGCCGACATGTCGTTGGCGGCGCGCAATCGCCTGGCTGTGCGTGATGTAAGCAATGGCACCGCGCTCTGGCCGCTGGCCTGGACGCTCGGCTGGCTGGACATCAAGCTGCGCTATCGCGGTTCGATGCTCGGTCCGTTCTGGCTCACGCTATCGACCGGAATCATGGTCGGGTCGCTTGGCGTGCTGTACTCGACGCTATTCCACATGAACGTCCACGAGTACCTGCCGTTCCTGTCGCTGTCGATCGTGCTGTGGAACTTCCTGAGCGCGCTGGTCAGCGAGTCCTGCCTGGCCTTCACCGAAGCCGACGCGGTGATCCGCTCGGTTCGCATGCCCTTCTTTGTCTTCGCCATTCGCGTCGTCATGCGCAACCTGCTCGCCCTGGCGCACAACATCCTGGTGATCGTCGTCGTCTTCGCCGTCTTCCTGATCTGGCCAGGGTGGCACGCGCTGCTCGCAATTCCCGCCCTCGTCGTCTGGGTCGCGGACGCGCTCGCACTGACCCTGGTGCTCGGCAGCTTCTGCGCTCGGTTCCGCGATATTCAGCCGATCGTGAACAGCGTGATGCAGATTGCCTTTTTCCTGACGCCGGTGATCTGGAAGCCTGACCAACTCGGCCCCCGCGCGGACCTGCTGCCGCTCAGCCCGTTTTTCGACCTGCTGGACATCGTGCGCGCGCCATTGCTCGGCGCGGTGCCAACCACGATGACATGGCTCGGCGCCGCGCTGTACAGCCTCGCCCTGTGCAGCGTCGCCTGGGCATTCTTCGCCCGTGCCCGCGGCCGCATCGCGTTCTGGCTCTAGCCACGCATGGCACCGGCAACCAAAGCGCGCGTCAGCATCGAGGGGGTTTCCGTCTCGTTTCCGCTGTACCACGGCAACGCGCGCAGCCTGAAGAAGCTGGTATTCGCCGCCGCCTCCGGCCGGCTGGGCCAGGACCGGCAGAAGCGTGTCGTCGTGGAGGCGCTGCGCAACATCAGTTTCAGTCTGCGCGGCGGTGACCGGCTGGGGCTGATCGGCACCAACGGCGCCGGCAAGACCACGCTGCTGCGCACGCTGGCCGGCATCTACGAACCGGTCACCGGCCATGTCCGCGTCGAGGGCAGCCTGAATGCCTTGCTCGATCCCAGCCTGGGCATGAACCTCGACCTCACCGGCCGCGAGAACATCATGCTGCGCGGCCTGTATAACGGCATGCCGCGCGCATCGCTGGCGCAACTGGAAGAAGACGTGACGGCATTCGCCGGTCTCAGCGACTTCATCGACCTGCCGGTGCGCATCTATTCGTCGGGCATGATCGTGCGGCTCGGATTCGCGCTCGCCACGGCAATCCGGCCGCAGATCCTGCTGATGGACGAGTGGATCCTGGCCGGCGACGCACAATTCATCGACCGGGCAAAGCTGCGGCTGGAGACGATGGTGCGCGGTGCGGACATCCTGGTGCTGTCCACACATGATTCGGCGATCATTCGCACCTGGTGCAGTCGCGTCTTGTGGCTCGACGAGGGTCGCATCCGCGCGGACGGGCCGCCGGAGGACGTGCTGGAACAGTATCTCGGCCATCCGCTCGAACCGCTGCCCGACTCCGGGGCGACGGAACACCTGTAAAGCCCTTGCTGCCGATGCGACGCTGCCGTTAGCTTGTCGCTGTCGGAGCAAGGAGGCTGGGATGCGCAAGCGCGGCTGGGTAGGCGGAGTGATGCTGGCGGCCGGTTTGACCTTTGCCCTGCCGGCGGCAGCGCAACAATCCGCCGACACGCTGCGCGTCACCTGGCGCGACGCCGTTCCCGATGTGGACTTCTATCACAATTCGCAGCGTTCCGGCTTTATCCTGCAGATCCATGCCTGGGACACCCTGGTCTATCGCGATCCCGACACGTTCCAGATCAAGCCATTGCTTGCCACCGCGTGGAAGCCGGTGGACGACACCACCATCGACTTCACGCTGCGCCAGGGCGTCACCTTCCAAAATGGCGACAAGTTCAGCGCCGATGACGTGGTCTATACGATCAACGGCGTGCTCAATGACAAGACCCTGTCGGTACCGAGCAATTACCAGTTCATCGCCGGCGTGGAGAAGCTGGACGACTACCATGTGCGGCTGAAACTCAAGCGTGTGTTTCCCGCCGCGCTGGAATACGTCGCCATGGTGCTGCCGATCTGGCCGCAGGGGTATCGCGACAAGGTGGGGATCGAGCAATACTCGAAGGCACCGATCGGCACCGGCCCGTACCGCATCACCAAGGTGGACGGCACCACCGAGATCGATATGGAGCGCTACGACGGCTACTATGCCGACAGTCCGAAGGGCAAGCCGCCGATCCGCTTCGTCAAGATCCACGAAGTGCCCGACGCCGCCACCGAAATGGCGGAGTTGCTGGGCGCGCGTGCCGACTGGATCTGGGATTTCAGCCCCGACCAGTTCGACTCGGTGGCAAGGATGCCGAACCTCCAGGCGGTGCGCGCCGAGACCATGCGTATCGCCTATCTCAGCCTCGACGCGGCGGGCCGCACCGGCGCGGACAATCCGCTGACCAAGGAGAAGGTGCGCCAGGCGATTGCCTTTGCGCTCGACCGCGCGACGATGGCGAAGCAGTTGATGCAGGGCAACTCGCGGCCCCTCGATGCGCCGTGCTTCCCGACGCAGTTCGGCTGCGACCAGGCGGTGGCCGAGCAATATCCGTATGACCCCGCGAAGGCGAAGCAATTGCTCGCCGACGCCGGCTATCCCAACGGCTTCGACACCGAGCTGGTGTCGTATCTGTTGCCGCAATGGAACGGCGCGGTGCAGAACTACCTGCGCGCCGTCGGCATCAACGCGCGGGTAACCCAATTGCAGGTCGGCGCGGCGATACAGCGCGCCATCGAGGGCAAGACGCCGCTCAATTTCGGCAGTTGGGGCAGCTACTCGATCAATGACGTCTCGGCGATCCTGCCGTATTTCTTCACCGGCGGCGGCAACGACTATGCGCGCGATCAGGAGGTGAACACACTGGTAACCGAAGGTGGCACTACCACAGATCCCGACCAGCGGCGCAAATTCTACAGCGCGGCGATCAAGCTGATCACCGCACGCGCCGAGTGGCTGCCGATGTTCACCTACGTGAAAACCTATGGCTTCTCGAAGCAGTTGAACTTCAAGCCGTATCCCGACGAGCTGCCGCGCTTCTATTTGAGCAGTTGGAAATGATGGCGTGGGGGGTGCTACATCGCCGGGGCTCGCCTTTGCATCATGGCAGGGCGTGACGCGGCTATCTATCGCGGCACCACGTCTGGATGGATGGTCAAGTCAAGCCCCGCCATGACGGTGGGAGCAGCCGGTGCCGAGCGTCAATCATACGGGCGGGTGGTATTATCGTGCCGCTGCTGCTCTCGGTCGCACCGCCGCACTTGTCGCGCACAGCATCGAACTGCGCTCAATCTACGGCACGTGACTTACCGATCCGACCCGAGTGCGCGAGGATGCGGCTCAGCAAGTCGAACGTGGTGGGCTTGAGCGGCGCGAGTTCGACGGCCCGTTCGAACTCATGCCGCGCGTCCTCCAGCCGGTTCCTCTAAACCAGAATGTTCGCTCGGCTTTCATGAAGAATGGCTTGGTCGGGACGCAGGGCAATCGCACGTCGTGCCGAAGTCTCGGCTGCAATGCTGTCTCCCACTCGTAACTGGAGACGACCGAGATGGGCATGATAGTCAGGTTCGGCCGGCTTGAGCTGAATCGCGCGCTCCGCGGCCGAAATAGCGCCGTGGATATCGCCCTGCCGGGTCAACAGGTGGCTGCGGTGAATATGAAATCCGGCGAAGTCCGGCGCGAGGTCGATAACGGTTCGGACCAAAACAACCGCCTCCGCCACGTCGCCTCTATCCGCCAGGACACGGGCGAGCAGGTTGAGAAAATGCGGGTTGTGCGGCTCCAGCCGCACGGCCTGACGAACGGCTTGCTCGGCTGCTTCGAATTCGCCGAGCCGTATCAAGAGCTGTGCGGCGAAAACATGAAAACGCGGGTCCGACTCGTCGCATGCCACAGCCAGCTTGATCTGCTCCAACGCCTCGCGAACACGGTCCTGGTTTCGCAGCATCCGAGCCAACCCGTAATAGAACCGTCCTTCGGTCGGGTCCAGTTCTGTCGCCCGGCGCAAAAGGGATGCAGCCTCCGCAGCCTGCCCCACGCTCCCGAGCGCTTCCCCGAGCGCGAAATGCCCCTCGGCGGAACCGGCGGCCTTCGACAGACCGGCCCGTAGCAGGTCGATCGCGTTCTGCGGACGCGTCTGCGAGAGCATGATTCCCTCACGCAGCTCGCGGTTCCACTCATACCGCATGTATCTGTCCGCATATTCGGTAAAGGTGTAAGAGCACCCGTCCTTCGATAGATAACGCGAATCCGCGCTGACAAACCGCAGCCCAAAATGGCGGATGACGCTGGGATGAATGGGCAGCATATCCTTTGGAAACGGCGACGTGCGCACGAAGTCCTGCATACGTTCTATGCGGTCTCCCGGAACCCCCATCTTGTGAAATAGCTGCACGGACAGCGCCATGGAAAGACGCAGGTTTGGATGCCCGGGACTGACAAAAAGATGCTCGTCACGAAACCATTGCGATACAATGTCAGCTATGTTGAACCCGGACAGATCGTCTCTCCGTCGCTGCCGCTCCATGAAATGGGTGAACAAACGATCGAGGTTTCGCGCCGAATTGACGTCAAGCGCCAGATAGTCCGCCACAGCCGTTTCCGGCGGCACGCCTGCGAGAATTTTCTGATTGAGATAACTGTCACCGAATTCCGCCGGATAAGGTCCGTTTTGAAGAAAGGAAAACTGCTCATTTCGCGGATGAGCGTGGCCGCCGAAGGGCCAGAGAAATCCGCACATGACCAACGGAAACAGGAACCGCCTGGTCTTGAGCGCCAGATCTCCGACGATCACCTCCTGCCCCAGGTCAAAAACCTGCTCGACAACCAGATCGGCGTTGAGAATGGCCGATTGCCCCTGCGGGGTCATCGCCTCGTAGGACGCAACATAAATCAGGATATCGCGCGAGTCGAAAGCAACGAATCGTCGGTAGAGGTTCATCATCGCATCGGCCTGGCAGTTGCCGACGAAAACGATCTTCCGCATGTCGCTCACCAATTCGGGACCTTCAGCGACCCACGAACAGGCCGGGTATGGCGAGACATGATCACGACCTTTCGGGAGTACGCGGGTGCGGCAGACTCAGCGCCATGTCGCCGTGGAAGGCGTGGATCAGCTCGCGCCGTTGAAACCGCCACGCCTCGCCCACCTTCGCCAGCGCGTCCTGGTACGTGCCGCAGACCGACGGCACCGGACCATGGGCGCCTTCCACCACTACCAGGTAGTTTGATCGCGCCTCGGCGCGGGTGCCATCCACCGTGATGATGCTGTTCATCGTGTAGTGCATCCGCCGCGGCTTGGACGGCACCGACTGCGCGAGCCAGGCAGCGATCTCGCTAGGCCCCTTGGCGCGACGATACGGGGCAATCCACTCGCCATCCGAAACGAACAGCGCCGCCAGCTCGGTGAACCGCCCGTGGTCCATGCAGAAGCAGTACTGATGCAGCACGTCGCGGATCGCGTTCTTGTCCAGCAGAAGCCCTATCATCAAGCACCCCCCAACGCCGCCGAGCGCCGTTCGGTCAGCAACGCCGCCAGCTCGATCGCGGCGATCAGGCTGGTGGGGTCGGCAACGCCCTTGCCCGCGATATCGTAGGCGGTGCCGTGATCCGGCGAGGTGCGCACGATCGGCAGGCCGAGCGTAACATTGACCCCATGATCCATGTCCAGCGTCTTCAACGGGATCAGCGCCTGGTCGTGATACATGCAGATCGCCACGTCGTAGCGCGCCCGCGCCGCGGCGGTGAACATTGTGTCGGGCGGCCAGGGGCCGGACACGTCGATGCCCTCCGCACGCAGCACCGCCATCGCCGGCGCGATGATGGTGCTCTCCTCATCACCCAGCGCACCTTGCTCGCCGGCGTGCGGATTGAGCCCGGCGACCGCCAGAAGCGGCCGCGCGATCCCGAAGTCGCGGCGCAGCGCGGCGTATGCCGTGCGTGCGGCCACCAGGATCATTTCGGTGCTCAACATGGCAAGGGAATCACGCAGCGAGGCGTGCACGGTCACCGGCACCACGCGCAACTGCGGCGACGCCAGCATCATGATCTGCTTGCCCGGCGCACCGGTCAGCGCCGCGAGGAACTCGGTATGGCCGGGATAGGCGAACCCCGCGTCATACAGCGCCGCCTTGTTGATCGGGTTGGTGACGACACCGCCCACCGCGCCGCGCATCGCCAGTGCCGTGGCACGTTCGATCGATCCGATCACCGCCCGCGCATTCGCCTTGTCCGGCCGCCCGGGCACCCCGGGGACCGCAAGCCGCACCGGCAAGACCGGCAAGGCGTCGCGGAATATGCCGGCCGCGTCGGCGGCATCGGTCACCAGGCGGATCGGCACGTCACAGCCTATTGCCGCCGCAAGTGCCGCGAGCCGGTCCGGATCGTCCAGCGCAATGAACCAACGCTCGGTGTCGCGTAGCGCGTGCCACGCTCGCAGCGTGAGTTCGCCGCCAATGCCGGCGGGATCACCCATGGTCAGTGCAAGCGGCAGCATGGCCCTGCTCCGTACACCTCTCCCGCTCCGCGCGAGAGGTCGGCGAACGCAGTGAGCCGGTGAGGGGCACACCGCAGGATCAGTCCGGGCTGTCCGCCCCTCACCCGGCGAGGTGCACTCACCGACCTCGCTCGCGGAGCAGGCGAGGTGTACTCACCGTCAGATATGCAGCGCTCGCCCGTCCACCGCCAGGGCCGCCTCCTTCACCGCCTCGTTCAGGCTGGGATGGGCATGGCAGGTGCGTGCCACGTCCTCGGCCGAGGCACCGAACTCCATCGCGATCACCAGTTCGGCGATCAGCGTGCCCGCGTCCGGGCCAATGATATGCGCCCCGAGCAAGCGATCGGTGGTCTTGTCGGCCAGCAGCTTGACGAAGCCCTCGGTGTCTCCCATGGCGCGGGCGCGGCCATTCGCGGTGAACGGAAATTTGCCGACATTGTAAGCCACACCTGCGGCTTTCAGCTCTTCCTCGTTCCGGCCAACGGAGGCAACCTCGGGCCAGGTGTAAACCACGCCGGGGATCACGTCGTAGTTCACGTGCCCGGCCTGACCGGCGAGGATTTCCGCCAGTGCAACCCCCTCGTCTTCCCCCTTGTGCGCCAGCATCGGCCCGGCGATCACGTCGCCGATCGCGTAGATGCCGGGCACGTTGGTGGCGAAATGCGCGTCGGTCTTGACCCGGCCGCGTTCGTCCAGCGCCACACCGACCGCCTCCAACCCGAGCCCCTGGGTGAACGGCCGCCGGCCGATCGACAGCAGCACAATGTCGGCGGTGATCTCCTCACCCGCACCGCCCTTGGCCGGCTCCAGCGTCAGCGTCACGCCGTCGTTGCCGGTGCGCGCCGCGGTAACCTTGGTGCCCAGCCGGAACTGAATCCCTTGCTTCGCCAGGATGCGCTGGAAGACGCGCGCCACCTCGCCGTCCATCGTCGGCACGATGCGGTCGAGGAACTCTACCACCGTCACCTGCGCGCCCAGCCGACGCCACACGCTGCCGAGTTCCAGCCCGATATAGCCGCCGCCGATCACCACCAGGCGGTCCGGCACTTTGTCCAATTCCAGCCCGCCCGTGGACGTGACGATGCGCTGCTCGTCCACCGCCACGCCTGGCAACGGCATGCTTTCGCTGCCGGTGGCGATGACGATGTGCTTCGCCTCGTGCATCGAGCCGTCCACGTCCACCTGGCCGGGGGCGACGATGCGGCCGGTGCCTTTCAGCCACGTCACCTTGTTCTTGCGGAACAGGAACTCCACGCCTTTGACGTTGGCCGACACCACCTCGGCCTTGCGTGCCTGCATGCGCGCCAGGTCCAGCGTCACGCCGTCCACCAGCACGCCATGATCCGCCAAGGCGTGGCGCGTGTGGTCGAATTCCTCCGACGATTGCAGCAGCGCCTTGGACGGAATGCAGCCGACATTCAGGCAGGTGCCACCGAGCGTGGCGCGCTTTTCCACGCAGCCGACCTTCATGCCGAGCTGCGCCGCGCGCAACGCGCAGACATAGCCGCCGGGGCCGGAGCCGATGACAATGACGTCGAAGGGTTCGCTCATTCAATCCTCGGCAAGGTGACAGACGGCTTCGGCATTATTGCCGTCCGGGTCAAGCACGAACGCGCCGTAGTAGTTCGCATGATAGTGCGGACGCAGCCCGGGTTCGCCATTACCCTTGCCACCCGCCGCCAGCGCGGCGTCATAGAACGCGCGCACCTGGGCACGGTTCGCTGCGACGAACGCGACATGCATCGGCCCTGATGGCGCGTCGCCCGGACCGAGCCAGAATTGCGGCTTCCCGGGTTTCCCGAAACCGAACCAACTGCCGCCTTCCATCAGGATCGAGATCCCAAGCGGCGCCAACGCCGCCGTGTAGAAAGCGCGGCTGCGCGCGAGGTCGCCGACATGCAGACTGATGTGGTCCAAGGTCATGGCGAACACTCCAACTTGTCGCGTCTCCTCGCTGAACAGGAAGCAAGCAAGAATCAACACAGATTCGCACAGATTAAGGCACAGATTAAGGCACAGAAAGAGAATTTATACGCCTGGAGTACGATGCCTGGGACCCAATATGCCTGCCCTTATCTGTGCCTTAATCTGTGACTTAAGCTGTGGAAATCTGTGTTGATTCTTGCTTGCTTGCTTCTCGCATCATACCCCCAGCAACAGCCGCCGCGGATCCTCGATCCCTTCCTTCACCCGCACCAGGAACGACACCGCCTCCGACCCGTCAACGATGCGGTGATCGTATGACACCGCCAAGTACATCATCGGCCGGATCTCCACCTTCCCCGCCACCGCGATCGGCCGCTCCTGGATCTTGTGCATGCCCAGGATCGCCGACTGCGGCGGGTTCAGGATCGGCGTGGACATCAGCGAGCCGTACACGCCCCCGTTGGTGATACTGAACGTGCCCCCGGTCAGTTCTTCCAGCTTCAGCGCACCCTCGCGCACACGCTTGCCGAAATCGGCAATGGCGCGCTCGATCTCGGCGAAGCTCATCGCGTCGGCGTCGCGGATCACCGGCACCACCAGCCCGGCCGGCCCGCCCACCGCGATGCCCATATGCACAAAGTTCTTATAGACGATGTCGTCGCCGTCGATCTCGGCATTGACCGCGGGGAACTCCTTCAGCGCGACGCAGCAGGCCCGCACGAAGAACGACATGAACCCCAGCCGCGCACCCGCATGCTTCTTCTCGAACGCCTCGCGATAGGTGGAGCGCATCGCCATCACCGCCGACATGTCCACCTCGTTGAAGGTGGTCAGCATCGCCGCGGTATTCTGCGCCTCCTTCAGCCGCGCCGCGATGGTGCGCCGCAGGCGCGTCATCCGCACCCGCTGCTCGCGCGGTTCTTCCCGCCGCGGCGGCTTCGCGGCGGCGGGCGGCGCGGCCTGGGCGGGGGCTGGGGCGGGACGGTTCAGGAACGCCAGCACGTCGCCCTTGGTGATCCGCCCATCCTTGCCGCTGCCCTCGCCGACCTGCGCCGACGCAACGTGCTGCTCTTCCATCAGCTTGGCCGCCGCCGGCAGCGGCTGTGCGGCAGCGCCAGCCGGACGCGACACCGGCCCCAGTGGCCGAGGCGGCGGAAGCACCCCCGCCGGCGGATTGGCCGCCGCGCG
>JBEKNT010000224.1:0-10824 GCA_049522565.1 Acetobacteraceae bacterium
GACGCCCTGCTCCCCCTGGTTCCGTTAGTATAACACTCGGCTGCCGCCTCGCAACAAGGCGCGCGATCAGCCCGAGCCATCCTGACCGGGATTGGGCCGCACGGAGGGTGGGCCGCATCAGGCCGCCGAGTGCCAGATCGCCGCGAGGGCCAGCAGCACGGCAAGCAGCACTGAGGGGACGCGACCGAGATGCCCTCGCCGCAGCAGGGTTCCAATGGGCGCGGCGATCCACGCCGCCGCGCCCCCCCGCATCTGGTCGCCCTTGACGAGCGGCGCGAGCAGAAAGGAGAGCAGCACCCCGAGCGTGATCGGAATCATCACCGAGCGGCCGAGAGAGAGGCCGGCGACGACGACAACCGTGACGGCGATGGCCAGCAGGCCGCGCAGACCGGGGGGGTTTCGGCACGCGTTATCTGGACAACGCGCCGGTCCAACGGGTCGGGCAAATCCGGCATCAAATTTGGTCATTTTCCCCGCGCCTCGCGAGTCCCTGTCGGGCCCGATCCGGCTGACCTGGTCGTGCGGGGAGCTTTTCCGGGCTGAAGGTATATGTCGACACACCCCATTGATCGCCCGGGCGCCGACGGAAATTGGACGATGAACCGGCTCCCGCCGCTGTGCAATTGAACTCCCTGGCGCGCTGGCACAAGAGGCATCGCGGCCGGGCGATGAACAGCAGGAAGAGGACCGCACTGATTGCCTGATCAACGGCAGCGCCCGCGCCAGGGCGGCGGCATGAAAGGGCACGCCGTTTCAGTCTTCACCGGCACCGGGCCGGGCGCCACGCTCGCTTTCAGTGCCGCAATGCCGCCGCTCTCGAAGTCACTGCGCCAGAGGCGACCCGTGTCCTCGCGCACGCCGAACGCCTCGGCGATGCACGGACTGGTCCAGCCGACCAGCGTCAGCAGCACGGCGCGTGCTCTGTCCGCTTCGCCGCGATCACGTGAGCCGGCCAGCGTCGCAAGGGCGGCGCGACGCCGCTATGGGTCATTCCGAAGCTTCGCTAGACCCAGTCTCCGGCATTGCCAGCCAGACCAGCGCCGTCCCCGCCAGACCGGCCGCGGCCAGACCGAGAAAGGCGACCCGATCGCCTGCCAGGTCCGCCAGCAATCCCGCCAGCGTGGTGCTCAGCGCTCCGCCGGCAGTGCCGGCCAGGCTGAAGATGCCGATGCACAGATTGAAGCGGCGCGCCCCGCGCGTCACATCGTCCGCGATCACCGGCAGCATCACGCCAAACACCGCGGCGCCGACGCCGCTGATCGACTGCACCGCGACCAGCAGATACGGGTTCGGCAGCAGCGCGAAAAGCACGCCGCGCAACGGCAGCGACGCCCATCCCAGCAGCATCATCGGCCGCCGCCCGCGCAGTTCGGCGGTGCGGCCCACCCACGGTGACAACAGCGCCACCACCGCCTGCGGCGCCAGGATGCAGGCGGCGATGACCAGGGCGGCGTGCGTGCCCTTCTGCTTGGTCAATTCACCCGCGGCGATCGGCAGCATCGCAGCGTCCGCCAGTTGAAACAGTGCGGCACATGCGGCGAACATCAGCAACCTTCGGTCAGTGAGCAACGCCACCAGCTCGGACCACCGGGCGCGCCGTGTGGCTGCGCGGCGAGGTGGCGGTGGCGGCTTGGCATCGATGAACGGCAACGTCGCCAGGGCCGGCACGCAGAGCGCCGCGGTCAGCAGGAACACCGATTGCTCCGAAACGTAGCTGCCCAGCAAACCCATCGCCCCGGCGGACAGCCCGTTGCCGAGCGCCGCGAAGCGCGCGTTGCGTCCGATCCGCTCGCCCAGCGTGGCGTGCCCGACCAATTCCAGGCTGACGGCGGCGATCCCCGGGGTCAGCACGCAACTTGCGAAGCCGTGCAGCACCTGGGACGTCAATACCGGCAACAGCGCCGGCCAGATCGCCAGCAACAGCGCGGAAATTCCGACCGCCAGGATCCCGGCCGCGACAGCGACGCGCTTGCTGCGCAGCGCATCGACCAGGAGGCCGGCGGGGACCTGGCTGACCATGGCGGTGATGGTGCCCAGGCTGAGGGCAAAGCCAATCTCCACCTGCGTCCACTGGCGCGCGGTCAGATACACCGCGACGAACGGGCCGAAGCCGGTTTGCTCGCCGGCGATGAAGAAGTTCAACAGATCCAGCCCGATTGTGGCACGGGTCTTGGTCGCGCGCTTGCGCGGCATCGGCTATTGCTGTCCCGGCTTGGGTTCCGGCGCCACCGGCACGACCACCGGCGCCGGCTTCTCCGGGTCCCTGTACTCGGGCGCCGCCTGGTACTGGTCCTGCGTCAGCGTCAGGATGATCCGGTGCGTGCCCGCGCCAGACTCGAATCGCAACGTGCTCCAGAACACCGCGATCCTGCGGATGCCGACGCCCATGAAGCCGCCGAAGTCGAGCACCGCGGCCACCGGCTGCCCGTTGGGGTCCACCAGAACGTCGATCAGTCGCGCAATGGTCCTGCCGTCCGCATCGACAACGGGATGTCCGAGCACGGACATCGCGTCGCGTGGAGAGAATGTCTGCAGCATGACGGTGGGCGGCAGGCCGGGCGCGGTTGCGCTGGGGGGCGCGGCCGGCGCGGCCGCCGTCAGCAACAGCAGCGGAACGATCAGCGAAACCCGGGACACTGTCATGGTCCTCCTACGCCGGCCGCGGTCTGAGCCACACCAGCAGATCCCCGCCGCAATCAGCGCGACACCGCGCGCATGGTACAGGTGGAACGGCTCGCCCAGGAGCCGCACTGCCAGCACTGTGCCGAATCGCCAAATCGGCCGTGATGCATGGTACTTGAATTCCGAACCGTCTGCCAAACCCTCGCACCTCATCCAAAACGAGGTTGCGAAGGAGAAGGTACGGTCCGCATTCCTGGATGGTTATCGGACGTCTGCCGAACACGGACCGAGCGGCGGGCGGTGACGAAATCCGCCAACATTAACCCAGTCTGACCAGGACGTGATGGGTGCTGCCGTCATCCAGCAGCCTCACCGACAATGGTCTCGTAACAATCTCCATCCCGTTGGCTGCGGCGTACGCGATGCCTCGGCTACAGCCGCCCGGGTTCTCCACCGCGATCTCGTAACGGGCGGAGCGATACCGCAGCGTCGCTGCAAAGCCGGGCCAGGACTTCGGAATGCACGGGTCCAACTCCAGCACATCCCCGCGCAAGCGCAACCCGAGAATGCCTTCGATACCGGCCCGCTGCATCCATCCGCCCGAGCCGGTGTACCACGTCCAGCCACCGCGCCCGACATGCGGTTTGGCGGCATAGACGTCAGCCGCAATGACATAGGGTTCCACCTTGTAGCGGTGCACGTCCGCGCGCGTACGCGCGTGGTTGATAGGATTGAGCAGGGAGAATAGCGCGGCAGCCTTGTCGCCCTCGCCAAGCATTGCGAATGCCAGGACCGACCACAGTGCAGCGTGGGTGTACTGGCCACCGTTCTCGCGGATGCCGGGCGGATATCCCTTGATGTAGCCGGGATCGAGCGCAGTCTTGTCGAACGGCGGCGTGAACAGCAGCGCCAGTCCGTCCGCCGGCCGGATCAGTTCGCGCTCGACCGCCGCCATGGCCCGCGCCGCACGCCCGGCGTCGGCCGCGCCGGAGATCGCTGCCCAGGACTGAGAAATCGCATCGATGCGGCACTCGTCGTCGGTTGCCGAGCCGAGCGGCGTGCCGTCGTCGAACCATGCGCGGCGGTACCAATCGCCATCCCACGCCCCGCTTTCCAGCGCGGCTTGCAGCGTGCTGGCGTACGCTCGCCACGTCGCAGCGCGGGCGGTGTCGCCGCGCGCCTCGGCCAACGGCGCGAATTCGCACAGCGTCGCGTACAGCAGCCAGCCGAGCCAGACGCTCTCGCCCTGTCCCAGTTCGCCGACACGGTTCATGCCGTCGTTCCAGTCGCCGGTGCCCATCAGCGGCAGTCCATGGAGACCAACTTTGAGGCTGGCATCGAGACCGCGCGCGCAGTGCTCGAACAAGGTGCCGACCTCGTCGGACACCATCGGCTGGAAGAAGCTGTCATGCTCTTCGGGCCGCAAAAGCTGACCGTCCAGGAACGGCACTACCGCATCGAGCACGGCGGCATCGCCGGCCGCGCCGACATAATGCGCGACGGCGTAGGCGAGCCACGCCCGGTCGTCGGAGATCCGCGTGCGCACGCCCTGACCGGAATGCGGCAGCCACCAATGCTGCACGTCGCCCTCGACGAACTGTCGCGCCGCCGCCCGCAGCAGGTGCTCGCGCGTCAACGCCGGCCGCGCCGCGGTCAGCGCCATGCCATCCTGCAACTGGTCGCGGAAGCCGTAGGCGCCGCTCGCCTGGTAGAACGCCGAGCGCGCCCAGATGCGGCAGGACAGCGTTTGATACAGCAGCCAGCCGTTCAGCACGATGTCCATCGCCCGGTCGGGCGTCTTCACCTGCACCGCGCCGAGGACATCGTCCCAGTGCCGGCCGACTTCGGAGAGCACGACATCGAGATCCTTGGTGCGGTAGCGCGTGATCAGCCGCCGCGCCTCTTGCGCGCTGGTCGCTTCGCCGAGAAAAAACACGATCTCGACCCGCGCGTTCGCCGGCAGCACGAGCGTGGTTCGCAGCGCGGCGCAAGGATCGAGACCGGCGCCGACGGTATTGGAGAACGGCGCCGCGCTGGCGAGCGCCGCCGGATTTTCCAGCGTGCCATTGCGGCCGAGGAACTCCCGCCGGTCGCCCGTCCAGTCCATCCGGCGGCCACGCAGATCGGCGAAGGCGACGCGCGACCCGAACCCGGCACTCCATGGATTGCGGGCGAACATCGCGCCGGTTTCGGCATCGATCTCGGTCGTTACGAACGGTGCGGCGGCGGTGCGCGACGTACCCAGCACCCACTCCGCATAGGCGGTCACCGACAGATGCCGGGTGCGATTCGACGTGTTGCTCAGCGTCAGGCGCGAGATCTTGATCGGGTTGTCGAGCGGCACGTACTGCACAAGCTCCGCGGTGATGCGGTACGCGGAGTGCTCGAACCGGCTGTAGCCCCAGCCATGCCGCGCCACATAGGCAGCGTTGTGGTCGCGGATCGGCAGTGCTGTCGGGCACCACAGATCGCCGGTGTCGTCGTCGCGCAGATAGAACACCTCGCCCGGACGATCGCTGACCGGATCGTTCGACCAGGGCGTCAGTTGGTTCTCGCGGCTGTTGACCGACCAGGTGAAGCCGCTGCCTTCCGCCGAAACCTGGAAGCCGAAATCGGGATTCGCAATGACGTTGATCCAGGGTGCGGGCGTGGACTGGCCTGGCCCGAGGATCGTGACATATTCGCGCCCGTCGGCCGCGAAACCGCCGAGGCCGTTGAAGAACTCCAGGCCCGGTGGTGGTGGCGCGATGCGTTGTTCCGCGCCGGCCGCCGCCCGCTTTCGCGTGACCCGCTCCGCTTCTTTCGGTTCCGGTACGCGGTTGAGCTGATCGGCGAGCGAGCCGCGTTGCCCGACCAGAACGACCCGCGCCACCGACGCGAGCAGGGCGCGGGCCTCCGGCGCAAGCAGGTCGGCCCGCAGCACGAAGACGCTGCCGTTCCGGCGCTCGACGCCGTCCGGTCCTGACGATTGACTCGCGCGGACCAGTGTCTCCAATGCGATCTGCAAATCCTGCACGTAGGACGGGGCGCGCTCGTTCAGGATCACCAGATCGACCGCGAGCTGCTTCATCCGCCAGTATTCGTGGGCCTGGAGCAATTGCCGGGCGAGGTCGAGGTGTTCGACATCGGCAATGCGCAGTAGCGCGATCGGCAGGTCGCCGGAAATGCTCATGGGCCAGAGCCCCGGCTGCGCGCCGGCACCACGGCGGATCGTGTCGGAAGACGGCCGCAGCGACGGTCCCGCATGCAGCAGATGGCCGGCGAGACGCTGGAACAGCCCGGCCTCGCCCGGATCGATACCGAGATGGTGCAGTTGCACCTGTGCCTGGGTCCAGGCCAGCGTCCCCGCACGCTCGAATGCGGTGGTGTCGCGATGCTTGTCCACGAGGTCGAGCACCGCCGCGCGTGATTCCGCAATCACGGTCCAGAAGGCGATGCGCACGATCGCCCCGGGTGCGACACGCACACGATGGCGTAGGGCGAACACCGGATCGAGCACCGTGCCAACAGTATTTGACAGCGGGCGGCCATCGACCACGGCGATCGGCCGGTGGCTGCCGTGGCCACGGCCGAGGAACCGGGCCCTGTCGGTTTCGACTTCCGGCTTCCCCACCGCCTCGCCGTCAACAATAGCCAGATGCGCGGCCCACACCTCCTGCTCGGTCGGCGAACGCCGCCGCCTGGTTGCCAGGATGGTGCCGAGATCGGCGAGATACTCGGTGGCGACGAACAACTTCATGAAGGCTGGATGCGCGACGTCGTCGGCCTGCGCTGCCAGCACCAATTCGGCATAGGACGTCACGTCGATCTCGCGAGCCCGGTTGCCGGAATTGGTAATCGAAACGCGGCGAACCTCGGCGTCGCTCTCGCCTGAAACGAGCACCTCCAGCGTGGTGGTCAGCGTGCCGTCGTGCCGGGTGAACTCGGCGCGATCCTCGTTGAACATGACTTCATAGGTGTCGGGCTCAGTGCCGCTGGGTTGGAATCCGGCGGACCAGACCTCACCGCTGCCGACATCGCGCAGGTAGACGTACGAGCCCCAGTCGTCGCTCGTGGCATCCTCGCGCCATCGCGTCACCGCGATGCCTCGCCAGCGGCTGTAGCCGGAGCCGGCAGCGGTCAGCATCACCGCGTATTGGCCGTTCGACAGCAGATGGGACGTGAGCGACGCATTGTGCGCGGTGACAAGTCGCCTTCCAGCCTGCGGTCCGACCTGCCGCACCGCCGCATCCTTTGCGTCGGCGGCCCAGGGACGCACCACGGCGACGTCGCGCGGCGTGCCTTCCTGCAACAGCAGTTCGGTCGCCTGCACCATCGGTTCGGCGTGGAACCGCGCGCGCATCGCGCCATCCAGCAATGCATCGGCGATGGCGACGATGGTCATGCCCTGATGATGCGCCATGTAGGCACGCACGATCGCGACCTTGGCATCCTCCGGCAGGCGGATCGGCGTGTAATCCAGTGCCTCGTAGAAGCCGTAGCGTCCGCGTGCTCCGATGCCGGCAAGCCGCTCGTAATTGCGAGCCGCCGCTGTCGGATCGACCATGGCCGCGAGCGCCGTCGCATACGGCGCCACGACGGCGTTGTCGCCCAGACCGCGCTTCAGGCCGAGCCCGGGAACGCCGAAGTTGGAGTATTGGTAGGTGAGCTCCAGGTCGCGGGCGTTGTAGGCGGATTCCGAAACGCCCCAGGGCAGGCCTAGAGATTTGCCATAGCCGATCTGCCGCCGCACGATCAGGTGGCTGGTTTGCTCCAACAGGCTCCCGGCCGGCGCGCGCATCACCAGCGACGGCATCAGGTATTCGAACATCGAACCCGACCAGGAAATCAGCGCGGCGCCATTGGCGATGGGCGTGACCGCGCGACCGAGATGGAACCAGTGGCGCGCCGGGACATCGCCCTTGGCGATGGCGATGAAGCTCGCAAGCCGTGCCTCGGACGCAAGCAGATCGTAGCAGCTCGGGTCGAGGGTGCCGTCCTGCACGCGATAGCCGATCGAGAGCAGCTTGCGGTCCGGATCGAGCAGAAAACCGTAGCCCATTTCGAGGGCCATCCCGCGCGCGGTCGCTGCGAGCGCGGCGAGGCGGGTCGCGAGAGCGGCGGCGGCATCCGGCGACGCAACGATGTCACGCCGATGGCTGTCGATCGAGCGGCGCGTCGCGGCAAGCCAGAACAGCATGTCTGCACCCGTGTCGTCGCCCCGTTCGCTGGCGAAAGCCGCGGCGATGTCGGCCACGGTGTCCGCCTGCGCCGCAAGGTCCGTCAGCCGTGCCGCGAGGTTTGCATCGGCCAGGTCCGGCAGTTGCAATTCGACGGCCAGCGCGGTGAGCGCCTGGTCGAGCTGCTGCCAGGTTGCGGTCTGGGTGCGTCGCCCGTCGCGCAGCCGATCGGTCGCTGCACGTGCGAGTTCGAGGGCGTCGGCGATGCCGCCCAGGCGCTGCGCGGAATTTGGTGTGCGGACGGTCCACTCGTGGCAGGCGTTGGCGAGTGCGATCAGGTGGCCGGCGAGGTTCCCGCTGTCCACGGTGGAGACATAGCGGGGATCGAGCGGGCGCAGGTCGTTGGTGTCGTACCAATTGAAGAAATGCCCGCGGAAGCGTTCAAGGCGCCCCATGGTGGTCAGCGTTGCGTCCAGCCGCTCGGCCGCTTCGGTAGTGCCCAGCCAGGCAAAGTCGCGCGCGGTGGCCGTGGAGAGGAGACAAAGGCCGAGATTGGTCGGCGACGTGCGGTGGGCCAGCGCGGGCGCCGGGTCTTCCTGGAAATTGTCCGGCGGCAGCATGTTGTCGGCCGCTGTCACGAAGGTTTCGAAGTATCGCCAGGTGCGCCGCGCGATCAGCCGCAGCGCGCGCGCGTCGGCCGCCGAAACGGCGATCCCTCCGGCGATGGGCGGTGGCCGGCTGGTCCAGCGTGCGATCGCCGGCGAGGCAATCCACAGCGCGGCGAGCGGCACCGCCAGCGGCCAGGTACCCAACGACCAGGTGCCTTGCGCGAGCGGCACGGTGCCCAGCGCCGCCATGCCGTGCGCCAGCACCAAGGTGCCGTGCCGCGACAGCAGCGGCACCAGCAGCGCCGCGAAGCCGAACCCAACGCCGCTGATCATGACGCGATAGAAGCCGAGAAGGTCAAGGCGGGGGCCGATCGTCGCCTGTGCCGCCGGAACCCACTCGAGCAGGTGCCGGCGGGTGACGAACAACCGCACCAGGGTGCGCAGAATCGCATCGCCCATCAGCCAGGCCTGATGCGCCATGAAGGTGACGTCGAGCGCAGTCTGCGCCAGCGCTGTTCGCAGGTCGGTGCCAAGCGCTCCCAGATGGCTGCGCAGCGTGATGCCGCCGCGGCGTGGCACGATGACGGAGAGGACGGGGAGGAGTGGAGGCAGCAGGATCGTCAGCAGCACAAACCCGATCCACACCGAGGCTGCCGCAAGCGGCATTGCCAATCCCGCCAACAATGCCAGCGTGCAGGCCGGTGCCGACAGTGTTCGCCGAAGATTGTCGAACATCTTCCAACGGCCCATCGCCGGGATGGCGTTACGGATCCGATCCGCGCCGCCGATCGGTCCGTGGCCGATCAACCACGGCAGCAACTGCCAGTCGCCGCGCGCCCAGCGGTGGTGGCGCCTCGCGGCAACGTCGTAGCGGGCGGGGAATTCCTCGACTACCTCGATGTCGGAGGCGAGACCGGCGCGGGCGAATACGCCCTCGAACAGGTCGTGGCTGAGCAGGGTGGAGTCCGGCACGCGATCGACGAGCGCGGCCTCGAACGCGTCGACGTCGTAGATGCCCTTGCCGGCGTAGGAACCTTCGCCAAACAGGTCCTGGTATACGTCGGAGACGGCGGCGGCATAAGGGTCGATGCCGTTCATGCTGGAAAAGACGTGCTGGAACAGGGAACCCTCGCGACCGACCGGCAGTGACGGCGTGACCCTGGGCTGCAGCACGCCGTAACCGGCGACAACGCGGCCTAGAGCGGCGTCGAAGTACGGCCGGTTGAGTGGGTGCGCCATCTTGCCGATCAGCCGATGCACGGTGTCGCGTGGCAGCCTGGTGTCGGCATCCAGCGTGATGACGTAGCGCACATCGGCGGGCATTCGCGGCGGCTGCCCACCGAGTTCCAGGAAATTCGTATCGGTTGCCCCGCGCAGCAGCCGGTTCAGTTCGTGCAGCTTGCCGCGCTTGCGTTCCCAACCGATCCAGCGCGCCTCGCCGGCGTTCCATACCCGCTTGCGGTGCAGCAGCAGGAAGCGGTCGCCACCGGGCGCGGGACCATAGCGGCGATTGAGCCGCGCGATGCCGGCAATCGCGGTTTCCAGCAGCGCCGCATCGCCGTCGACATGCTCTGTCGCGGCATCCAGCCAGTCCGAGAGCAGCGCGAAGTGGAGATCTCCCTCTGGACTGGCGAGGTGGTGGATCTCCAGGCGCTCGATCTGCGCCTCGATCGCCACTTTGGTTGTCAGCAGCGTGGGTACTGCGATGAGCGTACGTAACTGTGCGGGCACGCCGTTACGCAGTTCCAATCCGGGCAGCAGTGTCGCGCCGACGCCGCGCGTTATGCCGCGGTTCACCAGCGCCACCGCCACGTCGATGGCGGGGATTGCGCCCAGCGCACAGAGCAGGCTCAGCCACAACGGGGCGAGGCCGCGGGCGTGCAGGATGAGCAGCGGAATTGCGAGCAGGATCGCGGCGACCACGCCGCCTGCCGCGACGTAACCGCGGATGCCGGCTACCCTGCTCAGGCGTCCAGGCCAGGAGGCCAGCGGTGGCCGGTAGCCGATCGCCGCTTCGAAGGCGCGGCGGCCGCCGGCGAGCAGGTGATAGCCGGGATCGGCGTGGCGGACCTGCTCCACTTCGGGATTGGCTGGCTCGGGCTCGGCTGGCGCGGAAGGGGCTGGCGCGGGATTCGCCGACCCAGCCGGTTGCGCCGCCTGGAGGGCGCGGCCGGCAACGTCGAGTTCCGTGCGGTTCGAGCCGCGCGCCAATGCTTCGATGGCGCCGCGATAGAGACTACGCGTCGGGAAATCCATATCGCGAAATGCGCTGCCCGCCGCGAGTACCTCGTCCACCAGGCTGACGCGCTCGAACAGGTCCGGCCAATCGACGTCGGAGATCAGGCGCATGCTAGTGATGATGTTGCGCACGGTGACGGCGGCGGCACCCTGCGCCTGGTGTTCATCGTGCACCACCGCGTCGGCCGTGGTTCCCT
>JBEKNT010000225.1:0-10809 GCA_049522565.1 Acetobacteraceae bacterium
CTTCAGCCGGGCGGTACCAGGGCAATCGCATTTGCGGTCCTACGCTGCGACCGTCCTGTCGTCATGGTGCGCCACCGGGCGCTTGACCCGGTGGTCGGCATGACGAGGGACACCAGCTGTGCCCTCCAGCTTGCTAATTTAACGCCCATGGGGCCTTCGCCCGCCATGACGAATGGGTCGGTGCGGCCAAATGCGATTGCCCTGCGGGTGGTAGGCTGATGCCGTCAATGCCGCATCAGCACCGGCACATCGGCATGATCGAGCATGTATCGCGTCACTCCCCCAAACACCATCTCCCGCAGCGGATTGTGCGCATAGGCTCCCATGATCAGCATGTCGGCATTTATTTCGTGCAGCTTCTCAAGCAGCGCCCGGCCGAATGGTCCTGCGCCGATCGGCAGAATATGCAGGCTGGCACTGATCCCGTGGTCCTGGAGAACCGCGGGAACGGACGGTCGTGCGGTTCCCTCGCGCACCCCTGCCAACAGGTGGAATTGTTCGGCGCCGGCCAGGCAACGCAGTGCGGGAATCACTGCCTTCACGGTGCGGCCGTCGTCGCGCCAGGCGATCGCGACACAGCGCCCGAACCGTGCCGACGGCCCCGGCGGCACGACCAGGATCGGCCGCTCGGTGTGGAACAGCGCCGCCTGAAAGCCATGCCGGGTCGGCTCGTCGTCGTCGTCCATCGGTCGGGCAATGACGATGACATCGGCCCGGCGTCCCCGCTGCTCGATGGCAACGTTCGCGGGCCCCGCGACTTCGTCCCATTGCACGGTGACCCCGGCCTGCCGCGCATCGCCGGCCCACGCGTCGAACGTCGCCTTGAGCGACGCGATCCGCCGGCGGTCCTGCGCGCGGGCAGCCGCGACGTCCCCCATCTCCGCCATCAGCGCCTCGGCCATGAACGGGCTGGACGGCGGTGGGGTATCGACCGCCAGGACAATCACGCTTGCCTCGCCCGCGAGTCCCGCCAGGCATTGCGCCGCGTCCAGGACGCCGCGTGCCGTCTCTCGGCGTCCGAGCACTGCGACAATCACGTCAACCATGACTGCTACCTCGACTGACCGGTTTTCGGGTGGCTCGGGGTCGACCGCCGGGAGGGGCTCCGCTGCGAGCCACCGCGATGGCAACGGACAGGTCCGCCACTGCCGCGGACGTTTCTTGTGCGCGTGGTTTCTTGCGCGGCGGATCAGTGCCGCATCAGCAACGGCAGATCGGCGTTAGCTAGCATATACCGGGTCAGACCGCCAAGGACGAGGCGGCGAACCGGATCGCGAACATACGCGCCCATCACGATCATGTCCGCGCCGAGTTCATGCGCCTTGCCAAGCAGGGCTTCGCCAAACGCCGGTTGGCCAACCGGCAGAACGAACAGGTCGGCCGGGATGCGATGCTCCACGACGATCTCGGGCATTTCCGGCCGGGCCGCTCCCTCGCGTTGGCCAGAAAGCATGAACAGGCGCTCGACATGGCCGAGGCAGCGCATGGCCGCGAGAACCGCCCTGATCGTGCGGTCGTCGTCTCTCCAGGCAACGGCGATGCGGCGACCAAAATCGGGGGAGGGCCTGGACGGCACCACAAGCACCGGACGGTCGGTCTCGAACAAGCCGGCAAGCATCGCCTGCCAGGCAGTTCCACCATAGCGGCGCATCGGTTGCTCGATCACCACGAAGTCGGCGGCCGGGCCACGCTGCACGATGGCGTCGGTCACGCCGGATTCGACGTCGATCAGGTGCGCCGCGCCGTTCGCACGCGGCGACCAGTTGCGGAAAACCTCGGTCAGGCTGGCCGCCCGCGCCTGTTCCTCCGCCCGGAGTATTGCCTCCCGCTGCTTCGTCAGGACCTGTTCGCTGGCAATAATGCTTGCCAGCGGGGGCGACCGGGCAATCAGCGCATTGATGGCCGCGCCGCCGCTCAGCTCCGCGAGGCGCCCGGCGGCGGTCAGCAGTCCAGGTGCCGCTGCGGGATTGTCGAGCACTGCGAGGATCACGCCAGGCATCGCCCCCCGCGCGCCCCTCTGGGCAGTTTGACGTCCGGCATAATAGCGCTTGTGCGACGGAACTCGCCAGCCACGACGGGTCCGCACGCCGTGTGGTCAGATCGCGCTGCTGTAGAACGGCGACAAGATCGCCATCGACGCGGAAAGGGGCGCCACCGACATGCCGGGTGGCACAGGCGCAGTTGAAAGCTTGGCAGCCGCGGCGCACCGACTTCCAAGCCGATACGGTCTGGAACGACGTGCCACTGGTGCGTCCCGCGTCGCACGGCGCGGTCACTCATCCGGGCGCCCAGGCGGAATCGCACGGCTACGCGGATATTTGAACGCTGGGATGACCGTGGCGCGGCTGTTACAATTCGCCAGCCCATGTTACGGGGTCGGTTGCTACGATTGCGGCGCAATAAACCCACGGAGGAACCCCCGATGAGGCGACTGGCAGCGATTTCCATCGTCGTCCTGGCGATCGGCATGGGCAGTGCGGTGGCCCAGCCGCCACCGCCTGCCGCGCCGCCACCCTTGCAGTACGAAGCAGTGCCGCCGCCGCCCGGCGAGCGCTTCGTGTGGGAGCCGGGCCACTGGCACTGGAACGGTGTGCGCTACGTCTGGTTCGGCGGGCATTACGTCGAACGCCGCGTGGGATATGGCCATTACGTGCCAGGTCATTGGCGCTGGGCACCCGGCCTCGGCCGCTACGAATGGATCGGCGCCCACTGGGAGTAGCCGATACCACGCGCCCGTCAACCGATGCGTCGCGGCGCGCACCACCTCCGTGTCACGGCCGATGCAGCCATGACACGGAGCAGGGCTGGCCGGCCCTCTCGGGCGGTTGGCATAACCGCGGCACATGCCTGGTGGACTGCTCCGCCGGCGAGGGTTGCCAGCACAGCCCGATACTCCGCGGGCTACGGAAGATGCAGAGCCGGTATCCGCGCAAATCATTGATATCGGGTACTGTAATCGAGCAATAACCCAAACCAAGCCTTTCGCATTCGGCGGATTTGCTGCCAAAACAGAATATTGCCAGCGGTCTGAATTGCTGCGTAGCATTGCTGCCTTGCCCGCCATTGTCACCGTTCATCGCGGGGATATCGGGTCAACTCAGGGGGATCACCATGCGTAGTGTTATCGGCGCTGCCGTTGCCGTGGGCGCGATGTTGGCTGTTTCGGGCGTGGCCTTGGCCGACCCGCAACCTCATATGGAAAATGCGCGTCATGCGCTCGAGAACGCCCTGCACGAAATTACCATCGCGGATCAATACAACGATCATGGCGGCCATGCTGGCGCCGCCACGCGTTTGATCGAGCAGGCGATCGGGGAGGTCAGGGAAGGCATCCGCTATCGCAACGAGCATGGCAGGTAGGCAGCATAACCTGTCGCCACCGTGGCCCGGGCCTTGCGGTTGGGTTGGGGGTAGACCAGGCAGGGGGGGCGGCGCCGCGCGGGTGGCGGCGTGAGCAACGCCGGCCGGACAGCCCGAATGGCGTCGCTTCCCGGTTCCCAATGCCCGCGTCCGCCGTATCCGGTGGGTGCGCCGGAAAGCCGGACCGGTGCTGTTTCCAATCGCCTCGTTACCGGGTCAGCCTGCGCACCATTTGCGACGTGGGGGCACTCTAATGGCGCAATCCCGGACAGCACCGGCTTTTCCGAATTTCCGCCAGGCTGACGCCGATGCGGCGAACGCCGCGACCTATCTTGAACGGTTGACCCGGCTGCTGGCGCACGGGAAGGCGTTCAGCATCGATTTGCTCGAACTGTCGCCCGGCCAGAGCGTGCTCGAGGTCGGCTGCGGGCCTGGGCCAGGATGCGACGGCCATGGCCGGGCGTCTTGGTCGGACCGGGCGGGTGGTCGGCGTCGATCTCAGCCGTGAACTGATCGACCAGGCGCGGACGCGCGCGGCCGAACTGGGGGAGAGGATACGTTTCGAGGTCGGCGACGCGCAGTCCCTGGCCTTTCCCGACGCCTCGTTCGATGCCTGCCGCGAAGATCGCGCCTGGCAACCCATCGCCGACCCGGCGCGCACAGTGCCAAGGCGCGCGAAAGCTGGTGGGAGGACCTGCGCGCGCGATGCCGCGAGGACGGTCCTCGCCACCATCAACGGCTGCATCGCGCCAGGCACCGTCGCAGCGTAGCAACATCCGGCCGGTGACGCCTGGCGGAGCGTAGCAGCGTAGGGCGGAACAGCGTCGCGCCGTCCGCCGAAACCGCGCCTCCCGCTTCGCCTTAACGCGGCAGGCCGTCGTCGCGCGTCTCCCGCCCGAGCGCCATCGCCACGATCGACACCAGCGCGAAGCAGGTCATGAACGCCGCCGCCTTGGCGAAGTCGCCGCCGAACGGTGCCGCGAGCAATCCGGCGACCAGCGGGCCGAAGCTGGTGATCACCCGCCCGGAGCCGTTGCAGAACGACACCGCCGTGGCGCGCACATGGGTCGGAAACAGCTCCGGCAGGTACACCGCATGGCCGGAGAACACGCCGAACACGAAGAAGCCGAACACCGGCAGCACGTATGGATACAGGCTCCAGTCGTGCAGCCCCAGATACAAGTAAAGCCCTGCGATCAATGTGCCGACGTTGTAGAACACCACCGTCGGTCGCCGCCCGGCGATATCGGCGATGAAGCCGAACGCCGCGTAGCCGCAGATCCCGCCGAGGCCCCACAACATCATGCCGTAGCCGACCAGCGGCGCAGCGGCCGCCCCGGTGATGCCCTGCTTCGCCAGCATCTGGCCCTGGATGGTCGGCAGCCAGATGTTGCTGGTCCAGATCGCCAGCAGCGTGCCGACGCAGAACAGCAAGCCGACGAAGGTCCAATACCGTAGCTGCCGGCTGAACAATTGCGCCGGCACGAAACTCAGGAACGCGCGGTCGTCGGCGCTCATGTCGCGCGCCGACCGCAGTGCCTGGCGGCGGGCGCGCACGACCTCGAACCGTTCCGGCTCGGCCATGCCGCGGCGGATCAGCAGCAGCACCAGCGCCGGCAGCACGCCGGTGAACATGACGTAGCGCCAGCCGTAGGGCCCGACCAGGGCATAGATCTGTCCGCCGATCAGCGTGCCGAGGCCGCCGCCCGTCATCATGATGCCCAGTACCTTGGCACGCTGCGTGGTGTCGCCGAACGCCTCGGCTACCAGCGGAATGCCGATGACGATCTCGGCGCCGGTACCGACGCCGGTCAGGAAGCGCAGCATGCCGAACACCAGCGTGCTGTGCGCGAAGCCTTGCAGCGCGGTGAACACCGCAACGATGGCGATGCTGAGCGCCAGGGTACGAACGCGGCCGATATAGTCGGCGATGATGCCGAAGAAGAACCCGCCCAGCGCCCAGCCGAGCAAGCTGACCATGGCGAGCAGGCCGCCGACGCGGCCAACATCGGCGATGGCCGGGTTGCCGCCCAGCAGCTCGGTCAGCGCCGGGCGCAGCACCAGGGAGAACAGGCCGAAATCGGTGCCGTCGAGGGTCCAGCCCAGCCAGACGACCAGGAATACCATCCATTGGTAACGCGTGAAGTCGCGCACGAATCCCAGTGGCCGCGCCGCCGCCTGGCTTGTCTGGCTCATTGAGTCCTCCTCCTGATGCAGACCTTTGCGATCTGCTCTTTTGTTTCTCGGCCGCAAGACTCGGCCGTCGCGGCGCGGGGGTGGTGCTCCGGTCGCGCGAGGCATCCAAACTTGCGGATGAGGCGCAGTCTAGGCAGGCAGTCGGGGCCGGGGCAATCGCAGGAACGCCGGAGAATCAGGGCACTGCCAACCCGTGGCTATCTCGAAACCAACAATCGCCGGCGACGCGTCGCCCGTCCAACCTCGCGGACGCGACGACCGTCGCACGTGCGTCAGCGCCTTGTTGCGAAGCCCCAGCGCTACAGATCGAGTTTCGCCTGCCGCGCATCATGAATGGCGCCGCGTCCGCGCGATCTCGTGGCGGCCTGGGCCCGCGGGTCCGACGGATGAAACGCCGCGGTCCACAGGCGCCGGCGGGCCTCATAGGCGCGCTGCCTCGCCGAGGTTTCGGCGAGGAATTTCGCCGTCACCTCGACCCTCGTCGGCGTCCCCGTATCACCTCGGTCTGTCATCGCTGCGCATCACCCACCGCACGACCAGCCTGCCGTCGCGGCCCCAGCCGTGCAACGTCACAAAAACCTCTCCCGCTTCGCGGAATAGGTCGAGGCGCGAAAGCAACGAGGGTAATCGGGTCGCCTCGCTGCATCCTCACCCGGCGGTCCGCGCCGACCCCTCCCGCCTCGCGAGCGACGCAACCCTCCCCACCATCGCATCCGCCCGCCGGCGCAACCGGTGGGTCCACGCAATCCCCGCCATCCGCCGGTCGAGGAACCCCAGCGTCGCCGCATCCTCCTCACTGCTATCGCGCAGCCAGAACAGCAACGTTGCGGAATACGCCGCGGCAAGGATCGCCCGCTTGGTGTACCAGGAGAAATCCGTCGAGCGGTCGCCGGCCACGTGCCAGATCGAATCCACCGTGCGCGCGGTGCAGGTGGCAGCGAGCCGGACATTGCGCGGCAAGGCCAGGACCGCCACCGCGCGGCGCACCGCCTCCTTGTACGGACGGTTCTGCGCCAACCGCAGCACGATCACCGCCCGCACCCGCTCCGGCAGCGTCCCCCCCACGATCTGCTCCGCCGCCGCCTGCTCCATGCGCCGGTCGGCCCAATCGCAGAACGCCTCGATCATGTCGGCCGCACCGCCGGGGAACAGCAGCTCGGCCTCCTCCCGCGGCACCCCGATCGACACGAGGCCGAGGCGCAGCGCGCGATACGTCCAGCCGTCGAACGGCACATGCGGCAGCAGCGCTTCCAGCGCCGCGTCCCGCTCCGGGCTGCGCTCGGGCGGGGCGATCATTGGCCGCGCGCCGCGGCAAGCCGGCTCAGCTCCTCGTTGAAGCCGAACAGGCGGAAATCGGTCATCCGCATGGTATAAAGAATCCCGTCCAGATGGTCATATTCGTGCTGCACGATCCTGGCGTGGAAGCCGGACGCCGCGCGTTCCACCACGTTGCCGTCGCAATCGACGCCGCGGTAGCGCACCCGCGGCGCCCGCGGCACGCCGGCCCGCATCCCCGGGATCGACAGGCAGCCCTCCCAGTTCAGCACGCGATCGTCGCTCAGCAGCTCGAGTTCCGGATTGATCAGCACCGTGTTGCCGAGCGGCAGGTCGTCCGGATCGTCCTCCCGCCGCTCCCCGGGAACCCGGAACACGAACAGCCGCAGCGGCACATAGACCTGGGGCGCCGCCAGGCCGACGCCCGGCGCGTCCTCCATCGTCTCCATCATGTCGGCCACCAGGCGGCGGATTTCCGGCGCACCCGGGTCCGCCACCGGCTCGCAGCGTTGCAACAGCACGGGGTGGCCCATGCGGGCGATTTTCAGGATGGCCATGCGCTCTCCGCGAATACGATTTGGCGCCCTTCGGGAGCCGTGTTATAGCCCCCGCCCCGCGTCGGGACACCCCGAGGCGGGATTTTTCGCGCGTTCCCGGTCGGCGGGGGCGGCGAGGTGGAAGGAGCAGGCGGCCAAGTGCAAGTCCTCGTGCGTGACAACAACGTCGATCAGGCGCTCAAGGCGCTCAAGAAGAAGATGCAGCGGGAGGGGATTTTCCGCGAGATGAAGCTCCGGCGGCACTACGAAAAACCGTCCGAGCGGCGCGCCCGCGAAGCCGCGGAGGCGGTGCGCCGTGCCCGCAAGCTGGAGCGCAAGCGGCTGGAACGCGAAGGCTTCTGACCTCGTCCACGCCCCGCCCGGGCTAATCCCGTCGGGGCGACAACGACACAAGCGGCCTGGGGCACAGCACCCCAACGGGCCGCTTTTGGCGTCTTTGCAAGCTTCGCCTTCTCCAAACGGCTCAATTCTGCTTAGGTTGCCCGATTGGTCCAAAGCCCCTCGGTCAACCATCATGCTCGCACCAGACCAAACCCGGCAGCAGGCCGTGTTCGACCGGCTCCGCCAAGGCATCCTGGCCGGATCCCTGCCCGCCGGCTCGCGGCTGCCGCCGACGCGCGCGCTGGCCAGCGAACTGGGCGTGGCGCGGCAGACCGTGGTGCTCGCCTATGAACGCCTGGCCGCCGAGGGCTACGTCCGCGCACGCACCGGCAGCGGCACCTATGTGGCCCCCGATCTGCCGGACGCCGCCCCCGCTCAGGCCGCCCCGCCGGCCACCGCGGCCAGCGCCCTGTCGCGGCGGGGTGCTCTGCTGGCCGCCGTGCCGGTCACCGCGACCACGCGCGATGCCGGGTCGGGCATGCTGCTGGCCGGCGGCCTGCCGGCGCCCGACCTGTTCCCCGTCGCCGCCTGGGCGCGCTGCACCGCCCGCGTGCTGAAGGCGCTGCCGGCGGAGTGCGCCGGCTACCCCCCGCCGCAGGGGCTGCACGACCTGCGTGCGCAGATCGCCGCGCATCTGGCGGCGACCCGCGGCCTCGCCGCCGATCCCGGCTGCATCGTCGTCACCGCCGGCACCCAGCAGGCGCTGCGCATCGCCGCGGAACTGCTGCTGGATCCCGGCGATGCCGCCTGGGTCGAGGACCCCGGCTACATCGCCGGCCGCGGCGCGCTGATCGCGGCCGGCGCGGCGCCCGTGCCGGTGCCGAGCGATACCGAGGGGCTGGACGTCGCCGCCGGCATCCGCCTTGCGCCGCAGGCGAGGCTGGCGCTGGTCGCGCCGTCGCACGCCACGCCGCTGGGCGGCGCGCTGCCGATCGGCCGGCGGTTGGCACTGCTGGACTGGGCAACCCGCGCTAACGCCTGGGTGCTGGAGGACGACTGCGACTCCGAGTTTCGCTGGGAGGGCCGGCCGCTGCCGCCGCTCGCCAGCCTGGATCGGTCGGGCCGGGTGATCTACTGCGGCACCTTCAGCAAGACGCTCGCGCCCGGGCTGCGGCTGGGCTTCGCCGTGGTGCCGGCACCGCTGGTGGCCGCCTTCGTCCGGCTGCGCACCTTGCTCGACCGCGGCACCGACGCGTTGACCCAGGCGGTGCTGGCCGAATTCATGCGCCAGGGGCTGCTGGCGCCGCATATCCGGCGGATGCGCACGGAATACGCCCATCGGCGCGGTGCGGTACTCGCCGCCCTGGTGCGGCATGCGCCCGCGCTGCTGACCATGCCCGCGCCTGGCGGCCTGCACATGGTCGCGCGCCTGCCGGACGGGATGGATGAGGCCGCCGCGGTGCGCGCCTGCCGGGCGCGCGGCTTGGCGGTAGCGCCGCTGCGGGCCTACTACGCGGGACCACCGCGCATGAGCGGCATCGTGCTCGGCTTTTCCGGCACCCCGGTGCCGTTGGCGGCCGACGCGGCCCGCCGGCTGGGCGCCGCGCTGAAGGCCGCGAGCCAGTGACGCGGCGCCTCGGCGACCCAGGCACCCGCCGGCGTTTATGGGGCAAAGGATCGGGGCGCAGGACGGCCCGCAAGGCTGCGTCGCGCAGGCCAAATGGTGCCCGGCAAGCCACGGTCGCCTAGAGCGGGCGCTGATTTGGCCTTTGCAGACCTGCGTCCGGTGCAGGTTGCGCATGCCAGGGGATCGTCACCAAGTATCGCGCTTGTTCACGGCACGTTCTTAACCTTGTCCTAACCTCGATCCGTTAGCCTCTCGTGTCGCGACTTTTCGAAAGGATAGATTGCTATGGGCGACAAGCATTTGGCACGGGTGCTGCCCGGCAAGAGTTTTGCTGGTCACGCGTATCCCCGTCCTTCCGACAAACAACCAGTGTTCATGTTCGGCAGGTTCGATCCGGACAGGGCGCGTTCCGTGGCGGCCCGCGCACGGCATGATGCGAGCCTTGGCACCGAGGCAGACGGCGCGTCCATGGTCTCCGCCCGCCGCACCCGGAGACGCGGCTATGCCGACGCGGTGTCCGGCGGCAGGTCGTTCTTCATGTTTGGCGTCCACCCGGAATAGACAAAAAGTAGCGACCGGGATGGAGCGTCCTCGCTCCTCCTGATGCAGCGACCGGGCCGGCATTTCCGCACCGCGCCGGAAGCGCGGGAGGTATGCCGGACCGTCGCCGGCCCCGGCTAGGTTGGCGGGACGGCCGCGGACGGCTCAGCCGTCGGCCGGCACCAAATGCGGGATGTGGCTGCTGCAATTGGTGTCCCAGGCTTCGACGTCGATGCGAATCACCCGCTCGACCCGCGCCGCGTAATCGGCGTCGCGCACATGTTCGCGCAGGGCGCGATCGTCCTCGACCACGCGGCCACGGCCCCAGATCTTCAGCCGCGTGCGCGCCGCATAGTCGATCAGCAGCAGGAAGATGCGGTCGTTTTCGGCGAGGTTGCCGACGGTGATGTATTGCCGGTTGCCGGCGTAGTCGGCGAAGGCCAGCGACCGCGGCCCCAGCAGCTTGATGAAGCCGCGCGGACCGCCGCGATGTTGCAGATGCGGCCAGCCCTCCAGGCTGGCGGTGCCGATGATGACGCTGTTGGCGTGGGCGATGCGCGCCTGCATGTCCTCGGGCAGCGAGTCGCGCTCGGGCGGACGCTGCGCCATGCGCGCACTATGGTCGCGCGCGCCGTTGCGTTGCTGCGCGGCACGCACCGATGCGGTGTAGGCGAGGCGGCTGAAGGCGCGGGTCATGGCGGTCCCTGGAGCTGCGGTTCGCGCCGGCAGATAGGCGCGTGGCGCGGCGGCCTGTAGCGATGATTTCTCACCAATCGCATGAGTTCGGCTCACGTGAGATGGCGGACCTGGGGATTGCACGGCGGTGATAGAAGGGCGGTTTGCCGACCCGATCGCCCTCACCCTCGACGCTTCGCGTCGTGACCTCTCCCGCTCTCGCGGGAGAGGTTATGTCAGGCACGTTCCAGGAAGCGG
>JBEKNT010000226.1:0-10756 GCA_049522565.1 Acetobacteraceae bacterium
AGGGGGTTGGGGGGAGGGGTGCGTCCAACCGCCGTTGTCCGCAGTACGCACCCCTCCCCCCAACCCCCTCCCTCAAGGGGAGGGGGAGGAGTCCACTCTATGACCCGCCCCCCGTTCCTGCCCGAGATCGCGCTCGCCGTCGTGCTGGTGGCGATGCCGTTCGTGTTCCCGCATCTCGGCGGTTCGTTCGACTTCATGGAGCGCACGCTCGACTGGGGCATCCTGGGCATCGGCTTCGACCTGCTGTTCGGCTGGACCGGCTTGCTGTCATTCGGCCAGGCCGCATTCTACGGCACCGGCGGCTTCGTCGCGGTTTATCTGTTGCTGAACAACATCGTCGGCAGCGTCTGGCTGGCGCTCGCCATCGGCACCATCGCGGCCGGGCTGTTCGGCCTGCCGGTCGGCTGGTTCGCCGTCCGCCGCATCGGCATCTACTTCGCCATGATCACGCTGGCGTTCGGCCAGATGGCATATTTCCTCGAGTTCAGCCCGCTGCGCGACTACACCGGCGGCGAGAACGGCCTGCCCGGCGTGCCGGAACCGACGCTCGGCTTCGGCGCGCATGCCGTCCGCATCCACACCGGCCAGCCGATGTACTGGCTGCTGGCGGCGTTCTTCTTTGCCAGCTTCATGCTCGCGCGCCGCATCGTGCACTCGCCGTTCGGCGCCATCCTGCGCGCCATCAAGGAGAACACCGCGCGCGCCGCCATGCTCGGCCATGCCGTGCCACGCTACAAACTGGCGGTGTTCGTCATTGCGGCAATGTTCGCCGGCCTGGCGGGCGGATTGCTCGGCGTGTTCCAGAGCTTCATGCCGCCCGACGCGTTCTCGCTCGACACCTCGGGCCAGCTTGTCGTGCAAACGGTCATCGGTGGCGTCGGTACGCTGATCGGTCCCACCGTAGGCGCCGCGGTCTGGCTGTGGCTGCGCGACAACCTCCAGCTCATCCCCGGCGTGGGTGCCCTGTGGAAGTTGATCCTCGGGGTGATCTTCGTTGTGCTGGTCATCTTCCTGCGCCGTGGCATCGCCGGCGAGATCCGCCACCGCTGGCTGCGTGGCGCCCCGCCGCTGACCGAGGAGCCGGCCGGCGCGTCCGCCGCCATTGTGCCGCTGGACGCGACAATGCCGCTGACCGCGCCGCTGGTGCGCGCCCGCCCGGATGCGCCAGCGCTGGAGACGCATGGTCTGGCCAAGCACTACGGCGGCTTGCGTGCGGTGGACCACGTCTCGTTTGCCGTGCGACCGAATTCGATCCATGCCGTGATCGGGCCGAATGGCGCCGGCAAGAGCACACTGTTCAAGATGTTGCTCGACGAGGTGCGCCCCACCGAGGGCGCGGTGCATCTGTTCGGCCGCCGCATCACCGGCCTCGGCGCGACTCGTGCCGCGCAACTTGGAATCGGCAAAAGCAACCAGCTCAACACGCTGTTTCTCGATCTGACCGCGCGGCAGAACCTGCGGATCGCGGCGCTCGCCCGGCGGCGCGGCGCGTTTCGGCTCGACGTGCTGCGACGTGGCGATTGCATCCCCGAGGTAGAGCAACAGGTGGAGGCGGCGCTGTCCACGGTCGGCCTCGGTGTGCGCGCCGAGTTGCCGGCGCATGTGCTGGCATACGGCGAGAAGCGGCGGCTGGAGATCGGCATGGCGCTCGCCACCGGTCCGAACGTGCTGCTGCTGGATGAGCCGCTGGCCGGCATGAGCCCGGCTGAACGCGTCAGCACGCGCGCGCTGATCCGCGAGATCGGCCGCGACCGCACGCTGGTCATTGTCGAGCATGACATGGACGCGATCTTCGAACTCGCCGAGCGCATCACGGTGCTTTACGAAGGCCGGCTGCTGGCCGAAGGCAACCCGGACGAGATCCAGCGCAACCAGGCGGTGCAGGACGCCTATCTCGGAGGCATGCGCGAGGTCCATGAGCCTGCTTGAGGTCGAGGCGATCAACAGCTTCTACGGTGACAGCCACATCCTGTTCGACGTGTCGCTGCGCGTGGAACAGAACGAGGTGGTGGCGCTGCTGGGGCGCAACGGCGCCGGCAAGACCACGACGCTGCGCACCATCATGGGCGTGCTGGCGCCGGGCAGCGGCAGCATCCGGCTGGACGGCAAGCCGATCCACGGCCTGCCGCCCTACGAGATCGCGCGGATGGGCATGCAGCTTGTGCCGGAGGAGCGCGCGATCTTCGGCGGCTTGACGGTGGAGGAGAATTTGCGCCTCGCCGCACTGACCGCGCCGAGCGCGTGGAGCCTGGATCGGGTCTATGCGGCGTTTCCTCGGCTGGCCGAGCGGCGGCGCTCCGGCGGACGCACGCTGTCGGGCGGTGAGCAACAGATGCTGGCGATCGCACGGGCGCTGATCCGCGACGCCCGGGTCATCCTGCTGGACGAGCCGTTCGAGGGCCTGGCGCCGCTGATCGTGCGCGACCTGGTGCGGGTCAGCCGCGAACTGGCGCAGCAGGGCCGCACCATCGTGGTGGTCGAGCAAAATGTCGTGGCGGCGCTGAGCTTCGCCGATCGGGTCTACGTGCTGAACAACGGCCACGTGGTGTGGACCGGCACGCCGGACGAACTGCACGCCGATCCCGCCGTGATGAAGAGCCATCTGGGAGTTTAGTACCCAAAATCAGCGGGTCGCGTTCCAACGATAGCGCGTACTAGTACAGCGTTTCCTTGGAACGACTCATATGGGGAGGCGCTCGGACCCGGCGCGGCGACTCTCGGTGACACCCTCTCGATATGAGCGGTTGCACGGAATCGATGTACTTGTACACCTCTCCCACGCAGCGGGAGAGGTGTGTGCACCTCCCTCGCCGCTCACCTCCTCACGCGTTGCTTACTCCTTGTAGTCGGGCTCTTTCCGATCCAACTGCCGCTTCAGCGCGGCGAAGTGCCATTCGCAGGACGGACGGCCACCGTAGTGCCGCGGCGTGGCGTATTCCCGCAGCGTGGTCTCGACCACCGCCTGCGGCAGATAGCGCAACGGCCGGCCGGTCCACATGGCATAGAGCTGCACCTGCGCCGAGCGTTCGAGATAGTACAGCCGGTCATACGCTTCGGCGACGCTGCGCCCGAGCGTGGCGACGCCATGATTGGCCATCATCAGCACGGTCTTGTCGCCGGTCATGCCGGCCAGCCGCGCGCCCTCCGCCGGATCGAACGCCGGGCCGGTATAGGTGTCGTCGTAGACCACATCCATCATCGTGCCGAGTTCGGTCTGACCGATCGGCAGGATGCGCGGATCCTCCAGCCGCGCCAGCGCGCTGGCGTGCGGCATGTGGGTGTGGAACACCGCGGCCGCTTGCGGCAGGTCGCGGTGCATCGGCGCATGGATGCAGTAGCAGGACTGTTCGATCTCGCCCTCGCCGGCGCGCCGCACCCCGTCATAATCCACTTCCATGAAGCAGCTCGCGGTCACTTCCGACCAGTGCAGGCCGAACGGGATTTGATAGTAACGATCCGATTGGCCGGGCACGCGCAGGGTGAGGTGGTTGAAAATGCCCTCATGCAGGCCATGCATCACGGCCAGCCGATGGGCCGCCGCCAGGTCCACGCGCGCCTGCCAGGCGGCATCCGCCGCGTCCAGCTCGCTGGTGGCGATCGATTCAAGTGGCATTTATTACTCCTTTGACACGTCCCGGTTGCACGCAAGCTTCGGCCAGCCGGAAGAATCGCTCAATGACAACCCTGGCGTCAATTCTGCTTGACCGCCGCACGGCATAGTCCCAAAGTCCTTGGCAAATATCAACGCCGGGCGCGGTCTGCCTCGTCGTCGTTCGCCCGTCCCGGCCTAACGGGAGGCGCCGATGCGAATATGCTACATGTTCCTCGCCGCGACTGCCATTGGCACACTCTGCGCGAGCACGGCACGCGCCGAGGACTTCAACGAATTCGAGACGCTTGTCGGCTCGCAAGGCACCTCGTTCAGCATCCTGCTCCAGGGCAACATCGTCGCGTCGATCGACACGACGGCCATGCAGACCGACGCCACGGTAAACCCGTTCTACTACGTCAATCAGAACTATTTCAGCGGCAGCGGCACCTCCACGGTGACCGCGACAGCCAGCGGCGGCAACACGCTCGTCACGTTCACCGGCAGCAATCCGATCCTGCCCGGCTACACGTTCAGCTACGGCGGCTCCGGCAATGGCGACCCGCATTTCGGCCTCGACCCCACCGCCGCGAACGGCAGCGGGCCCTCGTTCAAGGTGCTGTCGCAGGCATGGTCGAACAACGCGACCAAGACCCAGTTACCGAGCCTGACAGTGAACGCACCAACGCTGGGCGTTGGCACCGTCAACTATGTGACGTTCTTTGCCGACGTGACCAGCAACGGCCAAACCGTGGGGCAGTGGTTCGAAGTTCCCTACACGGGCGGCACGCCGCCGAGCTTCGCGCCGCAGCTCTACACGGCCGGCAATGCGACGTTGTCGAATGTCGGCTTCATGCTCAGTCCGACCCAGATCCCGCTGGACCAACTGAACTTCGGCACCGAGCCCCCGCCCGGCAGCAACGGAACGCCCTTCACCGCGCTCTCGAGCTTCGACGGCGCCAACCTGACCAGTATGCCCGAACCCGGCTGCGGCGTGCTCGCCGTCGGCCTGACCGGTCTGCTGCTGCAACGCCGCCGCCGCCGCGCACGCTGATTCACCGCTCGGCGTTGCGCGACTCCCGTCGCACCTCCCCGGGCTGACAGCCAAAACGGCGGCGGAAGCTGCGGCTGAAAGCGGAAGGATCGTCGAAGCCGCAGCGCAGCGCGATCTCGCCGATCGTCAGGCGGCTGGCGGCGTCGGCCAGCATCGCGCGGCTGCGCTCCAGGCGAACCTCGCGCACATATCCCATCACCGTGCCACCGTTGCTGGCAAACAGGCGATAGAGATGGGTGCGGGAGCAGCGCAATGCCCGCGCCAGCATATCGGGGTTCAGGTCCTGGCGGTGCAGGTTGCCTTCGACGAAGCGCTGCGCCGCCTGCCGCAGCCCGTTGCCATGCGCGCCTTCTTCCCAGACCCCGGCCCGCGTTTCCAGACGCAACGCAGCCAGCGCGAACTCCGTCGCGGCGTCCAAGGCGACCTGGCGCCCCGCGTCGTCCATCTCCTCCAGCGTATCGACAAACTGGGTGAAACAACTGAACAACAGCCGGTTCAGCGGCGTCGCCGACAGCAGCCGGCCGGCGAGAACCGCCGGGTCGCCGCCGATGGCACGCGCCACCGCGGTGCGCGGTAAACGAAAATTGATCGAGCGATAGCGGCGCATCGCCACGGTGAACGGCACCATCGAGTCATTGACCACGGCTGCGCCAATCGGAATGCTGAACGCCGTGTCGCCCTTGCAATACTGGCCGGGTCCGTCGCTGCTGACGAGGTAGCTGATCATGATCTCGTCGATGCCATCGCGCCGGCAGCGCGCCGCGCTGCGTCGCATGATCACGGCATCGGATCGGCCCTCGCGCAACTCGCTGGCGATGCCGAGAAAGCCGCGCACCTGGGCGGAAAATCCGCGCGGCTGGCCATCCGGCGGAAAGTCCGCCTCGGTTCGGTTCAGCGCCATGTCGCGCCAGAACGCCCGGCGATCCCCCGGCGCGACAAGGCCAGTGGACAAGTTGAAATACCGTCCAACCGGTAGCGTGGGCCCCGGCCGTGGGGGCATGGTCTTGCTCCTCATCCCGTTCGGTCAGCAACCAACTGCCGTGACATGTCGTTACATACCACGATGTAGTCTACCCGGTCTGGCACGCGCTGCATAGGAATTTGGGACACCTTGCCTAACGATGCGCCGCCCCCACGCCCCACACTGAGGCGGGGAATGGAGTCAGGACCACGTACGCCACAACCGCGCCAATCGAGGTATCCACCGACGAGGTCCCGGAAGCCGAACGTTTCGACTTCTGGCGCGAGGCTTGTTGTCAGCCGTTAGGACTGACGCCCGAGCGCGACGACAATTCGGCGCCCTTCCATGCGCACGTGTCGCGCCAGGTCGTAGGACCGCTCCTTCGTGTGGAGTACAAGCAAGTCAGTGCCTGCCGCGTTGGCCGCAATACGCGGGAAATTGCCCGCCATCCCCGGCAATCCTGCTCGATCTATCGGGAATACAGTGCAGGTTCCTGGTTCCGCCGGGGCGGACAGCAGTTCACCACAGCGAACGGCGATATCCTGATTTCCGATCTCGACCTGCCGTTCGAAACGCTGCCGTTAACGGCCAACTTTACCCACGAGGTCTGGCTGATACCGAAGGAGGCATTGGCGCCCTATCTGCCGGCGTCGGGCCGCCCGATACTGCGAAAGCTCGCGGCGACCAACGCGGTGGAAAAATTGCTCGCGGCCTATCTCGACGTGCTGGGACGCGAGGCCGTCAATATGACGCCGGACACGCTGGATCAGGTGGCGCACACGCTTTACCGGTTGATCGGCATTGCCTTCGGCACGCCATCTGACGAGCAACCGGAGGCGGCCAACGAGGCTCGCCGGGTGCAGGCAAAGCAATATGTCGAGCGCCACCTGACGGATCCGCATCTGTCGCCGGCCCGCGTCGCCACGGCGCTGGGCTTGTCGCTACGATCGCTCCACACCGTGTTCGAACCTACCGGGACCAGCGTGGCGCGTCACATCCTGCGGCGACGGCTGGAGGAGTGCCGCGCGACGCTGCTGATCGATCGCAACCGGTCCGTCACCGACATCGCCTTTGCCTGGGGCTTCAACAGCCTGTCGGGATTCTACCGCGCCTTCCAGGCGGCGTTCGGCGCATCGCCGGGCGATCTGCGCGCCGCTGCGCGGGACCTGCCGCCGGACTAACGGATTGCACGCAGGTAGAAACGCCGGTGCACGCGGCTGGAAGCGCCGCGTGGCCGGACCGGGCAGATTGCCGCCATCAGGACGAGTCGATTCGCTGCCGGTTGCGCAGAGCGGCCGTCCGTACCGCATCAACAGCACGCAGCCTGCGCGCCCTGGGACGTGCCGGCGCGCAAAGGAAGTCGCATGTCCGGCACGACCAACACTGGCTCGATTGCGAGCTTTGCGATAGGCAGCGACGATTTCACCCTGACCAATCTCGGCACGATCGGCACTGCCGCCAGTACCGCCGTCGGCGCAAGCGGCAGCGGCGACACGGTGGTGAACGCGGGCACGGTCCGCGGCGCGACGTTCGGCATCAGCGCGAGCAACGGGATCGGCGTCACCAATAGCGGCGCCGGGGCGGTCATCTATGGCGGCGCGAACGGCGTCTATGTTGCCGGTGCCGCCGGCAGCATCCTCAACACCGCGAGCATCGGCGGCGGCACTTACGGCATCGAACTGAAGGCCGGCGGGACCGTCACCAACGCGTTGGGCGGTACGGTCACCGGCGGCGCGACGGCCATTTTCCTCAAGGCGCCTGGCACGATCGTCAATTTCGGCGGCGTTGCCGCCGGCGACGTGGGGGTGCAGCTCCGCAGCGACGATGTGCTGACCAACCAGAGCAGCGGCACCATCACCGGCGCGGCGGCCGTCAGCGATTACGGCGGCAGCACGGTGGTGAACTACGGCAGCATCATCTCTAACACCGTGGCCGCCTTCCACCAGGGCGTGGACCTGGGCCAGAACAGCCTGCTGACCAACCAATCGTCGGGCCTCATCACCGGCTATTTTGGTGTCGCGGTCGATGGTGCCGCGACGGTGGTGAATTACGGCACGATCGGCGGCGGCGAAAAAGGCGTGCAGTTGTTCGAGGGCGGCACCCTCACCAACCAGTCCGGCGGCACGATAGAAGCCAACGTCTGGGGCGTCTGGGCGACCGGTCCAGCCACGGTGGTCAATGCCGGCAGCATCACGGGCGATGAGCAGGGTGTTTACCTGTCGCAGGGCTACCTCACGAATCAGACGGCAGGCATCATCAGCAACGGCGTCAGGATGAGCGGCGACGCCACGCTGCTGAATGCCGGAACGATTACCGGCAGCACCGGCGCCTACCTGACCTCCGACAGCGTTCTGACCAACCAGTCGGGCGGCACGATCAGCGGCAGCACCGGCGCCGAGGTGTCCAGCTACGTGGTGCCCGGCGGCGGCACGATCGTGAACGCCGCCAGCATCGCCGGCAGCGACCTGGGCGTCGAACTGTTGCTAAGCGGCACACTCGTCAACCAGGCGAGCGGCACGATTTCCGGCGGGGCCGGCCCGGGTGTGGAAATCTCCGGCGCGGCCGACACCTATACCAACAGCTATGGCGTGACCTACATCCTCGGCTACCGGGCTGGCCAGGGCGCGGTCACCAATGCCGGCCTGATCAGCGGCACGTATGGCGTGCAGGTAAGCCACAGCTTCGCCACCGTGACGGATTCCGGCACCATCGCCGGCAGCACCGACGCAATCGTCTTCGCGCCAGGCTATGCGGACCGGCTCGTGTTGGAGCCGGGAGCCTCGATCGTCGGCGGCGTCCTCGGCAACGGAGGGGCGCTGGAGCTGGCATCAGCCGCTTCCGCCGGCACGCTGAACAGCCTGGGCTCGCAATTCGCCGGCTTCGGGCAGGTCATCGTCGATGCCGGCGCCTACTGGGTACTCAACGGCACCGACACGGTCACTGCCGGCAGCACGCTGACCAACGCCGGGACGCTCGACGGTTCCAACGGCGTTGCGGTGCTGTTCGCGCCCGGCGCCGGGAATCGCGTGGTGGCCGATCCCGGGGCGTTGTTCATCGGCACGGTGGATGGTGGCAACGCCATCGGCAGCGGCACTCCAAGCGTGCTGGAACTGGCTGCCGGAACGGTGGCCGGCTCCAGCACGCTCAGCGGGCTGGCCAGCCAGTTCATCGACTTCGCCCAAATCGTCGTCGATCCGGGCGCCTACTGGGCCTTCAACCCGGACCTCATTCCCAGTGGCGTCACGCTGACCAATGCCGGCACGATCGGCGGATCGGTGGTGTTCGACCCGGGCCCTGGCAACCGCGTCGTGGACGACCCGACCGGGGTATTTCTCGGCTCGCTGGATGGCGGCAACCCAGTCGGCGGCGCCGATCCCAGCACGCTGGAACTGGCGAGCGGTGGATCGACCGGGACGCTAAGCGGGCTCGGCACGCAGATCACCGATTTCAGCCAGATCACCGTCGATCCCGGCGCAAGCTGGTATCTCACCAACGACACATTCGCCGCCGGCATGACCGTCACCAACGCCGGTACGCTGAGCGGTTCCGGTGGCACGGCGGTGGCGTTCAGCCCGGGCGCCGGAAACCGCGTGGTGATCGATCAGGGTGGCACATTTAGCGGCACCGTGGACGGCGGCAACCCGATCGGCAGCAGCACCCCCAGCGTGCTCGAACTGGCGGGCGGCAGCGGGTTCGTTGCGTTGTCTGGCATCGGCACGCAGTTCACCAACTTCTCGCAGATCACCGTCGATGCAGGGGCCTATTGGAGCCTGACCGGAAGCAACACGATCGCGCCCGGCGCAACGCTGACCGTCTCGGGCGAACTGGCCAACACCGGTTTGCTGAACGGGAACGTGACCCTGGCCGGCGGCACGATCTTGAACGACGTCGGCGGAACGATCACCGGTGCCATCTCGGCCGCGCCGGCCGCCGCCGAGGTCAGCAATGCCGGGACCATCGACGGCGCTGTGTCGCTTGCCGCCGGCTTCTCGAACGTGGTGGTGCTGTATCCCGATGCCGTGTTCGGCGGCACGGTCAGCGGTGGCGGCTCTTCCAGCGAACTGCAACTGGGAGCCTCCGGTCCCACTGTCGGGACGCTGACCGGTTTCGGTACGCAGTACACCGGGTTCGGCGAGATTCAGGTCAATCCGTCGGCCTATTGGAACGTCGCCGGCAACATCTTCGCCGCCGGCACGACGCTGATCAACGCGGGCACAGTGGAGGGCTCGCCTGACGCGGCGCGGTTCGCCGCCGGCGCCGGCAACCGCGTGGTCATCGCGCAAGGCGGCACGTTCAGCGGCATCGTCGATGGCGGCAACACGCTGGGCAGCGCCACCCCCAGCGTGCTGGAGCTGACGTCGCGCTTGTCTGGCGGGGGATTTGGCTCCGGCACGATCAGCGGCCTCGGCACCCAGTTCATCAATTTCGCCTCGATCGCCGTCGATAGCGGCGCCGATTGGGGCGTCACGGGCTCGAACACCATCGCCGCGAACGCGACGCTCACGGTGTACGGCTATCTGGGCAACTACGGCACCCTGGGCGGCACTGTGACGCTGGCCGACTCCGGCGAACTGCGCAACAACTCGCTCGTCAACGGCGCAGTGATCGGCACCGGAACCGGCGTCGTCCTCAAGAACTTCGGCACCGTCCTGCCAACCGGGACCGCAGCGGTCAGCTTCAGCAACGGCGGCAGCGTCTACAACGACGGCGGCATTTCCGGCGCCCGATACGGCGTGCAGATCTCCGGCGGCTTCGGCGTCGTGAACAACCAGGCCCGCATCGGCGGTACCACGGCCGGCATCGCTATCCTGGCCGGCGGATCGATCTACAACGCCGGCACCATCACCGGCGCGGCCGGCGTGGTGCTCGGCCCCGGCGGCGGCACGGTCGTCAACTACAGCCAGATCACCGGCACCGGCAGCGGCGTCCTGCTGCAAGCCGGCGGCACCGTACTCAATCGCGGCGGCACGATCAGCGGTTTGATCGGCGTGCAACAAACCGGCCCCGGCGCGGTCACCGTGGCGAATTTGGGGACCATCAGCGGCAGCGGCGGCAACGACTCCATACTGCTGCACGCCGGCGCCGCCAACCGCGTGGTCGTCTACCAGGGCGACGTGTTCAACGGCGTGGTGGACGGCGGCAACCCGATCGG
>JBEKNT010000227.1:0-10740 GCA_049522565.1 Acetobacteraceae bacterium
GATTTGGCCCCCCCGGCGGCGCGCGCACCGCCCTTCTATTTACCTGGTGGGTTTGCCCGCCTTTTTCCCCCCCCCCCCCTTGGTGGGGGGGGTTGGGGGGTGGGGCAGGGTCGCGGCACGAACCCCTCCCCCCAACCCCCTCCCTCAAGGGGAGGGGGAGTATCCTTCGCGTGACGACCTCGCAGTTTCATTCAGGGCGGGTCGGCCGCCGGCCGGTGGTCAACTCGCAATGACAGTGCGATCCTACAGCCGCAGGAATCCGACGATCCGCTCGGCCTCTGCCACGATCGGATCGGCGATCGCCGCGGCGCGGGCGGCACCGTCGCGCAGCACGGCATCGATCTGCGCCGGATCGTCCAGCAACCGCGTCGTTTCGAGCGCGATCGGGCGGAGCTTTTCGACCAGCAATGCGGAGAGCGCCTCCTTGAACGCGCCGAACCCCTTGCCGCCATGCTCGCGCAGCACGCCCTCGTGGTCGGTATCGGCCATCGCCGCGTAGATGCCGACGAGATTGCGTGCCTCGGGCCGCTTCTCCAGGCCGGCGGGCTCCGACGGCAACGGCTCGGGGTCGGTCTTGGCGCGACGGACCTTCAACGCGATCGTGTCGGGATCGTCGTTCAGGTTGATGCGGCTCTGGTCCGACGGGTCGGACTTCGACATCTTCTTCGTGCCGTCGCGTAGGCTCATCACGCGCGCGGCCGGGCCCAGGATCAGCGGCTCGATCCGCGGGAAGAACTCCACCCCGTAGTCGTGGTTGAACTTCTGCGCGATGTCGTTGGCCAGCTCCAGGTGTTGCCGCTGGTCCTCGCCCACCGGCACCGCGGTCGCGTGATAGACCAGGATGTCCGCTGCCATCAGGTTCGGATAGACGTACAGCCCGGCCGATGCGTTCTCGCGGTCCTTGCCGGCCTTGTCCTTGAACTGCGTCATGCGGTTGAGCCAGCCGATGCGCGCGACGCAATTGAAGATCCAGCTCAGCCGCACATGCGCGGGCACCGCCGATTGCAGGAACAGGATGTGCTTTTGCGGATCGATGCCGCAGGCCAGCAGCACCGCCGTCATCTCGCGAGTCTGCCGGGTCAGCTCCTGCGGCTGCTGCCACTCGGTGATCGCGTGCAGATCGACCACACAATAGAGGCAGTCATGCTCGCGCTGCAACGCCACCCAGTTGCGGATGGCGCCGAGATAGTTGCCGAGCGTGGCAATGCCGGTGGGTTGGATGCCGGAGAGGATACGGTGCATGGAGGGGTCGGGCGCTCGTTGATCGGGGTGGGATGGATGGCCGATCCGGCGCAAGGGTGCAAGGCGCGGCGATCGGATGGACCGAGAGAAGGCCAGCGGCTTTGCCCCTGCGCCGTACTTGGCCGAGCTGACGGCGATGGCCAGCGCCGGACAGGCGCCTGCGGCCTTCCTCCGGCGGTTGCACCGTTCACTCCGGCGGCGGCATGCGCGTAGCTCGCCGACAAGCTCGAGCCCGGGCGGGTCGTCGTCGGTCTCAGGCGGCCAGATCAGTTCCTTGTCCGCGGCCAGATCAACCCCGACCCACGAACAGCGAAGGCTTGACCCACATCAATGCCCGAAGCCGCACGTACCCCTAAGAAGGATGCAACCGACTCGGGGTTGCCCCCGAGGGTCGCGGAGGCTCTGCCATGCGACTGGTCCATGAAGTGATCGAGGATCTACGGCGCCTGCCCGACGAAGGGCTCCCCCCGATCGGTGCCGCGCTCGTGGCATTGCTCGGCGGCGAACGAGGGTCGCTGCCCGAGCTGGCGGACCGGTTCACCGAGGCCGGGCTCGCAGACATCATGGCCTCCTGGATCGGCAACGGGCCGAACCTGCCGATCAGCACAGTCGACCTGCGGCGCGTCCTCGGCGAGGAACGGGTGGAGGATCTGGCGACGCTGGCCGGGCTGACGTCGGAGGATTTTCTCGTGCACCTGGCGCGGCTGCTGCCCGCCGCGGTGCATCGCATGACGCCGGAAGGCGAGATGGAAACCCCGGCCGAACCAAGGAGGCCACGCCATGGCTGAGCAACGTCACCTGTTGCATGAGCTGGAGGTGCTGGAGGCGCGCCACATTGCCGATCTGGCATCGGATGCACGCAAGGTCCGCGACCTGCTGTTGGAGAAAGTGCCGGACGCCGCTCTGGGCGAGCCGAAGCCCGCCCGCGGCGAACACAATCCGGCAGGCCGCCTCGTTCTGGACGCTGTGCTGGCGAGCCAGCCCGTATTCGTCGCGCTGCGCCAGGCGATCATCGAGCTGCCACGCGACACACGGGAGAAACTTTGGGTGGTCCTGGAGATCGGCCGCGGCGATGCCGCGGTACTGGACTGGGACGTGGCCATCGCCACGGCACAGGCGCTGACCGACGACGACATCGCCGACAACCTGTGGACCGAGACCGACCTGCACAACTGCCTGCACAAGGGCCTGTACGAACTCCGCGCTGCGGCACTCCCGGGCGATGCCGGGTGAGCTACCCCTGATGCAGCCATCCGGTCGGCGGGAAGCCGCCGAGCCGGTGTGTGAGCTGAGCAAGGGGACGCCGCCAGGGCGGAGCAATGGCTGGATTGCCTCCCGGTTGCGCCAGGCGGCGACCCTGCTTGCGGCGCAAGGCGCCAACCCGTTTCGCATTTCGGCCTACCGCCGCGCCGGCGATGCGATCGAATACCTGGATACCGACATCCGGGACATGGCGGAGGCTGGTGGCCATGCGGCGCTGGAAGCGATCCCTGGCGTCGGGTCGTCGATTGCCGGTGCGGTTGCGGAAATGCTCTCGACCGGACGATGGGGCTTCCTGGAGCGGTTGAAGGGCGAAGCCGACCCGGAGGCGCTGTTCTGCTCCGTTCCCGGCATCGGGCCGGCGCTGGCCCACACGATCCAGCAGACGCTGCATCTCGATTCGCTGGAGGCGCTGGAGTTCGCCGCGCATGACGGACGCCTGCAACAGGTGCCTGGCTTCGGTGCGCGGCGCATCGCGATGGTGCGCAGCGCCCTGGCCGAGTTGCTTGCCCGGATCAGGCCGCCCGTTCCGCGCGTCGCCGAGGAGCCGGAGGTTGCCGTACTGCTACAGGTCGATCGCGAGTATCGCGAAAAGGCCGCGAGCGGCACATTGCGCAAGATCGCGCCGAAGCGCTTCAACCCGGGCGGTGAGGCGTGGCTGCCGGTGCTGCATACGGTGCGCGGGCCCTGGCACTTCACCGCACTGTTTTCCAACACGGTCCGCGCGCATCAATTGGGCCGCACCGGCGATTGGGTCGTCGTCTATTTCCATCGCGATGCCAGGCCGGAAGGACGGCGAACCGTCGTGACCGAAACCCAGGGGTCGGCGCGCGGTCGCCGCGTCGTGCGCGGGCGTGAAGCCGAATGCCGGGATTGGGCTGGCGAGCCGCCGCGAGACAGCGGGCGATCGCCGGCCAGGGGGCCACAACTCCTGCCTGGCATGATTGACGTCAATGGGAGTCAACGGGCGGAAGATAACTCTTATCTCCTATAAGCGGGGGCGCTTGTCATGAACGAGTCGCAATACGTACGCTGGTTTGACAGCATCGGGCTCGAGGATGTGCCGCTGGTCGGCGGCAAGAATGCCTCGCTGGGCGAGTTGTACCGCACACTCGGTGCCGTTGGGGTGCTGGTGCCCAACGGCTTCGCTTTGACCGCCAAGGCCTACGCGGACGCGTTGACTCAAGCAGACGCCTGGCCACGGCTGCATGGACTGCTGGATAGTTGCGACATTACCGACGTGGCCGTTCTGTCCGAGCGTGCCCAACAGGCACGCACGATCGTCTATGCCGCTACCGGGACCGCGGTGTTGCGTCAGGAAATCGCCGCTGCCTATCGCCAGCTTGAGTCGCAATACGGGGCGGGAGTCTCGGTGGCAGTTCGCAGCTCGGCAACGGCCGAGGATCTGCCCACTGCAAGCTTCGCCGGGCAGCACGAGAGCTATCTTAATGTCAGCGGCGCGGACGACCTGTTCGAAGCATGCCGGCTTTGCTTCGCGTCCTTATTCACCGACCGCGGCATCGTCTATCGGGTGAACAACGGCTTCGACCACTTCAAGGTCAGCCTGTCGGTCGGTGTGATGAAGATGGTTCGCTCCGACCGGGCGAGCAGTGGTGTGATCTTCACGCTGGATACGGAGTCCGGATTCCGCGATGTGGTGTTCATTACCGGCGCCTACGGTCTGGGTGAGAACGTCGTGCAGGGCAAGATCGATCCGGACGAATACTACGTGCATAAGCCGACCTTCCGGCAGGGTCATCGCGCCGTGCTGCGCCGTACACTCGGCCAGAAGCAGCTTCGCCTTACCTACGCGGAGGGCCATGTCGGATCCAGCACGCGCAACGTCCCGACCGATGCGGCGGAACGCACGCGTTTCTGCCTTGCGGATGAGGAGGTGCTCAATCTGGCGGAGTACGCCATCCACATCGAGGACCACTACTCCGCGCACGCCGGCCATGCCGAGCCGATGGACATCGAATGGGCGAAAGATGCCGACGACGGCAAGCTGTATATCGTGCAGGCACGGCCCGAAACAGTCGCGTCGCGGCGCGTGACCGGCGTGTTCGAGAGTTACGCGCTGAAGGGCAGTGCGGCGGTGCTCGTCAGCGGCAAGGCGGTCGGCGAAAAGATTGGCAGCGGCATCGTGCGCGTCGTCGCCGATGCCGCGGACCTGCCAAGTTTCCGTCCCGGCGAGGTGCTGGTGGCCAGCTCGACCAGTCCCGATTGGGAGCCGGTGATGAAGACCGCCGGCGCCATCATCACCGATCACGGCGGGCGCACGTGCCACGCGGCGATCGTCGCACGCGAGCTCGGCATCCCCGCGGTGGTCGGCACCGAGAATGCCACACAGGCCTTGGCCAACGGAATGGAGGTTACCGTCTCCTGCGCCGGGGGCGAGCTGGGTGCGGTCTATGCGGGTGCCGTGCCGTTCGAGGTCACCCACCTGTCCGCGAGCGCGCTGGAACTGCCGAAGACCGCGGTGATGGTGAATCTCGGCAACCCGGACCTTGCATTCCGCACGGCGATGATGCCGAACAAGGGCGTGGGGCTGGCCCGCATGGAGTTCATCATCGGTGAACACATCGGCGTACATCCGATGGCACTGGTGCATCCTGAAAAGGTCGCCGCGGCGGATCTGGAGCGCATCCGCACGCTCAGTCGCAGCTTCGCATCGCCGCGCGAGTTCTTCGTCCGCACGCTGGCCGAGGGCGTCGGCACCATCGCTGCCGCGTTCTATCCAAATCAGGTCATCATCCGGCTGTCGGACTTCAAGACCAACGAATATGCCCAGTTGATCGGCGGTGCCGCGTTCGAGCCACACGAGGCGAACCCGATGCTCGGCTTCCGCGGCGCTTCACGCTATGCGCACCCGGCCTATGCGGATGGCTTCGCGCTCGAATGCGAGGCACTCCGCCGCGTGCGTGACGCGATGGGACTCGTCAACCTCTGCGTGATGGTGCCGTTCTGCCGCCGTGTGGAGGAGGCGAAACGCGTGCTGGAGGCGATGGCGAAGCATGGCCTCGAACGTGGCCGGAATGGACTCGAGATCTACGTGATGTGCGAGATCCCGAACAACGTCATCCAGGTGGACGCGTTCGCCGCGGTGTTCGACGGCTTCTCGATCGGTTCCAACGACCTCACGCAGCTTACCCTGGGCGTCGACCGCGATTCAGAGATCGTCGCCTTCGACTTCGACGAGCGCGATCCCGGTATGCTGGAGATGTTCCGACTGGCGGTGGTGGGAGCAAAACGCAATGGCCGACATGTCGGCATCTGTGGCGAGGCGCCGGCGAACTACCCGGAGATTGCCCGCTACCTCACCAGCCTTGGCATCGACTCGATCAGCGTCAACCCGTCGAGCCTGCCGCGCACCATTGCCGTGGTGCGCGAGGCGGAGCAAGCCGCTCGCACTGTTGCCTGAGCCGACTGCCACATCGGGTATTCGATGAGCAACAACGCGCACTCTAAGTCCGGTGCGATTCTGGTCATCAATGCCGGGGCGTCCCGCATCGAATTCTCTTTGTACCGGTCCGACAACAGAATCGCAAAAGGGCATCCGCGGTGCGACGGAGAGCTAACCGGGATCGGCCATCCGGTCCACTTCGTTGCCAGCAACTTGTCCGGCGAACTGCTCGTCGAACAGCCGGTACAATGCATGAAGACGCTATGGCGGTCCTGCTACGGTCGGCCGAAAGTCAATGGTACTCTACCTGTTGCAACAAAAGGGCATGACCGCCAATGCTGTAATCGCGCCTTCGCAGGGCCGTATCCGCATGGGTCATCCCGACAAACGAAGATCCGATGATCGCGCGCCACACCTGCGATCCGATCTGCAAATAGTTTGTCGGCCGTTCGATCTTGCTCCTGATGGATGAAGTTACCGGCTCCCGCTATGCTAACAAGGACGCATCCCGTGCCGCACGTTCCCCATGGCCGGCCTCGATTGATCCATGAGTTCGCCAACCGGCTGGCGCATATCCTGGAGGTTGTGACGGCCGATATCACCGCTTGGAACGAGCGGTCATCGGCACGTGTGCAGCGGCGTCACGACCGGGTATCCCAAGCGGCCAAGACTATCGCTCGCAGGATCGGGAAGAAGTCGTGACGATGCCGAAGCCTTCCCCGCAGTAACGCCAGCACGGCGGGACTACCGGTTTCCTGACACTCAGGCAGTTCGGCCGGCCCGATCTCGCTGCTCCTGATCGTCGATTGCTGCCTTGAGGAACCGGGCGACTTTGCCACCCGTCACGCCACGCCGGCGGCGCTCGCCGACCTGGCCGGAACCGCATGTGCTCCGGCCGAGACCGCGCCGGTTGACCCAGGTCAATGTCGGATCGGCCGGGGCATCGCAGTGTGCGCGCGCTTTCGAACGCGATGGGATCGTTGACGGTTGCACGCACCGTGCGCAGCCGGCCCTGTGATGCAGGACGAAGGCGAAGGCGAAGATGGAGGCGTCCGGTAAGGTCCCATGTCGTTCAGCATGCCTGCACTGCTCCGGCGCATCGCGCACGCTGCGTCATCGCGGCGGCCCGGCCATGGCAGCCACCGGGCCCTGCGGTTCATCGCCACGGTCCTGGCGATCTGCACCGTGCTTGCCGCGACACCGGGAGGCGCCATTGCGCAACGGCAAGATGGCGCGGCCATCCTGGTGTATCACCGGTTTGGACCAGTTGCCGCTTCGACGACCGTGTCGGATGCAGCGCTCGACGAACAGCTCGCGTGGCTGGCTTCGCATGCCAGGGTCGCACCGCTGCGCTCGGTGATCGGCGCGTTGCACGCCGGCATGAGTTCTGCTGACCGCCCCTGCGTCGCCATTACTGCCGATGACGGGCACCGCTCGGTGTACACCGATCTGTATCCGCGCATCCGACGCTACCGGCTACCGGTGACCCTGTTCATCTATCCCTCCGCCATATCCAATGCGTCGTACGCGCTGACCTGGGCGCAGCTACAGGAAATGACGGAATCGGGCCTGGTCGATGTCCAGTCGCACACCTACTGGCATCCGAACTTCAAACAGGAGAAGGCGCGCCGTTCGCCCGCCGACTATCGCGACTTCGTTGCCATGCAACTCTCGCGTTCGAAGCAGGTGCTCGAGGCGCGGATCGGCCGTCCCGTGGACATGCTGGCGTGGCCCTTCGCCATTCATGACGACGAGTTGGAAGCGGCGGCGGCGCGGGCGGGCTACACTGCCGGCTTCCTACTGAGCAACCAGGTCGCACGGCCCGGTACCGACATGCTCGCCCTGCCACGCGTGTGGATGTCCGACGGCGACCGGGGCGCGCGCCTCGCCGCCGTGATCCAGGCAGCCTGTGCCGCCAACGCCGGCCAGTGATGACGATCCGCACGCTCGCCGCCGCCCTGCTGTGCGTGATGATCCTTGCGCCAACTTGCGATGCCCTGGAGGGCAGGATCGTCGATGCAACGACCGGGGCCGGTGTCGCCGGCGCGACGGTCACACTCGGCGATCGTATCGTGCAAACCGATCAGGCGGGCCGCTTCGACAGCGAGGCGGCGACGCAAGTGCAGGCACGCGCGCCGGGCTATCGGTCCGCATCGATGGCCGCGGCGGCATTCTGGCAGGGCGATGCGACACTGCGGCTGACGCAATTCCAGCCAAAGGCGCTGTATCTTTCGTTCTACGGCATCGGCAGCGAGCCAATCCGCGATGCCGCGCTCAAACTGCTGCATGATGCGAAGCTGAACGCGTTGGTCATCGACGTGAAGGGCGACCGCGGGCTGATCGGCTGGCCCACCGACATCGCGCTGGCGCACGCCGTGGGAGCGCAGCGGGTCATCACCATCCCCGACCTGCCGGCACTGCTGCAATCGCTGCACGCACAGGGCATCTATGCGATCGCCCGCATCGTCGCGTTCAAGGACGACCCGCTCGCCACCGCGCGGCCCGAGCTGGCGGTGAAGCTGGCGGGCGGCGCGATCTTCCGCGATCGCGAGAGCCTGGCCTGGACGGATCCTTCCCTCCAGCAGGTGCGCGACTACAACGTCGCCGTCGCGGTCGAGGCCGCGCGTGCGGGATTCGACGAAATCCAGTTCGACTATCTGCGCTTTCCCGACGCACCACACGGCATCGCATTTGCCCGGCCGACGACGCAGGCCGATCGGTTGGAGGCGATCGTCGGCTTCCTCGCCGAGGCCCACCGGCAACTCGCGCCGTTCAACGTCTATCTGGCGGCCGACATCTTCGGCTATGTCTGCTGGAATCCGACCGACACCGGCATTGGTCAGCGGCTGGAGGAAATCATGCCGCTGGTCGATTACGTCTCGCCGATGCTGTATCCTTCGGGCTTCCAGTTCGGCATCCCGGGCTATCCGAATCCGGTGGCGCATCCCTACGAGATTGTGCGGCTGACGCTGGAGCATGCCCGAGTGCGCCTCGGCGTGGCGCCGATACGCTTCCGTCCCTGGCTTCAGGCGTTCAAGGACTATGCGTTCGACCGGCGCACGTTCGATGCCAGCGAAGTAGCGGCGCAAATTCGTGCGGCGGCGGATGCCGGGTCCGATGGATGGATGCTGTGGAACCCGCACAACGCCTATGGCGGGGTTGGATTGGCGGAAGCGGACGAGCGGTCGGAGGAACGGTCCTCCGCCTGCTTTTGACCCGGCGCGCTCCGACGACCAGGGTTCCGATCCTTGCCCGGCCGGCGGAATTTCATACGTGAAGGTGACGGTACCGCGCGGCTTCCGTCCGGCCTCATCGTCAGGCCCCGCGCCATCGCTGTAGCACTTTGCCGCTTGCAGCACCGCTTTTGCCGAAGCTTCACGGGCCGCGGCAGCCGGACATTGAGCCAGCATCGCGCGGCCGCGGCAGCTTGATCGAGATCAAGGCCAATCGCCGTGGCGCCGCTATGCTTGCCCACGCATTGCAGCCGAAGCAGCCAACAGATCCGATGAGGGCACCATGCGTGCGGTGATTCTGGGCGCGGCGGGACGCGACTTCCACAACTTCAACACCGTATATCGCGACGACCCGGCGAGCGTCGTTGTCGCGTTCACTGCCACGCAGATTCCCGGGATCGCCGATCGCACCTATCCGGCAGCGTTGGCGGGCCCGCGTTATCCCGCGGGCATACCGATCGTCCCCGAGGAACGTCTGGAAGACCTGTGCCGCGCACAGCATGTCGACCAGGTCGTGTTCGCCTACAGCGACGTGCCGCACACGCACGTCATGCATCTCGCGTCCCGTGCGCTGGCCGCCGGCGCGGACTTCGTATTGCTCGGGCCGCAGCGCACGATGCTGACCGCCTCGCGCCCGGTGATCGCGGTCAGTGGATTGCGTACCGGTTGCGGCAAGTCGCCGATCTCGCGCTGGCTGGCCGCGCATCTGCGCGCGCGCGGCCGCCGCGTCGCGGTGATCCGCCATCCGATGCCGTATGGCAACCTGGCCATGGAGCGCGTGCAGCGCTTCGCCGTGAACGCCGACCTGGACGCGGCGCAGTGCACCATCGAGGAACGTGAGGAATACGAGCCGCATCTGGCGTGCGGCGATGTCGTGTTCGCCGGCGTTGACTATGCGGCCATCCTACGGGCCGCGGAGGCCGAGGCGGACATCCTGGTGTGGGACGGCGGCAACAACGACTTCCCGTTCATCCGTCCCGATCTGCACATCGGCGTCGCCGACGCGCTACGGCCAGACCAGGTCACGACGCATCACCCGGGGGAAACGGTCGCACGCATGGCGGACGTGCTGGTGGTGAACAAGTTCGACGCGGCGTCAGCGGCCGATGTGGCTGCCCTCACGGCTCGCCTGCGCGCGATCAATCCGCATGCCGCCATTGTCCATGGCAGTTTGCCGGTGCGGCTGGACAATCCGGAGGCGGTGCGCGGACGGCGCGTGCTGGTCATCGAGGACGGCCCGACGCTGACCCATGGCGGCATGGCCTATGGCGCCGGCGCCGTCGCGGCACGCGCTGCTGGCGCGGCGGAACTCGTCGATCCACGTCTCTCCGCGCCGCCGGAGATGCTGACGGTGTTCACGCAATTTCCGCATATCGGCAAGGTGCTGCCCGCGCTCGGATACAGCGAGACGCAACGGCGCGCGCTGGCCAGGACGATCGACGACTCCGAAGCCGAGCTGGTCGTGGCCGCGACGCCGATCGACCTTGCGAGGTTGATATCGATCAGCAAGCCAATCGTGCGCGTGCGTTACAAATTCGCCGAGGATCCAGCCAACCCGCTGTCGGCGATTGTCGATGTGTTCCTGACCAGGCGCTGACAATC
>JBEKNT010000228.1:0-10722 GCA_049522565.1 Acetobacteraceae bacterium
ACTATCTTATCGGACATTGGTTTACTGCAAATCCAACTACGAAGATCACCATAGTCGGTGCTCCGGGAACGGGTGCTGATGGAAATGCGTTCTGCTGCGCCCATAAGGAGGAAGTGGGTCTGCGGATTTTCTACGATGGTTCCGGCGTTGAGGAAGCTCTGCGAAATTGCTGGCCTCCACTCTGACGCTTACATCTGGGATGGACTGGTGGCAGAAACCGAACGTACCCTGCCCCGTTCACAAAACCCTCTCGCTGACCGTTGCCCGTAGTCGGCCTCCGACCGTTGTTTCCAGCTTAGCACCGACCGTATCCAAAACCATCTGTTTTCGGGTACGCCTTTCCCTACGGATCGTGGGGTTCGGCCTGGTCGGCGTGCAATGCATGAATATGTCCGCTTTCGAGAAGACTCGCATCTTGATGGGATGGCGGGCATGGACGCTGACCCGACTGGCAGCATCTGGCCGAGTACGGCCGTTCCGATCACCGCTATTCTACGCCACGTCGCTCAGCTAACATGTGTGCGTGCGAGGGGGGAAAACCTGACATGATCAACCTGAGCGGTATCGGCCACGTTCTGTTGCGGGTCACCGACGAGGAAGCCTCAAAGCGGTTCTACCGCGACGTGCTGGGGTTTCGCATCGCGGAGCAAGACCCGGAGCATGGCGGCGTGTTCATGACTCTGGGCGACGGCTTTCATACGATCGACGTTATGCAGCATCCGGCACCGCAGGATGCGCCAAGGCCGCAGCGCGGACAGCTCGGGCTCGGGCACATCGCGTTCAAGGTTGCCAGCTACGCGGCATTGCGCGAAGCCTACGCCCACCTGCTTGAAAACGGCGTCGAAATCCAGCGTGCCGCGGACCATGTCTGCCAGCGCAGCATCTATTTCGCCGATCCTGACGGCAATGGCCTGGAGATCTATTATGAGATGCCGCGGGCGCTGGAGCTGTTTCCGAACGGCCGCGGCGACGAGGACGAAGTGCTGCCGCTGAGCAGTGCAGCCGACCCGCTACCTCGGTGGCTCGTCGAGGAATGGCCCGGCCCCGCCGCGATGGCCAAGGTCGAACGCCTGCGCCGCCAGGCGGCACAAGCGGCCATCGATTGACCCTGCCGGCCCAACGCCTCGAGCGTGGCGAACAGCGCTTGGCCGTGGTCGGGCATGTTCTGGCACCGGTTGTTCGACGCGATCCGCCTGTATCGCGGCAGTCTTGGCAGCCTCGTGCTGGAAGTGAAACGGCGCGCGCAGCGGTTCGACAAGGAAGCATGGAAGCATCCGGGGCTGGAATTGCCGGAAGAGACCCGCGACGGCATCCGCCGCGTGCTGGGCTTCTTCATCGGCGAGACTCCCGTCGATCCGTTCGCCGTGGTGGCAGCACCGGGGGCGCTGGTTGTCGCCGCCGCGACCGGGCCGCCCTGAACGCTGCGTGCCGGCTGTTCGAGGCTGACGCAACGGGGCCAGAGCATGGCTGGCCCCGCTGTTCCGATTCGTTGAGCTGGACGCTCGCGGGCGGGACGGAAGGATGGGGGTGCGTGCCGGCCCGATCACCCTCACCCTCGGTGCTTCGCACCTCGACCTCTCCCGCGCGCAGCGCGGGAGAGGTTATCCGGCAGCCGGCCCGATCCGCGCGGTGCCAGCGCCGCGCCGCCGGCGATACCCGGCCCGCCGCCGTCCGCAGCCCCGTCGCGTCCGCCACACACATTGACCCAGATCAAGGCGGACCCGGCGCTCGCCGGTAATCCTGCCGGCATGAACGTTCCCGACCTGATCGCCAAATACGACCGGCGCGTGCCGCGCTACACGTCGTATCCCACCGCCCCGCATTTTTCCCCCGCCGTCACCGCGGCCGATTACGCCGGCTGGCTCGGCGCGCTGGAGGACGACGCGGCGCTGTCGCTCTACCTGCACGTGCCGTTCTGCGCCTCGCTCTGCTGGTTCTGTGCCTGCCACACCAGCGTGGTGCACCGGCCGGAGCCGCTGGAGAGCTACGGCAAGACCCTGCTGACCGAAATCCGACTCGTCGCGGCGGCGATCGGCCGGCGCCTGAAGGTGCGGCACATCCATTGGGGCGGCGGCACGCCCAGCGCCCTGCCGCCGGCGCTGATGCGCGACGTCATGCAAAGCCTGCGCGCGCATTTCGACGTCACGCCGGACGCCGAGGTCGCGGTCGAAGTCGATCCGCGCGAACTGTCCGACGCGTCGCTGGACGTGCTGGGGGAGATGGGCACGACGCGCGCCAGCCTCGGCGTGCAGGATTTCGACCCGCTTGTGCAGCAGGCGGTGAACCGCGTGCAGGACTTCGCGCTGACCGCCGCCTGCGCGGAGCGGCTGCGCGGCGTCGGCATCGGCTCGATCAACCTGGACCTGATCTATGGGCTGCCGCACCAGACGGAGCAAAGCGTCGCCGCCACGGTGGAACAGGCGCTGCGCATCGCGCCCGACCGCGTCGCGGTGTTCGGCTATGCGCATGTGCCGTGGATGAAGCGGCACCAGGCGCTGCTGCCGGAGGCCGCCTTGCCGAATGCCGCCGAACGCTTCGCGCAGCGCGAAACAGTGGAGGCGGTGATCACCGCCGCCGGCTACGCGGCGATCGGACTCGACCACTTCGCCCGGCCGGACGACGCGTTGGCCACCGCCGCGGCCAACGCCCGGCTGAAACGCAACTTCCAGGGCTACACCACCGACGACGCCCCGGTGTTGCTGGGTCTCGGCGCGTCGTCGATCGGCTGCTTGCCGCAGGGCTATGTGCAGAACCTGCCGTCGATCCCGGCATGGCGCGACGCGGTGCGGGCGGAGCGCCTGCCGGTCGCGCGCGGCGTCGCGCTGACCGATGCGGACAAGTTGCGGCGCGAGGTGATCGAGACGTTGATGTGCCACAACGAGGTCGATCTGCGCGTCGTCGCGGCGCGGCACGGCGCGGACGTCGTCGGCCTGATGGATGCCGCGCCGGCGTTGCAGGACATGGCACATGACGGGCTGCTGCGCTGGGACGGCATGCATGTGGCGGTGACGCCGGCCGGCCGGCCGTTTGTGCGCGCCGTCGCCGCCGCCTTCGACACCTATCTGGTGGCCGGCGCCGCCCGCCACTCCGCCGCGGTGTAGGGGGCGACGATGCCACCGGTCGTGATGGTTCCCGCGGGCGCCCCGCCGAGCGTCCCGGTGATCGCGCCCGTCGCCGACACTCTGATCGATTACCGGCGCTTCGCCGCCACCCGGCTGGAACGCGACCCGTTCGACTACCTCGTGGTGCCGGGCTTCGTGCCACCGCCGGTTGCCCTCGCCGCGGCCGAGACGTTTCCGGGCCCGGATCTGCCGGGTGTGCTTCCCGCGCCTGCCGCGTCGCCGAACAACGCCTTCGGCCGGTTGCTGACGGCGCTGCGGGGGGAACAACTGACCGGCGCATTCGCCGAGAAGTTCGGCCGGGCGCTGTCCACCGACCGGCTGATGGTGACGCTGCGGGCGCGGACGCGGCCGGTGGACGGGCGCATCCACAACGACAGCGCGACCAAGGTGATCACCGCGCTGATCTACCTGAATGGCGCCTGGTCCGACGCGGGCGGACGGCTGCGCCTGCTGCGCGGTCCGAGTGACATCGACGATATGATCGCCGAGGTGCCGCCGCTCGCGGGGACGCTGATCGCCTTCGCCCGGTCCGACAACTCGTGGCATGGCCACAAGCCGTATGAGGGCGCGCGCCGCGCCATCATGCTGAACTGGATGACGGACGCCGCCACGGCGCGCCGCGAATGGCGCCGGCATGCGTTGTCCGCCGGGGTCAAGCGCCTGTTCGGCGCCGGGTGAGGGGGAAACGTCGATGGACATGCCGGTGCTGATGCTCGACCCGGTGGGAAGCCCGGCGGGCAGCCACTTGCGCCATGCCATGCTGGCCGCGCGGCGGGCGGACTGGCCGTTTCGCCACTGGTGCCTGCGCGAAGTGCTGCCGGCGGGGCTATGTGCATCGCTGGCGGCGTTGCCGTTCACGCCGCCTGCGATCGGCGACACGCTGGGCAAGCGCGAGACGCATAATGCATCGCGGCTGTTCGTCTCGCCGGCCAATCGCCGGCGGTTTGGCGCGTGCGCGGCGCTGGCCGAGGCGTTCCAGGACGAAGCGACCACCGCGCTGCTGGAGGACATGTGCGAGGTGGACCTTGGGGGCAGCTTCCTGCGCATCGAATGCTGCCTGGATACCGATGGGTTCTGGCTGGAGCCCCACACCGACATCGGCGCCAAGCTGTTCACCATGCTGGTGTACCTGTCGGACCATCCGGAGGCTGAAACTTGGGGCACCGACATCATGGACGCATCGGGTGCCGTGCTGCGCCGTGCGTCGGGCGCGTTCAATGCCGGACTGATCTTCGTCCCCGGGCCGGACACCTGGCACGGCTTCGCCCGGCGGCCGGTGCGCGGCGTGCGCCGGTCGCTGATCGTGAATTACGTGAAGCCGGAATGGCGGTCGCGGCACGAGTTGGCGTTTCCGGAGACGGCTGTGCAGCCGCCGCTATAGCAACGACATGGGCGGGCGGGATGTTTCGTAAATTCGGCGGCACACGGGCCGCCGACGCATGGATTTGTCCCAGCACGATAGGATCGGCAGACAGACGCGGCATCGGGGCCTCAGCGAATCGAAGGACGAACAGGCGATTCGCCATGCCACCCCGGGATACGCTTGACTCCCCCCAACCCGATATCCGGGAGGCAATTCTCCTATTCTGCCTCCGACCGTGGCGTTCCGGACTCACCCCCCAGCCATGGAGTCGCCACGTTCGGCGTGCGGCACTAGTCCGCCGCCAGAAGCTCCGGGCGCGGCGAGAGCTGGCTTTCCACCAGGGCGGCGAAGCGGCCGTTGCGGGCCAGCAGCTCCTGGTACTTGCCGCGCTCGACGATCTGGCCGCCCTCGAACACCAGGATCTCGTCGGCATCGCGCACGGTGGACAGGCGGTGGGCGATGATGAACGTGGTCCGTCCGGCCATCAGCGTCTTCAGCGCCTTGCTCACCCGCGTCTCGGTCGCGGCGTCCAGCGCGCTGGTCGCCTCGTCCAGGATCAGGATCGGCGGGTCCTTCAACAGCGCGCGCGCGATCGCCAGGCGCTGCCGCTGGCCGCCCGACAGGGTGGCGCCGCGCTCGCCGATCATCGTGTCGTAGCCCTGCGGCTGGCGGACGATGAACTCGTGCGCATCGGCCATGCGGCAGGCGCGTTGCAGTTCCGCGTCGGTCGCCTCCGGGTTGCCGATCCGCAAATTGTCGCGGATCGAGCGGTTGAACAGCATGCTCTCCTGGAACACCACGCCGATCGAGCGGCGCAGGCTGTCCAGGGTCACGTGGCGCAGGTTCTGGCCGTCGATGATGATCTGGCCCTCGGACGGGTCCCACAGGCGCTGCAACAGCGCCATCGTCGTGGTCTTGCCGGCGCCGGTGTGGCCGACCAGCGCCACCGACATGCCGGGCCGCGCCGTGAAAGTGACCTCGCTCAGCACCGGGACGCCGCCCGGATAGGCGAAGGTGACGTTCTCGAACCGCACCTCGCCGCGCGGCACCCACAGCTTCCGCGCGTCGGCCGGCTCCGGCACCTGGCTCTGCGCATCCAGCACGGCGAAGTAGTCCTCGATCGCCGGCAGCTTGTAGAACAGCGAGGAGGCGAACGATCCGGCGGTTTCCAGCTTGCCGATCAGCAGCATGGCAAGGCCCATGAAGCTGACGATCTGCCCCAGGCTCGCCTGGCCGTGGATGTGCAGCCAGGTGCCCACCAGCACGATCGTAATGACCGCGACCGTGCTGGAGGCGCGGGTCATCACGTTGACCAGGGCCCACCAGTTCAGCACCGGAAACTGGTTGCGGATCAGCTCCCGGGCGATGTCGCCGAACATCCGCAACTCGGCCTGGAGCCGGGTGAAGGACTGCACCACCATGACGTTGGACAGCGCGTCCTGCGCAGTGCCGGCAAGCGCGGAATTATGCCGCTCGACCCGGCGCTGGCCGGCCTCGGTCTTGCGCACCACCAAGGCGGTGACGGCCAGGAACAGGCAGACCAGCACGATCAGCACCAACGCCAGCCGCCAGTTCAGGAACAGGGTGAGCGGCAGCAGCACGGCCACGGACAGCACGGTGGAAAGCTGGTCGCGGAAGAACACCAGCCAAGTGCCGAACAGCGCGTCGGTGCCGGTCAGCATGGTCTTGATCACCCGCCCGGAATGCGCCGCGCCGTGGAACGACAGCGGCAGGTTGAGCACGTGGCGGAAGTAGCGGCTCATCGCCGCGATGCGGTGGCGGTGCGCCAGGCGCTCGGTCTGCACCGAGACGAAGATGTTGCTGCCGATGCCGATGATGCCCACAGCCGACCAGAGGCCGAGCAACAGCAGGCTCTGCTGCCAGAGCGCGGCGGCCGGGATGCGGTCGGAGCGGGCCAGCAGGCTGACGACCCGGCCAAACAGCACCGGATCGAGGAACTGCAACCCCGCAATCACCATGCTGGTGCCGGCCAGCAGCCCGGCGACGCGGATGTCGCGACCCAGGAACAGCAGGACGCGGCCGTAGGTACGAATGAAGCGCATGCGATCTCCCCGGGAAGAGGTTGATCCTCTCTGCGGAGACGCAGCATCACCCGTACGTGTGGCAGCAACACGGCAGAAGCGAGGAGATGTGACGAAATCTTGTTACGGCTTCTTGGACTTTTTCGCGGCCGGCGCGGGCGCCTTGCGCTGGCGCGAGGGTGAGCGCCGGCGGGTCGGCGTCGGCTGCACCTCACCCTGGTCGGTGAACCGGTCGGGGAACTCGCCCAGGTTCTCCTGGATGTCAGCCTCCTCCACGCCGGCCTCGCGGAGCGAGTCGGGATGGCTCTGCGGGTTGGGCAGCAAGCCGGCGCCGGCGCTCGCCTCCATGGTGACCAGTTCGCGGGCGCGTTCCCAGTATTCAAGGTCGCGGCCATGCGGCTTGCCGTCGGCCTCCCACAGATGATAGGCGCGTTCGCGGACGCGATGCTCGCGGGCGGGGTTGGTTTTCAGCGGGTTATCCACCTTGGCTCCTCAGGTTTGATAGAACCTCTCCCGCGGCGCGGGAGAGGTCGGTCAGGGCGCGAAGCGAACCAACCGAAGCGACGCGGGTGAGGGTATTGGGCACGCCCATGCCATATCCGCATCCGCCGTGCGGAGCGTGTCAGGATTCGGTGAGGACCGCGGCAGCCTCACCCGCCGCTTTCGCAGCGACCTCTCCCGCTTGTAGCGCGGGAGAGGTTTTGCGCCCCATATTACGCTGGTCGCACAGTCGGGTTGCCGCCCATGTCCTCGATGAGCTTCCGTTCGCTCTACCGTCACGGCTTCGCTCGGGTCGCCGCGTGCACCACGCGCACCACCCTGGCCGACCCGTCCGCCAACGCCCAGGCCATCCTGCGCCTGGCCAAGGACTGCGACCGCGAGTCCGTGGCGCTGGCCGTGTTCCCGGAACTCGGCGTCTCCGGCTATGCCATCAGCGACCTGCTGCAACAGACCACCTTGCTCGACGGCGTCGAGGCCGCGATCGACACGCTGGCGACCGCCTCGGCCGACCTGCTGCCGCTGCTGCTGGTCGGCGCGCCGATCCGACACCTGGGGGCTCTCTACAACTGCGCGCTGGCTATTCACCGCGGCACACTACTCGGCGTTGTGCCAAAAATCCACCTGCCGAACTACCGCGAGTTCTACGAACCGCGCCATTTCGTCTCCGGCGACGGCGCCACCGGTGAGATCACCGTGGCCGGCCACCGCGCCCCGTTCGGCACCGACCTGCTGTTCGCCGCCGCGGATCTTCCTGCCCTCGTGGTGCACGCCGAGATCTGCGAGGATGTCTGGGTGCCGATCCCGCCCAGCGGCGAGGCAGCCCTGGCCGGCGCCACCGTCCTGGCCAACCTGTCCGCCAGCAACATCACCATCGGCAAGGCGGAAACCCGCCGGCTGCTGTGCCGCTCGCAGTCGGCCCGCTGCCTCGCCGCCTACCTTTACGCCGCCGCCGGCGCCGGCGAATCGACCACCGACCTGGCGTGGGACGGCCAGGCGTCGGTGTTCGAGAACGGCACCACGCTGGCGGAAACCGAGCGCTTCCCCGCCGACCACGCGGCGGCGATCGCCGATATCGACCTCGACCTGCTGCGGCAGGAGCGGCTGCAGATGGGGTCGTTCGACACCAACCGCCGGCGCTACGCGACGCGGCCGTTCCGCACTGTGGGGTTCCGGCTGGACCCGCCGGGCGGCGATCTGGGTTTCCGCCGCCGGGTCGAGCGCTTCCCGTTTGTCCCCGCGGATCGCGAGCGGCTGGAGCAGGACTGCTACGAGGCGTACAATATTCAGGTGTCCGGCCTGACCCAGCGGCTGCGCGCCACCGGCATCAAGCGGGTGGTGATCGGGGTGTCGGGCGGGCTGGACTCCACCCAGGCGCTGATCGTCTGCGCCCATGCCTTCGACCTGCTGGGGCTGCCTCGGGCCGACATCTTCGCCTACACCATGCCGGGGTTCGCCACCTCCGACCTGACCAAGCGCAATGCGGTGGCGCTGATGCAATCGCTGGGGGTCACCGCGGAGGAACTCGACATCAAGCCCGCGGCGACGCGCATGCTGGCGGACATCCGCCATCCCTACGCGGGGGGGAAACCGGTCTACGACCTGACCTTCGAGAATGTGCAGGCCGGGTTGCGCACCGACTACCTGTTCCGCCTGGCCAACCATCACAACGGCATCGTGATCGGCACCGGCGACCTGTCGGAACTGGCACTGGGCTGGTGCACCTATGGCGTCGGCGACCAGATGGCGCATTACAACGTCAATGCCGGGGTGCCGAAGACGCTGATCCAGCACCTGATCCGCTGGGTCATCGGCTCGCAGCAGTTCGGGCCGGCGGCGCTGGAGACGCTGGACGCCATCCTGGCGACCGAAATTTCCCCCGAACTGATCCCGGCGGCCGAGGGCGAGGCGCCGCAAAGCACCGAGGCGCAGATCGGCCCGTACGCGCTACAGGATTTCACCCTGTTCTACACGCTGCGCTACGGTTTTCCCCCGTCGAAGATCGCGTTCCTGGCGTTGCAGGCCTGGGAGGACGCCGATCGCGGCGACTGGCCGCCGCATTTCCCGCCCGAGCGCCGCAATGCGTTCGATCTGCCGCAGATCCGCCATTGGTTGGAGCTGTTCCTCCGCCGCTTCTTCGCGTTCAGCCAGTTCAAGCGCAGCGCCATGCCGAACGGGCCGAAGGTCAGCGCCGGCGGCTCGCTGTCGCCCCGCGGCGACTGGCGCGCGCCGTCGGACGGCAACGCCAACGCCTGGCTGGCGGAGCTGGAACGCAACGTGCCGAAGGACCCAGCGTGAACCGCCGTGGTTCCCGCGCGAGGGGTCGTGGATGCCGCGCGACCTACCGCAGTCGCCCCGTGAGCAATCGTGTCTGACCAGCTGCCTCTGCCGTTTCCCCACCAGCCGGCCTACGCCGCCGCCGATTTCCTGGCGGCGCCGTCGAACGAGGCGGCGCTGACCTGGCTGGACCGCACGCCGGACTGGCCCGACTGCCGGCTGGCGCTGTGGGGCGAGCCCGGCTGCGGCAAGACGCATCTGCTCCGGCTATGGGCGGGCCGCCGCGGTGCGGCGGTGCTGGCCGGGCCGGACTTGCTCGGCTTTCCTGCCGTGCCGCCGGCGGGCGGCGTCGCGCTCGACGATGCCGACGCGATGGCCGAGGAGCCCGCGCTGCTGCACCTGCTGAATGCCGCGCGCGAGGCGAGGCTGGCCGTGCTGCTGGCCGCACGCACCCCGCCGGCGCGCTGGCCGGTGCGGCTGCCCGATCTGGCGAGCAGACTGCGCGCGGTGACCGCGGTGGAGATCATGCCGCCGGAGGAGTCGCTGCTGCGCGCCTTGCTGCTGCGCCTGCTGGCGGACCGGCAGCTTGCGGTGCGGCCCGACTTGCAGGACTGGCTGCTGCTGCGGCTGCCGCGCTCGCCGGCCGCGTTGCGCGAGGCAGTCGCGCGGTTGGATCAGGCCGCGCTGGCCGCCGGGGGTGGGGTGACGCGGTCGATCGCGGCGGGGGTAGTGGCGGCGATGGGCGGCGCGGGCGGCGACTAGTGTCCTGAATCAGAAGTTCGCATTATCACTTGGCGCTCTGGCCTTCCAGCAAGTGGTTGATCCTACTGCGATTTGGGTCGCGCGATAATGCGGCGAACCTCAGAGCCAGGACACTAGCACGCGTCAGTTCTGCCGTTCAGGCAATGGCGAGCGTGTCGGCTGACGGTCGGGGCAGGGCCGATGCGATGCACCTGGTACTGACGGGTAACCCGCTTGCTTAAAGGTAACTCTAGTGTTACCTTATACGGTAATGGAGCTGCGCTACTACCTCGCCGGTAACGGGCAGAGTCCGTTTGAAGAGTGGTTCTCTCGCCTCGATTTGGCAGCGGGCGCGAAAGTGTCCGTGGCGCTCGTGCGGCTGGAGCAGGGCAATCTTTCCAACGTCAAGCGGCCGGAGAGGGAGTACTGGAATTCCGGATCGATTGGGGACCGGGCTACCGGGTGTATTTCGGACGCGACGGCGCGGTGCTGGCGATCCTGCTGACGGGCGGCACCAAAAGGCGCCAGCAACGCGACATCGAAACGGCCGAGGCTCTGTGGACGGAGTACAAGCGGCGGCGGACACAGTCGCGATGAGTGGAGATGGAAAATGGCACTGACGCGGAGTTTCAAGGAACTCGTGCAGAAGCGCGTGGCCGCGGAACCTGCGTTCGGTCAG
>JBEKNT010000229.1:0-10714 GCA_049522565.1 Acetobacteraceae bacterium
CCAACCCCCTCCCTCAAGGGGAGGGGGAGGACCTTCCTATAATCCAACATTTCATCAATCCGCGGTGAGCTGCTTGATCGTCTCGTCCTTGCCGTCCTTCATCATGTTGATGTCGATCGGCACGGTGGCGGTGTTGCTCTTGAACTCCAGCGGGATCAGCCCGTGGAACGTGCGGATTTGCAGCAGCGTGTCGCGCATCGTCTCACCGGTGATGGGCTTGCCGTCGGCCAGCACCTTGTCCAGCGTCGTCAGCAGGATCTGCGTCGCGTTGTAGTACTGGCGCACGAAGAATTCCATCGGCACACCGAACTTCTGCTGAAACGCGGCGGCCAGCTCGGGCGGCGCGTCGATACGAACCTGGGTATGCACGAACCCGGTCGACGACGGATCGGCGACGAGCGCCGGATCCTGGAGAAACGTGGTGCCCGCCACGGTGAAATGCAGATCGAGCTGGTGATATTCCTGGGCCATCTGCAACGGCGCGGCGGTGATCGAAACCAGCATGACCTGCGGCTTGGCATCGGCGAGCTTCAGCAAGGCCGGCCGGAAATCGGTCTGGCCGAACTGCGTCGGCTCCTGCGCGACGATGCTGCCGCCGGCCTTCGGGAAATACTCCAGATAGTCGTCGCGGCCGGAGATGCCGGCGGCGTCGTTCTCGAACAGGATGGCGGCCTTGGTCTTGCCTTCGCTGGCCAGGTATTTCGACAATACCCTGATCTCGTCGCCGATCGTCGGCAGCGTATTGATCAGGTAGGGCGAGGCGGTCGCCAGCTTGTCGGCCTGCGCGCCGGCATTGATCATCAACACCTTCTTGCGCGTCGCCAGCGGCGCCATCGCCAGGCTGGGACCCGAGTAGGCGGTAAAGATGACAGGCAGGTGCTCCAGGTCGGTCATCTTGTTGAAGCTCAACACCGACTGGTCGGGTTTGGCCTGGTTGTCCTCGAACTGCACTTCGATCTTGTTGCCGCGCACGCCGCCTTTGGCATTGGCCTGATCGACGGCGAACTGGATGCCGCGCATCTGCTGCGTGCCGATCAAACCGCCCGGGCCGGTCAACGGCAGGATCGCACCGAACGTTATGGTGTCCGCCGAGGCGGCGCCGCATACGAAGATCGCAGCCGCCAGCATGACAGTCACGCGGATCGCCCGGATCATGACGTTTCTCCCTTACTCCTGCTTCCGGCTTAGGCGGGGGATTCCAGCGGGTCAAGCGTGTCAGGTTGCTCGTCCCGGTGGCCTTCGCTAGCGTCGGCGCGGCGTCGGACACGAGGGATGTTGCATCGATGAGCAAGCACGTGGTGGCAACCGTTGCAGAGATTCCGCCCGGACAGCGGAAGCTGGTGACGGTGCGCGGCCGGCCGATCGCGGTATTCAACCTGGGGGGCGAGTTCTTCGGCCTGTTCAACCGTTGCCCGCACCAGGGCGGGCCGATGTGCGAGGGTGTCCTCACCGGACTGATCGAATCCGACGATCCCGGCCGCTACCGGTATTCGCGGGCCGGCGAGATTCTGCGTTGCCCGTGGCACGGCTGGGAATTCGACGTGCGCACCGGCCAGTCGTTCTGCGACCCGTCGAAGATCAGCGTGCGCAGCTACCCGGTGGAAGTCGCGCCAGGCCAGCGCGTCGTGCAGGGGCCTTATGTGGCCGAGACGCTGCCGGTCACGGTGGAAGAACAATACGTGGTCGTCGACGTGTAGGCGGCGCGGCGCGCCGACCAAGCGACTCGCCGGCTTTACCGGATGCTAACCTTGCCGGCCGTCTAATCTCCGCCGTGCGGGGACAGGTGGCCGGCGTGAGCGGATCACAGGGCGAACTGGGCGAACTGGTGCGGGCGGTGGTGCAGGCCGAACTCGGCATCGCCATCGACGGACTGCGGCAGTTCGTTGACCGCCGCATCACCGAGCTGTCGGTGGAGATCCATGGCACCGCGCAATTGCTCGATTTCAGCGAGGCCAACCTGTCCGGTCAGCTCTCCCGCATCCAGCAGGAGATCGGGCGGGTGGTCGCGGCGCCAGCTTTCGAGACGCGAACCAGCGGCCTGGAGCTGGAGGCGGTGGTGCAGGCGACCGAGCAAGCCGCCAACCAGATCATGGAGGCGGCCGAGGCGATCGGCACCTGGATCGAGCAAGCGCGGGAGGATCCGGCGGCGATCGAGGCGATCACCGAGCGGCTCAATGCAATATTCGAGGCGTGCACCTTCCAGGACCTCACCGGTCAGCGCATCCGCCGGGCGATCGAGCATTTGCAGCGGGTGGAGGAGATGCTGGGTGGACTGGCGCCGCGTGCGCAGGACGTGCCGCAGACCGGATCCGAGGCGACACAGGCGGGGGAGCAGAACCCCGATCTCGCGCAGTCCGAGGTGGACCGGCTGTTCGGTTAGGCGACGCCCAGGGATAAACGAGTCATCTTGTGACGCGCCCGACCGGCCTCACCGCCATGACGAATTGGGCGGGATCCGTGCGTTATCTGGTGCGGCAATTGTTGGGCGTCGCCTTAAGGCATTTTCGGCCTGGCTGGAAACGTTGGCCTTCGCCACGCCGCACCGCGCGATAACACCGCCGCGTCGCTTGCAGCCGCAGCGGCGATGCTCTGGCAGTGCAGGTGCGGCAAAATCATGATCGCATCATCGCAATTTCGACGTATTTGGCCGATCGAGCGGCGGCGTTCAATATTACGAAGAATACGCGGATCACCCGTCCGTGTGACTGCGTGCAACAATTGTAAAATACTTGAAATAGCTCGGATCTTCGCACGCGTGTGATGCCGCGCCGAGAGGCGTGGGCCTCTCAATCGCTCCGGCCGCACCTACATTGGTTCGCAGCATGCTTGCTCAACCAACCCTGCCCAACCACCCCTTGTGCATTTGTTGTGGGGCCAATGCGGGAAACTACGTAATGCCCAGTCGGCCTGCCGTTGACCTATGTCATCGCCTGGCGACACGCCAACGGGTAATTGACGATCGCCGCCGGATGCACGGAGCCAATGCTGTTCACCACAACGGAAGCTGCCATGTCTCTTGATGCAATTTCCAACGTCCTGCCATTCCCGCCCCATCATTTGTCGCGGCGGGATCGCGCCCTGATCGGCGAATGGCGGTTGAACGCCACGCCGCTCGGTGTCGCCGGCGTGGCGGTGCGGGACGACATGCCCGACGACCATGCGCAACCGATCGCCGATCGGATCACGATCCAGTTCAAGCGCGGCGTTGCCGACGGACATTTCGTCGTGATCCAGCGCGCCCATGGCGAACGGGAATGGGTCACCTTGCTGCTCCGCGTCGAGCCGGATGGCACGATGACCTTGCCGATCGGGTCCGGTGCGGCGGTTCGTCGGGACGGAACTCTGCGGGAAGCGTTGAACGCCGTGCGGCCGGTGTTGCCGGGTGAGGATTGCCGGCTGTTCGACTATCAGGCCGCGGCCCGGTCCGCGCGCGCGCGGCACGGTGCCGCCCGTATGTAGGACGGAGAAGTCCGGCGCATTCCGCCGCTCGGATGGCGCAACGCGCCGGGCTTTTCCGCCCTACGCCGTCCCGCAGTCGCGCCGTCCCGCCGTCCGGCGAGATACGCCGTCACGCCGCCCGGGTCAGCCGCTTGACGAACGCCGATAGCCGGTGGCGGCGCAGTTCGCTGCGCGCCTTGGCGTCCGTCGTCATGTAGTTGAGCTGCAGGCTATAGCGCTGGCCGGTAAACACCTTGTGGCCGTGCCAGGACTGCGCGGTATTCGGAAACACCAGCAACGTGCCGTTCACCGGCGGCACCTCCACGGCATAGTCCTCCAGGTCGGCGGGGCCACGCAGCAGGCGCAGGCAACCGTCGTGCTGGCTCCAGGAATCGGCCGCCGGATTCAGATACAGCAGAACCGTCACGCGCTTGGCGGTGGAATCGCAGTGGATCTGGCCGTCGCGCTCGGTGGTCCAGGCGCGCAGCGTCAGCATGGTGGGCGACTCCGACAGGGCCAGCCCGAACTTCTCGGCAATCTCCTGGCGCAGCCTGTCACCCTCGAGTTCGGCCATCAATGACTGCGCAACCGGACCCAGCTTCACGCCAGTCACCGGGAACGAGCCGCGCTTGCCCAATGGCGGCAGGTCGTCGACCACGGCGCGCAACGCGGCCGGTGGCACGAAATGCGGCACCACGACATGCGGGAACGGGTCGTCCGCCACCGGTGTGGCGCGGAAGGCGGCGTAGTCGAGCAGGGTCATGCGGTCTCCTGATGCGCGTGGCGTGGCAGCAGCGCCTCGGCGAGGTCGATGAGGTCGTCGGGCCAGTACTCTTCCGGGCGTGGGCGCGCCACCCCCAATCCGGCGTCCGGACGACAGGTGAGCACCGGCAGGGACCAGCGGACCGGCCAGGCGTTGCGGCCCTGCGCGGCACCCAGCAGGGCGCCGGCGATCGCGGCATTGGTGTCGGTATCGCCGCCGGCGCCGACCGTGCGGACCAGCGCCTCGACCGGGTCCGAGGTGACGGCCAGGTGGAAGAACGCGTTGCCTAGCGCGGTCAGCACCCAGCCCATCTGATGATGGAAATCGGCCGGAGGCATCCCGCCGGCGGCCTGGTCCAGGGTCGCCACCACCGTTTCTCCACCCGCGCCGGCGCCGACCGCAACGGCCCGCGCGGTTTGCTGCATGGAAGCCCGGTCGCCACCGGCGATGCCGGCCGCGATCGCCGCGGCGTAGGCACCACAGGCGGTCATGCAGACCGGGTGCGGGTGGCTCAGCGTCGAGTCTACCATGGCCGCGGCTGCCGCCGCTTCCGGGCTGCCGGCCCAGACCCCGATGGGCGCGACCCGCATCAGCGACCCATTGGCCTCGCTGGTGCGGTCCGCCGCTGCTCTTGCAGCCTCGGCCTTGCCCGCCGGCGCCCGCGCCGCAGCGCCCAGCGCGCGCGCGGTGGTGCGGCCGCAGTCGAATGGTGAGGACGCGAACCAACGTCCATAGGCCTCGGCCGCCGCCTCCGCGTCGTAGAACGACCGCCCGACCAGCGTGCGCGCCAAGGCCAGGGCGAGTTCCGAATCGTCGGTCGGCTGGCCGGCGATGGTGTTCCACGTCCCGCCGTCGCGCAGGTCGCACACCCCGGCGGGATACGCCCGGGCGATCGCGGCAGCCGACTTGAACTCCACCAGCGAGCCCAGCGCGTCGCCGATCGTCTGCCCGAGCAAACAGCCGACCGCGCGGTCGAGCGTCACGGCCTCAGGCGCGCGCGGCCAGGCCAGTGTTACGCGGGGCTCCCGCCGTGGCTCCGTGCTGCCGCGCCAAATGCGGGCGCGCAGCGTCGCCACCGCCGCCGGCGCCCCGCCGAAACACGCCGACGGCCGGCTTTCCCCCAGCGCGGAGTAGGTGACGGGCACGCCATCCTCGGCCAGCAGCACACCCCCGGCGGCCAGCAGCAGCGCATGGCCCGCGACCACGTCGAGCGCATTCACCGGTCGCAGCGTCAGCGTCGCGATGCCATCGCCGACCGCCACCCGCGCCAGCCGGTAGGCGATCGACGGCAGCGGCATGAACCGTCCCGGCGCCGCCGCGCTGCCGTGCCAGACCGGCCGCTGCCAGGCGCCGTGGTTCAGGAACACCACGTCGCCCGCCGCCAGGGTCTTCCCCCGCAGGTCGATCGCCACCGGCCGGCCGTTGCGGGTGATTTCCCCGCCCTCGGCCCAGGCGATCAGGTCCCGCCCGCGATCCGGGCTCAGCGGGGCGAACACCACGCCGAGCACCGGTTGTTCCCCCCGCAGCAAGGCTACCGAGACGGCGCTGCCGCGGCGGCCCTCCAGGAAGGCTCGGGTGCCGTCATGCGGATCGACCACCCAGCAGAACCCGTTGGCCGGCGCCTCCAGGACGCCGGCTTCCTCGCCGACGAAGCGGGCGGGCAGCAGGCCGGTCAGCCGGTCGCGCAGGAACAACTCGATTTCGTGATCCACCGGCGCGGTTACGTTGTCGGAGAAGCGCGGGCCGCCGGGGCGGCAGAATTCCGCCGCGACCATCCGTCCGGCGGTTTCCACCGCCTCGATGACGGCCGGCAGGATGGCACGCGGGGTGGGGGTCACGTTGGCTCCTTTTGGCATGGCGGTCCGCGGCGTGGCGGAAGGCGCTACGCTTTTCCACCCTGCGGTCAGGCTACGGGTCAGGCCGGGGCAATCTAGGCGGGCGCGTCCGGACGCGCTATCTGCGGCGCCTCGTGATGGATGCGCCCCCGAACCCCGCGATGCGTGGCCCGCTGCCGGCCTATCGGGCCAAAGTGGCAGCGGGCGAATTGGCACCGGACGCCGCGCAGCAACTGGCGGCGGAGCGGCTACAGACGCTATGGGCCAGGCTGCGCGGCTACGATCCCCCGCCACGCCCGGCCAACGGGGGCGGCTTGCTCGGCCGGCTGTTGCGCCGCAAAACCACCGACGAAGGGGGCGAGGACCGGCCGGACGGGCTCTACCTCGTTGGCGAGGTGGGCCGCGGCAAATCCATGCTGATGGATCTGTTCTTCGCCGCCGCCGACGTGCCGCGCAAGCAGCGCATCCATTTCCATCGCTTCATGCAGAACGTGCACATGCGCTTCCACGCGTTCAAGCGCGCGCATCCGGAGATCGAGGACCCGATCCCGCCGCTCGCCGACTCGATCGCCACCGAGGCCGCGCTGCTGTGCTTCGACGAGTTCCAGGTGAACGACATCGCCGACGCGATGATCCTCGGCCGGCTGTTCCAGGCGCTGTTCGAGCGCGGGGTGATCGTGGTGGCGACGTCGAACACCGCGCCGGACGATCTGTTCAAGGGCCAGCCGGGGCGCGACGCGTTCCTGCCGTTCATCGCGCTGATCAGGCAGAAGCTGGACGTGCTGATGATGGATGCCGGGCGGGATTTTCGCCGTGCCCGGCTGCGCGGCATGCGCACCTGGCACGTGCCGGCCGATGCGCGCGCCGACCGGGCGCTGGACGCCGCGTTCGCCGAACTCACCGGCAACGCGCCGGCGCGGCCGCAGACGCTGACGGTGATGGGGCGCAAGCTGGTCGTGCCGCTCGCCGCCGAAGGCGTGGCGCGGTTCGATTTTTCCGCCTTGTGCGCCACCGCCCTGGGTGCCGGCGACTACCTGGCGCTGGCGACGCATTTTCATACGCTGATCCTGGACGCCATCCCGCGCCTGTCGCCGGACAATTACGACGTGGCGCGGCGGTTCATCGTGCTGATCGATACGCTGTACGACCACCGGGTGAAGCTGGTGGCCTCGGCGGCGGCGCTGCCCGACCAACTGTATCGGCGGGGGGAAAATGCGCAAATGTTCGAGCGTACCGCGTCGCGCCTGGACGAGATGCAAAGCCAGGACTGGCTGGCGCTGCCGCATCTGACGTGACCATAGTTCCCCGCTCCTGCTCGGCGGGAGAGGGTAGGGTGAGGCTCGACGGGAAGGGAAACGCCATGCTGAATCGCCGCAGCTTCCTTGCCGGCACTGCCGCCGCACTCGCACTGCCGGCCATCGTGCGCGCCGAGGCCACGCGCGTGCTGAAATTCATTCCGCAATCAGACCTGACGGTGATCGACCCGATCTGGTCCACCACCTATCTCGCGCGTAACCACGGCTACATGGTGTTCGATACGCTGTTCGGCATGGACAGCGCCTATCGCATCCAGCCGCAGATGCTGGCCGCGGCGGTGACCGACAGCGACGGCCGGCAGTGGACCCTGACATTGCGCGACGGACTGGTGTTCCACGACGGCGAACCGGTGCGGGCGCGCGACTGCGTCGCCTCGATCCGGCGCTGGGCGGCACGCGACGCGCTGGGCGGAACGCTGATGGCGACGACCGACGAACTTGCCGCGCCGGACGATCGCACCATCCGCTTTCGGCTGAACAAGCCGTTCCCGCGGCTGCCCTATGCGCTCGGCAAGACCTCCACGCCGATGTGCGCGATGATGCCGGCGCGCCTGGCGGCAACCGATCCGTTCAAGCAGGTGACCGACATGGTCGGCAGCGGCCCGTACCGTTTCAAGGCGGACGAGCGCGTCTCCGGCTCCCGCGCGGTGTACGAGCGGTTTGCGGGTTACGTGCCGCGCGACGGCAAGGATGCGGGGTGGACCGCCGGGCCGAAAGTCGCGGGGTTCGACCGGGTGGAGTGGATCACCATTCCGGACGACGGCACCGCGGCCGGCGCGTTGCAGGCGGGCGAGGTGGACTGGTGGGAGCTGCCAACCGACGACCTGATGCCGGCGCTGCACCGGGCGGGTCACATTCGGGTGGAGATCAAGGATCCGACCGGCGTGATGGGCTTCCTGAAAATGAACTGTCTCCACCCGCCGTTCGACAATGCGGCCATCCGCCGCGCGCTGTTGGGTGCCGTGGTACAGCAGGATTTCGTCACCGCGATTGCCGGCACCGATCCGAAGATGTGGCGCACCGGCGTCGGCGTGTTCTGTCCCGGCACCGACCTCGCGACCGATGTTGGCATGGAAGTGCTGAACGGGCCGCGCGATCTTGCTCGCGTGAAGCAGGACATTCTGGCCGCCGGCTACAAGGGCGAGACGACGGCGCTGATGGTCGCCACCGATACGAATTATCGCAAGGCGATGGGTGATGTCGGCGCGGCGATGATGCGCTCGGTCGGGTTGACCGTGGACTACCAGGCGGTGGACTGGGGCACCGCCGTGCAGCGGCGCGAGAACAAGGCGCCGGTGGAGAAGGGCGGCTGGAGCGGCCTGTTCACCACATTGTCCGGCCTCGATTTGCAGGTCCCGTCCGGACACGCGTTCCGCGCCAATGGCGAAAAGGCGTGGTTCGGCTGGGTCAGCAGCCCGCGCATCGAGGAACTGCGCGCCGCCTGGCTGGATGCCGTCGATCTGCCGACCGAGCAACGCATCGCCGCGGACATTCAGCGCCAGTGGTGGATTGACGTTCCGCATATTCCGATCGGCCAGTGGTTCCAACCGACGGCCTATCGCGACACATTGACGGGAATGGCGGATGGGTTTCCCATCTTCTGGGGAGTCCGGCGCGCAGCCTGATTCCTGCCGGTGCGTAAGCAGGAGACCTGAACCGCCGGCGCATGATTGCGCCACGCAAACACGACTCTCGGGAGGAAACAAGAACAATGAGTGCGACGACGTCGACGCCTGCCGCGCTGATCACGGCGCGGCTCGACCGGCTGCCGGCCACGCGGCACATCTGGGTGATGGTGCTGCTGATGGCGCTTGGCGGCTGCTTCGAAACTTACGATATTTTCTTCACCGCCTATGTCGCGCCGGGCCTGTTCAAGGCGGGAATCTTCACCCCCACCACGGTCTCGTTCTTCGGCCTGACCGGGCTGGCGAGCTTTATTGCCGCACTGTTCCTGGGGCTGTTCATCGGCACCATCGCCGTGTCCTACATCGCCGACCGCTTCGGCCGCCGTACCATCTTCGTCTTCGCCCTGCTGTGGTATTGCGCGGCCACGGCCATCCTGGCGTTCCAGAGCACGGCGGGAGCGCTGAACTTCTGGCGCTTCATCGCGGGTATCGGCATCGGCGTCGAGTTGGTGACGATCGACGCCTATCTCTCCGAAATCGTGCCCAAGAGCATTCGCGGCAAAGCCTTCGCATTCCAGCAGGGCATCGGCTTCGCGTCGGTGCCGATCGTGGCGTTCCTCGCCTGGATGTTGGTGCCGATTGCCCCGCTTGGCTTCGATGGCTGGCGCTGGGTGGTGCTGATCGGCTCGGCCGGCGCGATCGTCATCTGGTTCTTGCGGCTCGGCCTGCCGGAATCGCCGCGCTGGCTGGCGCAGCAGGGGCGGTTGCAGGACGCCGAGCGCGTGATGGCGGCGCTCGAAGCGAAGGTGCAGGCGGAGTATGGCCGACCGCTGCCGCCCATCGGCGCGCCGGAAGTCGAGGATCCGCGTCCCGGCCGCTACCGCGAGGTGTTCAGCCCGGAATATCGCGGCCGCACGATCATGCTGATGGTGTTCAACTTCGCCCAGACCATCGGTTTCTACGGCTTCGCCAACTGGGTGCCGACGCTGCTGATCGCCAAGGGCATCCATGTCACGCAGTCGCTGGAATACACCTTCATCATCGCGCTGGCCTACCCGGCGTGGCCGCTGATCAGCATGCTGTTTGCCGACAAGATGGAGCGTAAATGGCAGGTCTGCGCCGGTGCGCTGGGCATCGCCGTGTTCGGCATCCTGTTCTCAACCCAGGAAGCCGCGGCGGCGTTGATCATCATCGGACTGTTCCAGACGGCGTCGAACACCTGGTTGTCGTTCTCGTTCCATAACTACCAGTCGGAGCTGTATCCGACCCGGGTGCGGGCGCGCGCCGTGGGGTTCGTGTATTCCTGGAGCCGCATCAGCGTGGTGTTCACGTCCTACATCATCGCCTTCGTGTTGCAGAACTTCGGGGTGACCGGGGTGTTCACGTTCATCGCCCTGGCGATGGGCGTGGTGATCGTGTCGATCGCCGCCTTCGGACCGAAGACGAACCAGTTGGCGCTGGAGGCGATATCGCGCTGAGTACACCTCTCCCGCTGCGCGGGAGAGGTCGAGACGCGCAGCGGCGAGGGTGAGGGGGGTGACGCATGGACGGTTCGTGCGGTGCGCCCCTCACCCGGCGCTACGCGCCGACCTCTCCCGCCCCGGCGGGAGAGGGGTACTCGTCGGCCAGCATCTCGCTGTCGAGCTCCAGCAATGCCTCCGCCTGCGCGGTTTCCACCGTTTCCACGCCACGCAGCTTGCGGGTAACCGCGCGCGTGCGGGTGCGGGCCCGCTCGAT
>JBEKNT010000230.1:0-10697 GCA_049522565.1 Acetobacteraceae bacterium
TACTATAGAATCCAAAGCCCGGTCGCGATGATCGAGTTCGACCATCATTCCGGCGTCTTCCTGACCAATACCGAGCCGGCAAAGTGCCACATCCACACCGTGATCCGCACACCGAACGGCAATGACTACGGCAAGGATCTGCTGCGGCTGCACTACGCGCAGGTGCACGGCGTTCCCGCGCCGGGGCGTGGGTGACGGCACCCCGCCCCGCTGGTCATTGCGGGGAGCGCAGCGGTGCCCGGGCTTGACCCGGGTAAGCAATCTCCCGCCTGACAAGCGGCGGCGCCTCAGGCACGGGAGTGCTTCAAGGCCGCGCTCCTCGCGATGACAGGAAGACGCGGCGGGCGATTACAGCGTAAGACCGCCATCCACCGTGATCGTCTGCCCGGTCACCATCGCTGCGCCGAAGCCGAGGAAGAGCACGACCTCTGCCAGATCTTCCGGCTGGCAGCGGCGCTTGAGCAATGCGCGCTCGATCGATTGCGTACGCTCTTCATTGGTCCATTCCACCATCCAGGAACTGTCCACCGCGCCTGGCGCGATCGCGTTCACCCGCACCTCCGGCGCCAATGCGCGCGCCAGGTTCTGCGTCAGGCTGACCACGCCGGCCTTGGTGGCGCTGTACGCCAGGCTGGAACCCGCACGTCCCAGCCCGGCGATCGATGCGGTGTTGACGATCGCTCCACGCGCCGCCTTCAACGCCGGCGCGGCCACCTTGGAACAGCGGAACACCCCGAGCAGATTGGTTTCCAGCAGTTGTGACCACAGCTCTTCGGTGATCAGGTCGAGTTCCGGAGGTGTGATGCGCCGCCGCGTGCCCGGCGTGCCGGCATTGTTGAACAGCAGATCCAACCGGCCGAGATTGTCGAGCGCCTGTAGCACCATGCGCTCCGCCGTGTCCTGTTCGCCGACGCTGCCGGGCGCGCCGATCGCCGTGCCGCCTTCGGAACACAGCTTGTCCACCGCTTCCGGCCCGCGTGGATCGTCGGCGAGGTAGTTCACCGCCACGGTGGCGCCGAACGTCACCAGCATGCGCGCGGTAGCAAAGCCGATGCCCGACGCGCCGCCGGTCACCAGCGCCGTCTTGCCCTTCAGGTCGTAGCTGATCATGTGCCCTCCATCGGTCCGATCTTGCGCAGCGCCTGCTTCAACGCCAGCAGCTTGCGGTCGCGCTCGCGGAACAGTTCCTCGGGCGAACGGTCGCCCCAGTCGAAATAGCCCTTGCCGGACATGACGCCGGTACGACCCTCGGCGATCAGTTTGTCCAGCGCCTCGCTATAGCCTTTCGGTTGCGGTGGCGTATAGCTGCGGTTCTTCATGCCCTGCTGCATCAGCAGCAGACCGGTGAAATCCGCCTTCGCCATCACACCGAGGATCGGCATGCGCAGTGCGATGCCGTGGATCACCGAATCGTCGATGTCCTTCGGGGTCACCAGGCCCTCGTCGAGCATGCGCTGCACTTCCAGCCCCATGGCTGCCTGCAAGCGGTTGGCGACGTAACCCTGCACCATCTGCTTGAACACGACCGGCACCTTGCCCATCGCGCGCACCATGTCGCGCACGGTAACGATGGCGGCGGGATCGGTCTGCTGACCCGGACAGAGATCGACCAGGTCGCACAGATAGGGCGGCGTGTACCAATGCGCGATGATCGTCCGCTTCTGCAAACCGTCGGGCACCAGCGGGAAGATATCGAGGTTGCTGGTGTTGCTGGCGAGGATCGCGTCGGCGTCCATCAGCGGCAGCAATTGCTCATACAGCGCGCGCTTGGCATCCGGGCGTTCGACAATCGCTTCGACCACGACCTTCGCGCCGGCGACCGTATCCGCGAGCGACGGGATGCAGCGCACCGCCTGTGACAGACGCTGGCGGTTCCACGCTGCATCGACTTCGCCTGCTTCGGCCAGCGTGGCGAGCGCCGTCGCCATCAGACCAGGCGCGCGCTCCAGCGTCGCGGCGTTGCTGTCGGTGAGGCGCACCTGGTGTCCGCCGAGCGCAAACACCAAGGCAAGCGCGTGGCCCATCAGGCCCGCACCCACGACGGCGACTTCAGTCATGTGTTTACCTCTCCTGACATGGCCGGAACGACCCGGCTTGGCGGACGCTAGTCGTGCTCGAACCCGTACACCTCCGGCAGAATGAAGATTGCCGCCAACAGGCCAAGGAGGGGAAATATCGCCGTGAACAGCGTCGCGTTGGCCTGGCCTATCGCCGCGAACAGCACAGGAAACAGGAAGATCGCCAGGAACGACGGAAGCTTGACGAAAACATAAGCAAAACCGCTTGCCGTGCCGCGATACTCCGGCCTGGCCACCATCGATGGGATGGTCATGACGTTTTCGGCGTCCCAGTAATGACCCCACAGCATCAGCGCGGCGGCGAATGGGAGCACGATCACATGGCCGGTGTAGAGCGCCGCCGCAGCGATGAGCAGCGCAACGAAAACGATGCCGAATCCGGCGATGCTCAGGCCGCGCTGGCCGATCCGGGGCGTGATCAGCGGGCCGACCCAGCCGGAGATCGCCGCGATGATGTAGAGCAGCATTGTGACAAGGTCGGTGCCGAGCACGCCGGAGACGCCGACCATCACGAACAGCACCGGAATATAGAACGCGAACGTCGAAAACTCACTGCTCTGTGCGAAACAGGCGATCCAGCCAAACAGCGTGGCGCGCCAGCGGATCGGGTCGCTCCTGATATCGGCCAGGAAGGCGCTCGGCCGTGGCTTCGGCATCGGAACGTCCTCGTTCGGCAGGAAATCCAGCGGATCGTTGTACATCTGCGCTGTGACCTGCTTCGCTTCGCGGAAGCGGCCCCGGCGGACCAGCCAGATCGCCGTCTCCGGCAGGTTGTAGCGCATCACGAAGATGATCGCGGCGGGCACCGCGCCCAGGCCGAGTGTGACACGCCAGAGGATGTCATGTGGCATCTCCAGCGCGATGAAGACGGCAATGATGGCCAGGGCAATCACTTCGCCAATGGCAAACATGAACTGCCAGCGATTGCCCATCACCTCGCGCTTGCCGGGTGGCAGATATTCCATGATGTAGGTGTAACCGTTCGAGATATCGCTGCCGAGCGGAATGCCGAGAATCAGCCGCACGATGACCAGCCACAGCATGTTGGGCACGAATGCCTGGGCGAGCGCGAAAACCACAAACATGACCATCGTGGAAAGAAAGATGGCGCGGCGCCCGACCTTGTCGGAAAGCCAACCGCCAAGTAGCGCGCCGACCACGGCACCCCCCTGTGTCCCGGCCGCGGCCAGGCCGAGCATTGCCGGCGAAGGATGAAAAATGTCGCGGATGAATATCAGCACGAAGGCAATCGAGTAAAGGTCCCAGGCCTCGATCAGGATCGAGGCCATCATGAGCCATCCGACCCGTTGTCCTTGCGGACTGTAGTTGGACAACAGATGACGCACGGCACGGTCCATGACCGCTTGCTGCGACTGCGTTACCACGGATTGTTTCCCCCGTGCCGCCGGCCCGATCATCGCCGGGTGCGTTGTCAACCTAGAACCGAAACGCAGCGCAACGCAATCGGCCCGGGCATCACCACTCGGCGAAGCTGCCGTCGGCGTGGCGCCAGACGGGATTGCGCCAGCGGTGACCTTCCGTAGCCTTGCGCCGGACGAAGTCCTCGTTGATCTCTATGCCAAGACCCGGTCCCTGCGGTATCGTTACGAATCCGTCGTGGTAGTCGAACACCGAAGGATCAGCCAGGTAATCGAGCAGATCGTTGGTCTCGTGATAGTGTATGCCAAGGCTCTGCTCTTGGATGAAGGCATTGTAGCAGACCGCATCGAGCTGCAGGTTCGCGGCCAGGGCAATCGGCCCGAGCGGACAGTGCAGGGCCAGTGCGATATCGTAGGCCTCGGCCATCGCGGCGATCTTGCGCGTCTCGGTGATACCGCCGGCATGCGACGGGTCCGGCTGGACGATGTCGACGTAACCATCGTGCAGGATGCGCTTGAAATCCCAGCGCGAGAACAACCGCTCGCCGAGCGCGATCGGCGTGCTGCAATGATTGGCGATCTCCTTGAGCGCCTCGGCGTTTTCGCTGAGTACCGGCTCCTCGATGAACATCAGCTTGAACGGCTCGAGTTCCTTGGCGAGCACCTTCGCCATCGGCCGGTGCACACGCCCGTGGAAGTCCACACCGATGCCGATATACGGGCCGACCGCTTCGCGAACCGCCGCGACGTTGGCCAGGACCGCATCGAGCTTCTGGTGACTGTCGATGAACTGCAGCTCCTCCGTGGCATTCATCTTCACGGCACTGAAGCCGCGCGCGACGCAGTCCTTGGCCGACGCCGCCGTGTCGCTCGGACGATCGCCGCCGATCCACGAATAGACGCGGATGCGGTCGCGGCACTGCCCGCCGAGCAACTGATGCACCGGTACGCCCAGGGCCTTGCCCTTGATGTCCCACAATGCCTGGTCGATCCCGGCAAGCGCGCTCATGTGCAGCCCGCCGCCGCGGTAGAACCCGGCGCGGTACAGCACCGTCCAATGGTCTTCGATCTGGTGTGGGTCTTTGCCAAGCAGATAGTCGGCCAGTTCGTCGACCTCCGCCGCGACGGCGGCGGCGCGGCCTTCGAGTACGGGCTCCCCCCAGCCCGCGATGCCTGCATCGGTGTCTATTTTCAGGAACAACCACCGCGGCGGCACCATGAAGGTTGTCAGCTTGACGATTTTCATCCCGGGCTCTCCTCCGGCGCAACGCGTTGGGCACCGGATCGCGACATCAGGTCGATGTTATCCGACGCTCGCAGTCCGCCGCGGCCAGCCGTTCCGCCTGCAGTGCGGTGCCAAGTCCAGGCTTCGACGAGGCATAGACGAAGCCATCGTGGATGTCGGGCAGGTCGGTCAGCACCTCCTGATACCAGCCGCTGGTGAAGGCGCGCACTGTCTCCTGCACCAACGTATTCGGGCAGTTCAGCGAAAGATGCACCGACGCGGTCAGCACCACCGGCCCGGTGCAATCGTGCGGCGCGACCGGCCGGCCCCAGGCCTCGGCAAGGGTCGCGATCTTCTTCGCCTCTCCAAGGCCGCCACACCAGGAGAGATCGAGCATCACCACATCCATTGCATCCGCTTGCAGGAACTCGCGGAAAGCGCGCCGCGTCGCGAGTGTCTCGCTGGCGCAGATTGGCACGCTGGTGCGGGATCGCAGGCTGGCGAGCAAGTCCGCATTGACCATCTTGATCGGGTCCTCGACCCAGAACGGCGCGAATTCCGCCAGGGCGCGCAATACAACCTCCGCGGCCGGCGGCGTCCACAGCGAGTGCAGCTCCGCCATGATGTCCATCTTGCGCCCGACAGCGTCGCGGATCTTACGGAAGGGTATCAGTGCGTGTTCAAGATCGGCGCCGGAGATGAAGTGCCCGTCCGATGCCTCGGCGGCGAAATCGAACGGCCAGATCTTCATCGCCGTGATCCCCTGTTCCAGCAGGGAATGCGCGAGTTCGTCGGCCCGGTTGAGGAATGCCTCCAGATCCTCGTAGGGGCCGCTTGCACGCGCGGGATCGACGCCCCAGTTGTCGGTCTTCTGCCCGCTTGCGGAACGGATATAGCGGTAGCCGGCGCAGGTGTTGTAGATGCGGACCCGATCATGCGAGAGGCCGCCCAGACATTGGTAAAGCGGCTGTCCGGTCGCCTGGCCAAACAGATCCCACAGCGCAATGTCCACCGCCGAGGCGGCGCGCATCTCCACCCCGCTGCCGGCAAAGCCGAGATATTGGTTCTGCAACGTCCGCGCGTGGCGATCCATTTGCAGCGCCGGCTTGCCGAGCAATAACGGGGCGACCGTCTCATGGATATACGCCTCGACGGCGCGTGGGCCGAAGAACGTCTCGCCGAGCCCAACCAGGCCCGCATCGGTGTGGATTTGCAGCCAGAGCAGATTGGCGAACTCGCCCAGCCGGATTGTCTCGATGCCGGTGATCTTCATGGTGTTCGCTCCCATGGTGTCTCAGGCGTCCACCCGCTGCTCACGTCCCCGCCGGCAGCCACGGCTCCGGGGCGCGGCAGTCGATGTCCGTTGCGACGTCGACCACCACTGTCTCGTCCGACGCCAGTGCCTCGCGCAGCGCCGGCGCGATCTGCGACGGCTGTTCCACCCGAATGCCGCGCAACCCGAACACCCGCGCGACGTCGGCGAAGTTGGTCGGTCCGAAGCGCACCAGTTCGCGCACGTCGCCTGGCTTGTTGCCTTGCTGGCGCTGGATGTTTGGCCAACCTTGGCCGAAACCGGAGTTGTTGTTGATCACCAGCACCACGGCGATGCCGCGACGCCGCGCGGTTTCCAGTTCGGTCAGGTGATAGTAGATCGCGCCATCGCCGGACCAGCAGATCACCTTGCGCTTCCCCGCCGCGCATTTCGCACCGAGCGCCGCCGGGAACGACCAGCCGAGCGATCCCGCCGCGCGCAGATAGGTCTGGCCGGTGCCGTTCAGTTCGATCAGCGTGCTGGTCCAGATGCCGGAGTAGCCGGTGTCGGCGACGAGGATGCCGTCCTCCGGCAGCGCGCGGGTGATTTCGGCGCACAGCCGATCCGGAAATATCGGCACCGCGTTGTTGGCGAGCAGCGGTTCGCGTGCCTCCCGCCACGCGGCAACGATGCCGGCGGCACGGTCGGCAAACGCCGTGTCGCGCGTGGCGTTGCCAAGCGCCGTCAGCAACTTTGCCAGCGTCGCCTTCGGATCACCCATCAGGCCGAGCGTGTTCGGATACGATCGGCCCAACTCGAGCGGATCGATGTCGATCTGCACGCAGGGCGTATTCATCGCCGGAATGCGCCAGGTGTGCGTGACCTGGTCGCCGGTGTGGCAGCCGACGAACAGCACCATGTCGGCCTCGTGCACAATTTGATTCGCCGGCGGCGCGCCATAGTTGCCGACGCAGCCAATCGACAATCGGTCGCGCGTGGGGATCGTCCCGCGCGCGCCCAGCGACGTGCCGATCGGCGCCGCCAGAGCGCGGCCCAGAGCCAGCAATTCCGGGCCGGCCTGCGAGGCGGTAACGCCGGCGCCGGCGACGATCGCCAGACGTTTCGAACCACGCAGCGCGGCGGCGGCGCGCTCGATCTCGTCATCCGCCGGCGTCGGACGAAACGGCGGCATGCGCAATTGGAACGCCGGATCGGCGTTCGCCGGTTCGGGCACGCTGCCGCTTTCGATGATCTCGCCCTGAAGTCCGTTCAGATCGAGATGCACCGGACGCGGCGAACCGGTCATCGCCGCGCGCCACGCCTGACGCAGCAGTCGCGGCAGGTCGGATGCCGCATCGACCTCGGCACTGAACTTGGTCACCGCGGCGAACAGCGGGTGGTGTGGAATCTCCTGATAGGCATTGCGATGTTGGTGGGCCGGCGCCTTGCGTCCGGTGAAGGCGATCACCGGACTGCGCCCCAGGAACGGGTCCTGCAACCCCGACGCCAGGTTCGCCGCGCCGACCGATTGCGCGAAGCAGATGCCCGGACGGCCGGCGACGCGCGCGTAGCCGTCTGCCATGTAGGCCACCGCCTTCTCGCTATGTCCCAGCACGCGCTGCACGCCCAGCGTGCCCAGTTCGATCAGCGTGCGGCGGATCACCGCATCGATGAAGAACACATGCGAGGTGCCGTTTGCGGCCAGGCTGCGCGCCAGCCACTCGGCGCCGGTGAGCTGTTCTGCGGCGCTCATGTGCTGTTTCCTCCATTGGTTCGGCGAGGACTTTAGGTCGGTCGCGGCGCACGGCAAGCAGCCGGGTTCGCTCCGCGGCAGGCAACCGGATCCGCCGGCGGTGGAAGTTGCCCTTGGGATATGCCACCGTTATAATATCGCAAGCGGTCCGCGGGCCCGTGCCGGTCGAATCCGACCGGCCGCAGGCGGGCACAGGGGGAGGAAATCGACATGGGATTCGGCGACGCCATCAGCACGGGCTTTTCGAAATACGCCACGTTCACCGGTCGCGCGGCGCGGCCCGAATATTGGTACTGGGTACTGTTCTGCGTGCTTGCCGCGATTGTCTTCATGATCATCCAGACGGTGATTTCCCGCTTTGGCGGTCAGATGCTGAGCTGGCTGTTCGACCTTGCGACCATCGTGCCCTCGATCGCCGTCGCCGCCCGCCGCCTGCACGATACCGACCGCACCGGCTGGTGGCAGTTGTTGGGCTTCATCCCGATCATCGGCTGGATCGTTCTGCTGGTCTGGCTCTGCCAGCCCGGCACGCCCGGTGCCAACCGGTTCGGATGAAGCAACGCCGCGGCCCGCGCTTGACGACCTGCGAGATCGGCGCCAGAAGCGGCCGCCAACATCCGGCTTAATATACCTTCAGAGAAGGGGGCCGTCATGCAGCCGACACCCAGCCTGGCGATGCTGCAATTCATCACCTGGGTGGCCAGTCGCCCGCGCAGCCATGCCGACGTGATGGATGCATGGCAAAGTTCCTGTCCACGCCTGTCGGTTTGGGAAGATGCGGTGATCGACGGCTACGTGCAATTCGCGGGTGACGCGGCACGCAGCGTGGTGCTGACGCCGCGCGGCCGCGCTGTGCTCGACGCTCTGGCATCGGCGAGCGCGAAACTGGCGGCGGACTGAGACGCGGGCATCAGCGTTTGCGCTGACGCTGGTGGTCGAGGAAGCGTTGCATCAAACCGCGCGGCTCGTCGGTCTCCCATGCCGAGGCGAAGCAGTCGATGCCGCGCTGGATGGCCGCGCCGACCGGCAGCGCCTCCCAGTCGCCGATCAGGCTCTTTTGCAATCGGATCGCGCGCGGACCGGATGCGAGGATGCCCGTCAGCGCCCGCTCCACCGCGGCATTCAATTGTCCGGCGGGGACGACTTCCTCCACGAGGCCCCAGGACAGCGCGATCGTCGCGTCGATCGTTTCCCCAGTCAGCAACAAACGCCGCGTGCGACCCCAGCCGATCAATCCGGGCAACAGCGCCGCTTCGACCACCGATGGCACGCCGACGCGAACCTCCGGCATGCCGAACCGTGCATTGCTGGTGGCGAACCGCAAGTCGCAGGCTGCCGCGACCTCCAGCCCGGCGCCCAGCGTCCAGCCCTGGATGCAGGCGATCGCCGGCACCGGTAAGCGGCGGAACACGTCGCAACTGCGATGCACCAGCGTGATGAATTCGCGCGCCGACGCAGTGTCCAGTCCCGCCATCTCGGCGATATCAGCGCCACCGATGAACGCCTGCGTGCCGGCGCCGCGCAACACCACCGCGCGCAGCGCCGGGTCTTCCGCCAGCCGTTCGACCGCCGTAACCAGCGCCGTCATCACGGCCCGGTTCAGCGTGTTGAGCTTGGCCGCGTTCTCGATCGTCACCCACGCCACCCCACGCGCATCCTGCCGCACGCTCACCCAGTCTGCCTGGCTCATCATCCCGATCCTTCCGCCGGCGGTTGCGCCGCCCCCATCGACTACCCATACTGCGCTGCGCACCGCGCCGCACCCCCGCCCGCAACGAGGCCAATCGCATGTTGCCGCCCTTGCAACCGCCCGCCTCCTGGTACCGGCGCTACTGGTACGCCCGGCGCTCGCCGGTTGATACGCTGGTGGACCGGGTGTTGATTTGCGCCGTCGCGGTGCTCGCGCTGCTGGCTGGCGTTACGCTGCTGGAGCACTGAAGCCGCCCGCGATGCCGCGTGGATGGACGCGGCCGCATCGCGCCGCTAGGCTGTAACGAATGACCGGGGGGAATGACCAGATGGCACTGACACGCTCGCAATTTATTAAAATGGGCGCGGTAGCCACGGCAGCCGCGATCACCGGCGGGCGCCGGGCCCGGGCTGCTGAGGCAAAACATTACAGCTTCGGTTACGACCAGCCGCATACCACGGGCTATGGCATTGGCGCCGACCTGTTCGCCGCCAAGCTGGCGGAGCTCAGCAAGGGAACCATGATCATCGATCAGTTTCCCGGCGCGCAGCTCGGCCAGGAGCCGCAGATGCTGCAAAAAATCCGCACCGGCGATATCGATTTCATCTTCAGTTCCTCGGCGAATGCCGCGACGCTGACGCCGCAATCCGGCGTGCTGTCGATCCATTACCTGTTCCGATCGGAGGCGCATCTGGTGCGCGGCGTTGCCACGCCGGCGGTGGTGGACGCCGTGCGGACGATGTGCGACGAGACGGTGAAGGACGCGCACTGCCTCACGCTGCTGACACTCGGACTGCGCGATCTGTACGGCAAGAAAGAGGTGCATGGCATCGGCGATGTGAAGAACCTGAAGATCCGCGTGCAGGCGACGCCGACGGAAGACGCGATGTTCCCGGCCTATGGCGCGCAGACCGTGCACATGCCGTTCGGCTCGGTCTATACCAGCTTGCAGACCGGCGTGATCGACATGGCCGAGAACGGCGTGAACGTCTATGACAGCAACAAGCACTACGAGGTCGCGCCTGTCATGTCGATGACGGAGCATGAGGCGAACTGCAACCTGCTATGGTGCAGCGGCAAGATGTGGGACTCGCTGTCGTCCGAGCAACAAGGCTGGGTGCGCGAGGCGGCGAACGAGGTCGCCACCAAGGAACCCTCCGCGGCGATCGAGCTGGAACACAAGTCGCGTGCCAAGCTGGAGAAGATGGGCGTGAAGTTCGTTTCTGATGTGGACAAGTCGGGCTTCATCAAGGTGGCCGAACCGTTGCAGGACAAGATCGCCGCCGATCTGGGCCCGCACGCGACGAAGATTTTGCAGCT
>JBEKNT010000231.1:0-10681 GCA_049522565.1 Acetobacteraceae bacterium
TACAGTGGTGAGGAATCATTATAACTTCCTATAGTTCCTGGCTCCCGAGGACACGCCGCTACCACGGATCGAGACCATGAAATACTGGCGTTCTCTTCGGGGGCGGCTGTCCCTGGTTTTCCTGTTGTTGTTCGCAACCATCGTTTTGCTTGGTGCCGCCAGCGTCTGGAGCCTGAGCAACTCCAACGAGGTATCGAAAGACGTCCGCGACCGCTGGCTTCCCAATACGCGATTGCTGGGGGACCTCAACAATTTCACCTCGGATTACCGAACCGCCGAAGCCGACAGCCTGTTGGCGGCGAGCGAAACCGAGCTCTCCGAAACCCTCCACGATATCCGGATTCTCGATCAGGCGGTGATACGCGCGCAACAGGGGTATGAGCGCATACCGCATGACGAGCGGGAATCCGAACTTTACCAGGAGTTCAGTTCGACCTGGGTTGCCTACCGGAAACTGGCTGACCAGGTCACCGCCTTATCGTCATCGGGGCACCGGGCGGAAGCGGCCTCGCTGTATCGGGCACAGTCACGCACCACCTACGATGCCGCGAGCGATCTGCTGGGGCAACTCACCGACTACAACGTGGTGCGGGCCGCGCAGGCCAGCGAACGTTCCGTGCGGGCCTATCAGCAGGCACGCTGGCTGATGAGCGGGGCGCTGATTGCGGCAGGACTGATGCTGGGTGTCGTCATATCCCAGGTCAGGCGCTCGGTGTCACGTCCCCTTCTCGATCTGGGGCAGGCGATGCGTCAGCTCGCTGCAAACGATATCGGGGTCCGGATCGACCACATCGACCGCAACGACGAAATCGGAGAAATGGCACGCGCCGTTGTGGTGTTCCGCAGCAACGCGATCGAACTGATGCAAAGCCAGCGCGGCCTGGCGCAACAAGCGACGATGCTGGAGGAGAAGCTCGCCCACGAGCAATACGTCACCCAATTGCAGCGAAACTTTGTGTCGATGATCACGCATGAGTTTCGCACGCCTCTGACCCAGATCGACGCCCAGGCCCAGCGTTTGCTCAGCTTGAAAGATCGCCTGAGCAGTGATGACGTTGATGAGCGGGCGAGGCGAATACGGGCCGCGGTGGTACGGATCATTCGATTGATCGATAACCTGGTTGATACCGCACGCCTAATGGACGGCGACGCGAGCCTGTTCTTCCATCCGGAGAAAATCGATCTGTGCACCGTGCTGCGGGATGCTTGCCACCTGCACCGCGAACTCTCGCCGAACGCACAAATCATGGAGTATTATGATTCATCCCCGTTGCCGCTGTATGGCGATCCCAAGCTGTTGTTCCAGACGTTCAGCAACCTTCTCTCGAATGCCATAAAATATTCGCCCGCCGATCCAAGGGTCAAAATTCATGCGAGACACACCGCGGAGATGACGACAGTCGTGGTCGAGGATCACGGACTTGGCATTCCGATGCAGGACCGGGCGCAGATCTTCACCCGATACTACCGAGGTAGCAATGTCTGCGGCCTGGTCGGCACCGGCGTCGGGTTATTCCTGGTCGCAACGGTGGTGCATCTGCACGGCGGCGACGTGACGGTGGAGAGCAGAGAGGGCAAGGGGTCGCGGTTCACCGTCACGCTGCCCAATGGTGGGCCTCCGACTGGTACGCTCTGTCGGTCGGCGGTTCCGACGCCACCGGACGCCTAGCATTAATAGTTTCTGTAAACTCTCGCAGAGGCTGATCGTGGGTAGGCCAATCCGTTTTCACCGGGCTTCTTCCCCTCTATGCCGATGATGATCAATTGAGCGAGCAAACCATCGAAGACAATGCAATCTCCGGTGCCGAGCGCTTCCATGATGAGTGAAACCCCGAGCGATGGCATAGGGTGGTCCGTGGAAACCTCCATCCTCTCGCCCCGCGCGACGAGCTGGACCCGCGGCGTCCGGGGCCGCTGCTTCTTCCGGTCAAAGTGCGCCGCCAAGACAGCGCGTTCCTCCGGTATCGGTTCGTAGGGCCTGGCCAGATCAACGCTCACCTGTGGTGCCGCTTCCTTGGTCATCGCGTCATCCGGGTCCGACTACAGCCACATTTTTGCCAATCGGATCACCCCGGAACCGCAGGCCGCCGAAGCTCTCGCAGCCGGAAAAGCATGGCGAGCGTCCGTTCCAGCTTGCGGTCGAGATGGCCTTCGTACCGTGCAGGCACGTCCAGATCATCGGCCGCATACGCGATCCCGAGAGCCTGATCACGTATCGCGTCACGATGCTCCAGTGCGGTGATCGGTTCCTCGTGCCATTGGTCCCAATAGCGGTTGATCCAACCCTTGAGCGCGTCCGCGGTCGGCGCGTAGGTCACGCCATCGGTGGCCGCTCGGCCAGGCATTGCTGCCAGTGCGGGTTCGTAGGCATCTGCCTCGTCGGCCACCAGGATGTCCCGTGCGCGCCAGACCTGGCCGAATCACAGCGGTCCCCCCGGTGGTTGCGGCACGGGCAGCGCGCGGCTTTTCGCTGATCGCCACGGGTGCCGTGCTGACACTGGGTGGCAGCTGCCGCGCGGCGCCCCGACTCGTCGCTTATGTTTGTAACACTCCCCCCGCTCAGATGGACGCCTTTCGCTTCAATGCTCCGGCGTGGACTGTCATTTTCCGGACGACATCCGCGGTCAGGTTCACGTTCGCGCGCGCACGCAACCGATAAGCGCAACGGCGGTTCCGGCCCTGGGACACCGTCCGCCAGCCGCAGCATCGGGGCCGTTTGCCAATCATCATGGCTGCCATCTTCAAGCCACGGGCAAACTTGAATGCGAAGCTCACCCTACTTGCGGCAGCCGCCCTCATGCTGGGTGGCGTCGGCTGGTGGTGGGGTTGGCCGCGTACCAACTATGTGCGTCACACAAATTGGATCGTGGAACAGGTGGTGCCGTTCAGCCATCAGCACCACGTCAGCGGCCTGGGGCTCGACTGCCGCTTCTGCCACACCACGGTAGAGACGCAGAGCAACGCCGGTTTGCCACCCACTTACACCTGCATGACATGCCATTCGCAAATTTGGACCAATGCCAAAATCCTGGCGCCCGTACGCGAGAGCCTGGCGAATGACACGCCGCTCGTCTGGCATCGCATCAACGACCTGCCCGACTACGTGTATTTCAATCACGCCATTCATATCGCCAAGGGCATCGGGTGCGCGAGCTGCCACGGCGACGTGGCGCATATGCCGCTGATGTACAAGGCGAAGAGCTTGACCATGGGCTTCTGTCTCGATTGCCACAGCAATCCCGCGCCACACCTGCGGCCCCGGGACGAGGTCTTCAACACCGGCTGGCACCGCACCAAGGACACGCCGTCCCCGTCGGCCCTGATGGCCCAGTATCATTTGCTGAACCGCAAGCTGACGGATTGCTCGATATGCCATCGGTGACCCGCCAATGGCGCAGCCTCGCGGAACTGGCGCGCGATCCGGCGTTCGTGGCGCGCGCCGCACGTGAATTCCCCACGCTCGCCGGTAGCCTGAACGTTCCGCACGATCGCCGGCGCGTGCTGAAGCTGATGGCCGCGGGCCTGGCTTTGGCCGGCCTCGGCGGCTGCGATGACGGTGCCCCAAGCGGCGTGCTGATCCCGCCGGTCCGTTCGTCGCGCGAGTCGGTCACCCGCGGCAGCAATCTCTATGCGACAGCGAGTGTGTTGTGCGGCTACGCGGCCGGCGTGCTGGTGCGGCATGATGCAGGCCGGCCGATCAAGGTGGCCGGCAATCCCGATCATCCCGCCAGCCTGGGTGCGACCGATGCGATCGCCCAGGCGGAGATCCTCGGCTTCTATGACCCCGATCGTGCGGCGGGGCTGATGCGCGACGGCGAGCCGCAGGACTGGCAGAGTCTGTTGACCGCCCTTGCAGCGCAGCGGGCCAGCTGGACAAAGACCGGCGGCGCGGGATTGCGCGTGCTGACCGGCAGCGTGACGTCGCCGACGATGGCGCGGCAGTTCGTCGCGTTGCAGCAGCTTTATCCGGAAATGCGTTGGCATCAGTGGGAGCCGGTGTCGCGCGACGCAGTACGAGCCGGTGCGCAGTTGGCATTCGGCCGGTCACTGGAGATCGTGCCGAAGCTCGATGTCGCGGACGTGATCCTGGCGTTGGACAGCGACCTGCTGGATGCCGCGCCCGGGCATGTGCGTCTGGCGCACGACTTTGCGACGCGACGCAATCCGACGCGCGGCCCCATGAGCCGCGTCTATGCCGTGGAGCCGACGCCCACGCTGATCGGTCTGGCGGCCGACCACCGCTTCGTTGCGGGACCGGGCGATATGCATCGCACCGTCGTGGCACTCCGCGATGCGCTGCTTCATGGCGCCGCGCCGGCCGATGGTCCGCCATGGGTCGGCGAGGTCGTCGCCGATCTGCGGGCCCATCGTGGGCGGGCCTTCGTGCATGCCGGACCGCAGCTTCCCGCGGAGACCCACGCCCTGGTCCATGCGCTGAACGACGTGCTTGGCGGGCGTGGCACCACCTACAGTTTGATCGATGCGGTGGAGGTAGCGCCAACCAACCAGGCACAATCACTGCATGACCTGGTGGCCGACATGCAGGCCGGCCGTGTGCAAAGCCTGGTGATCATCGACAGCAATCCCGCCTTCACCGCGCCGGGTTCCCTGGGCTTCGCCGATGCCCTGCGGCGCGTGCCATTCTCCCTGGCGCTCACCGTGGAGTCGAACGAGACCAGCCAGCGCACCCGCTGGTCGCTGCCGCAGGCGCATCCCTATGAAGCATGGAGCGACGCGCGCGCCTTCGACGGCACGGCAACAATCCTGCAGCCGCAGGCGCAGCCGCTCTATGACGGCGTCGCCCCGCATCATTTGCTCGCGCTGCTGGCGGCGCCGCAGGCCGCCGCGGCGCTCGACCTGGTGCGGCAGACCTGGCAGCCAACGTTTACGGGAAATGCCGACCGGCAGTGGCACGATGCGCTCGCCGGCGGGATCGTTCCCAACACCGCCGCGCCGCCGACCGACGCAAAACTGCTTCCGGCCGCAGGGCAGGCCACGCCTCCGCCGCCCGCTGACAATCCCGTGACGCTGTTGTTCCGTCCCGATCCGCATCTCTGGGATGGGCGCTTCGCCAACAACGCGTGGCTGCAGGAACTGCCGCGCCCGCTGACCAAGCTTACCTGGGACAATCCGCTGCTGATCTCGCCGCAGCAGGCGCATGCGATGGATGTGCGGAACGGCGACCGCGTGGAACTGCGGGTCGGTGACACCACCCTGACTGTGCCCGCCTGGATCATGCCGGGCCAGGCTTCCGACTGCGCCGTCGTGTCGTTCGGTTTCGGCCGCACCGTGGTCGGCACCGTGGGGCAACACACCGGCTGGAACGTCTATCCACTGACCGGCCGCAGCGAACCTCCGGCCCTGCGCAAAGGCCAGGGCCGCGAGGAACTCGCCTGCGCGGAACATCACAATCCGATCTTTTCGCACGATGAGGACTTTGCCCGTCACGGCACCCTGGCGGCGTTTACCGCCGATCCGCATTTCCTTGCCGACCACAAGCCGACACCTGCGCTGTATCGCACGAAGCCGCCCGGCCCCGCCGAATGGGGCATGAGTATCGACCAGAACGCCTGCATCGGCTGCAACGCCTGCGTCGTCGCCTGCATGTCGGAAAACAACATACCCGTTGTCGGCAAGCAGGCGGTGATCCGCGAGCGCGAGATGCATTGGTTGCGCATCGACCGCTACTATGAGGGCGACATCGCCGACCCCACGACACTGTTCCAGCCGGTCCTGTGCATGCACTGCGAACAGGCGCCTTGTGAAATCGTGTGCCCGGTGGGCGCAACGGTACATGATTCCGAAGGCCTCAACGTGATGGTCTACAACCGCTGCGTCGGCACGCGGTTTTGTTCCAACAACTGTCCGTACAAAGTACGCCGCTTCAACTACTACGAATTCGCCGCGCAGGAGCATCGCCCGGCGGCGGCGCGCAATCCCGACGTCACCGTCCGCGCCCGGGGCGTAATGGAAAAATGCACGTTCTGCCTGCAACGCATCGCCGCTGCACGCATCGCCGCCGACATGGAGAACCGGCCGATCGGCGGCAATGAGGTTCGCACCGCCTGCCAGAATGCCTGCCCGACCCAGGCCTTCACCTTCGGCAACATGGCGCAGCCTGACGCCGAGGTGCTGAACCGCAAGCGCAGCCCGCTGACCTACGCATTGCTCTCTGACCAAAACACCCAGCCTCGCGTCACCTACGAAGCCAAGATCACCAATCCCAACAAGGCGATCGGCCGGGAGGGGGCATGAGCGACATTCCCATCCCGAGCGCGTTGGATCCGGTGATCCTGCCGGGCAGCAACAACCAGGACCTGACCGACCATGTTTGCGGGATACCGTTGCGGCACCAGGCGTTCTTCTGGTGGTGGATTGCCATCACGCCGTTCGCCCTGCTGACCGCCGTGCTGGTCGGCAGCATCCTGTATCTGTTCTATGCCGGTGTCGGCATCTGGGGCATCGGCTGGCCCGTGGTGTGGGGCTTCGCGATCATCAACTACGTTTGGTGGATCGCCATCGCCAGCGGCGGCACGTTCATCTCGGCGTTGTTCTATCTCACCCGATCCGACTGGCGCAGCTCGATCAACCGCATCGCCGAGTCGATGACGCTGTTCGGCGCCGCCTGTGCCGGCATCTATCCCATCCTGCATCTTGGCCGGCCATGGTTCTTCTATTGGCTGTTTCCCTATCCCGGCACGATGCACACCTGGCCGCAATTCCGCAGTCCGTTACTGTGGGATTTCTTCGCCATCCTCACCTATGTCACTGCGTCGGCGCTGTTCTGGTACCTCGGCCTGCTGCCGGACCTGGCAACGATGCGCGATCATGCACGCACGCGGGCGAAGCGGGTGTTCTATGGCGCATTGGCCATGGGCTTCCGCGGCTCGTCGTCGCAATGGCGCCACTTCCAGGCCACCTACGCCGTGCTCGCCGCCATCATGGCACCGCTGGTGTGTTCTGTACACAGCATCGTCGGGCTGGATTTCGCCGGCGCCGCGACTGTGGGATGGAATTCAACGCAGTTCCCGCCGTTCTTCATTTTCGGTGCCTTCCTCTCCGGCTTTGCCGCCGTGCTGATCCTGGTCATCCCGCTGCGCCGGCTGCTGCGCCTGGAACGCTACATCACCGGCCGTCACATCGACGTGCTGTGCCGGCTGATGCTCACGAGCAGTCTGTTCGTCGGCTACGCCTATATCATGGATGCCTTTCAGGCATTCTACGGCGACGATCACGCGGAACGCGTCGAGTTCATCGAGAAAGTCTCGGGCTACTATGCCGGACTCTACTGGGCGACCATCATCTTCAACGTCTCGTTGCCGCAGCTTCTGTGGTTCTGCGCCGTGCGTATGCGCCAGATCGCCGTGCTGCTGATTTCCTTCGGCATCATCATCGGCATGTGGTGCGAGCGCTTCACCATCGTGGTGGTCAGCCTGCACCGCTCGCAGCTTCCGTCGTCCTGGGGCGTCTTCCACGCCACGATCTGGGACTGGCTGACGATGGCCGGCACCGTCGGGCTGTTCTTCACCGGCATCCTGATCGTGGTCCGCCTGATCCCAATCATCTCCATGTTCGAGATGCGCGAATTGGTCGCGCCGCGCCGTATCTTCAAGGCGGGCTCGCCATGAGTGCCGGTCTGTTTGTCGCCTTCACCACAGAGCATGAACTTACGTCAGCGCTGCCGTCATTGCGCGAGGCACGGCTGGGCGCAATCGAAACCTATACCCCGGCGCCGATCGAGAGCGGACCGTCTATCCTGCCGTTGCTGGTGCTGATCGCGGGCGTCGCGGGCGCGATCGGAGGCTTCTGCCTGCAAAGCTATGCCAACATAGTCGCCTATCCGATCGACATAGGCGGGCGGCCGCAATTCTCCTGGCCGGCCTTCGTTCCGATCGCCTTCGAGAACGGCGTGCTGGCCGCCGTCCTCACCGGTTTCGTCGGCTACTTCGTCGTCAATCGGCTGCCTCGGCTGTACGAACCGGTGGACGAGTGCGACGCCATGCGCCGCGCGATGCGCGATCTGTGGTGCGTCGCCATCCGCACCGACGATCCGCGCCGCGCGCGAGAACTGCTGCGTGCGCACACGCCGGTCCATATCGAGGAATTGCCCGCGTGACCCGCGGCATCGTTCCCCTTTTTGTGGTCCTGGCATTGCTCTGCAGTTGCGACGACATGACCACGCAGAACAAGGCGGAGCCGTATTCGGCGGAGGCCCGACAGATCCGGCCCGCGCCTGACGCGGTGCAATGGCAGGAAAAGGCGCCGCCGCCTCCGCCGCTGACCCTGGCGCTGCTGCAACGCGGCCAGGAGCGCTTTCGCATCTACTGTACGGCCTGCCATTCAGAACTCGGCGACGGCAACGGCATCGTGGTGCAGCGCGGTTTCCCCCATCCGCCGTCCTATCAAGAGGAGCGCCTGGTCAACGCGCCGACGCAGCATTTCTACGACGTGATCACGCAGGGACACGGCGCGATGTATGCCTTCGCCGATCGTGTCGCCCCGGCGGACCGCTGGGCCATCGCCGCCTATATCCGCGCGCTGCAGCTTTCCCAGCACGCGCCCGCCGACGATCTCCCTCGGGAACAGCGGCAGGCGGTGAAATGACCTGGAGCCGGGCAGAACGCATCGCCTGGATCGCCGGCGGCATTGGTCTGTTGCTGGCATTGCTCGGCTGGCTGCTGGAACCGGAGGTGTTTCCGGCCGCGTGGCTCGCCGCGCTCACGGCGTGGATCGGGTGGCCGCTCGGCTGCCTTGCGCTGCTGCTGACGCACGCGCTGACCGGCGGCCGGTGGGGTGAAACGATCCGTCCCCAGCTTCTCGCCGGGATCGGCACCTTACCGCTGCTGCTGCCGGCAGTCCTGCCGCTGCTGTTCGTGCTGCCGCAGCTCTATCCGTGGATGCAGCCGGCCGAGGCCGCGTCGCTCAGCAACCGGTTCTATCTCAATGTGCCGTTCGCCGCCGGCCGCGGCGTTGTTTATCTTGTCGTCTGGTTCGGCCTTGCCGCCGTGGTACTGCGCGCGGTCAGACGCGACACGTCGCTGGGCATGATCGCCCCACCCGGGCTCATGTTGCTTGGACTGACGGTCACCTTTGCCGCGATCGATGCGACCATGTCGCTTGACCCGCACTTCATCTCCAGTGACTACGGGATGATCGCCGCCGCCGAGGGCGGGCTTTTCGCGTTGTCGATCTGCGTCTTCGGCTGCGCGCTGAACGCGGCGACCCCGGCGGATGCGCTGGATGACCTCGGCCGCCTTTTGCTGGGGCTGCTGGTGCTGTGGGCCTATCTCGATTTCGTGCAGTTGCTGATCGTATGGCAATCCGATCTGCCGAGCGCGGCGCCGTGGTACATCATACGCTCCACCAACGGATGGGGCACCGTCGCCGCACTGGTGGCGACGGGGCACTTCCTGCTGCCGTTCTTCGCCTTGATGTCGCCGGCGCTACGCCGCTCCCGTCGCGGCATCGCCGCGCTCGCTGCATTGCTGATCGTGATGGAGGTGTTGCGGGCCTGGTGGCTGGTGCTGCCGGCGGGGGGCCGAGGCATAAGCTGGATCGACCTCGCCGCCATGCTGGCACTTGGCGGCCTGTCCGCAGCGCTCGCGATGCGCCGGCCCCGCATCGCGATGCTTTCGCGAGCGTATCATGGCTGAATCCGATCTGCCCCGGGCTCGCTACGAATCGGCCGACATCTCTGCCCGTGCGCTGACCGCCGGCCTCGCCGGGGTGCTGCTGGCCTTGCTGTGTTCCATGTTCCTGGCGATGTGGCTGTACCCGGCTATCACGAAGGACCATCGGCTCGGGGCGTCGCTGCCGCAGTATCCGGCGCCGCGCCTGCAGGTGGATTCAGCGAAGGAGCTGCAGCAGTTCCTCGCCGTCGAGACAAAGCAATTGAACAGTGCCGGGTGGATCGATCAGGCGCATGCGGTCGCGCATATTCCGATCGGCGAGGCGATGCGGATTATCGCGCAGCAGGGCATTCCCGACTGGCCGGCGACGAAGGGCACGCAGCCGTGATGCGCATCTGCCTAGCGTTGCTTCTGCTGTCTGCGACAGCGATGCCGGCGACCGCTGCCGCGCCAGATGTCTCCGGCATCACGTATCAGCAGAAGCCAGGCAATCAGATGCCGTTGAGTGCCGTGTTCCGCGACGAAACCGACCGGACCGTGCATCTGCGTGATGTGGTGGCCGAGCGCCCGACCATCCTCGCACTTGGCTATTTCCATTGCCCCAGCATGTGCGGCGTGGTGCGCGACGATCTGTTGTATGCCTTGTCGCGCAGCGGTCTGCGCGCGGGGCATGGCTACGTGCTGGTGGTGGTCAGCATCGATCCGCAAGAGAAACCGGCAGACGCCGCCGCTGCCAAACGCGCGGACATCGGACGTTACGATCTGCCGGGTGCAGCACAGGCGTGGCACTATCTGGTCGGCGCGCCGGACCAGATCCAGTCTGTTGAGGACGCTGTCGGATTCCATGCTCGCTTCGATCAGCAACTGAAGCAGTTCCTCCACCCGACCGGCCTGGTGTTCCTGACCAAAACCGGTGTTGTCTCCGGCTATCTCCTGGGGGTCGGCTACCAGCCGGGCGATGTCAGCCTGGCCGTGACGCGTGCCCGCGGCGGTGGCTTTGCCAAGGCGGCGCTGCCGGTGCTTCTGCTGTGCTTCCACTTCGATCCCACCAC
>JBEKNT010000232.1:0-14412 GCA_049522565.1 Acetobacteraceae bacterium
GCCGACCCGATCACCCTCACCCGCCGCTACGCGGCAACCTCTCCCGCGCGCAGCGCGGGAGAGGTTCACACAGGGGGAAACAACCATGCGCAGCGCCGTCATCGTCTCCACCGCGCGCACGCCGATCGGCCGTGCCTATCGCGGCGCGTTCAACGATACCCAGTCGCAGACGCTCGGCGGCCACGTCATCGCCGCCGCGGTGCAGCGCGCCGGGGTCGCGCCCGCCGAGGTGGACGACGTGGTGATGGGTGCCGCACTCCAGCAGGGCGCGCAGGGCTTCAACATGGCCCGCCAATGCGCGCTCGCCGCGGGCCTGCCCGACAGCGTGGCCGGCATGACGGTGGATCGGCAGTGCTCGTCCGGGCTGATGGCGATCGCCACCGCGGCGAAGCAGATCATCGACGACGACATGCAGGTCGTGGTCGGCGGCGGGCTGGAGAGCATATCGCTGGTGCAGACCCAGCAGGCGAACCGCCATCGCGCCAAGGACCCGGTGTTGGTGGAGCGCATCCCCGCACTCTACATGGCGATGATCGAAACCGCCGAGATCGTCGCCGACCGCTACAACATTCCACGCGACGCGCAGGACGAATACGCGTTGCGCTCGCAACAGCGCACCGCGGCGGCGCAGCAGGCGGGACGGTTCGACGCCGAGATCGTGCCGCTGGCATCCACCATGCAAGTGACCGACCGAGCCACCGGCGCCACGTCGCCGAAGCAGGTCACTCTGGGCAAGGACGAAGGCAACCGGCCGGAGACCACGCTGGAGGGCCTCGCCGCGCTGAAGCCGGTATTTGCCGACGGACAGCGCATAACCGCGGGCCGCTACGTCACCGCGGGCAACGCCTCGCAACTGTCCGATGGCGCGTCGGCCGCGGTGCTGATGGAGGCGAAGGAAGCCGAGCGCCGCGGCTTGCAGCCGCTGGGCATCTATCGCGGCATGGCGGTGGCCGGATGCGCGCCGGACGAGATGGGCATCGGTCCGGTGTTCGCCGTGCCGAAGCTGCTGGCGAAGCACGGGCTGACGGTGGACGACATCGGGCTGTGGGAACTGAACGAGGCGTTCGCCTGCCAGGTGATCTATTGCCGCGACCGACTGGGCATCGATCCGGACAGGCTGAACGTGGACGGTGGGGCGATTGCGGTCGGCCACCCCTACGGCATGTCGGGTGCGCGCATGACCGGGCACGCGCTGATCGAGGGCAAGCGGCGCGGCGTGAAATACGTCGTGGTGACGATGTGCGTCGGCGGCGGCATGGGCGCGGCGGGACTGTTCGAGGTGGCGTGACACGAAACCTCTCCCGCTGCGCGGGAGAGGTCGAGGCGCGCAGCGACGAGGGTGCGGGTGCCACGGAGCGCACGAGCTATAAAGTGCCGACCCGATCACCCTCACCCTCGGTGTTTCGCACCTCGACCTCTCCCGCTTCGCGGGCGAGGTTAACCAGGCGGGAGACGACCATGAAATACGGTCTGATCGTCCGGGGCCAGTACCCGGAAGGCGACGACATGCGGCAGCGCCACAAGGAAGACCTCGATGCGGCGAAGCGTGCGGAGGAACTCGGCTACGACCTGGTGGCCAAGGGGTCGCATTACAGCTCGCACCCGTTCCAGTACATCCAGCAGATCCCCTACCTTGCGCAGGTGGCGCTGCTGGCGCCGAAGCTGCGGCTGCTGCCCGGCGTGGTGCTGCTGCCGCTGCATTCGCCGCTGCACGTCGCGGAGGAACTCGCCTCGCTCGACGTCATGTCGGACGGCAAGCTGATCTTCGGCGCCGGCATCGGCTACCGCGAAATCGAGTTCAATGCCTTCGGCACGACGCTGAAAGCCGCCGGCCTGCGCTTCGAGGAATGCCTCACCGCGGTGCAACGCCTGTGGAGCGAGGACTTCGTCACCATGCAGGCGTCGTATTTCAAGCTCGACGGCGCCAACTGCACGGTGAAGCCGGTGCAGCGGCCGATGCCGCCGGTGTGGATCGGCGCCAACGCCGCGATCGGCATCCGCCGCGCCGCGCGCATGGCCGATGCGTGGTTCATCAACCCGCATAACAAGCTGGACACCACGGCGCAGCAGATGGAGGTGTACAAGCGCGCGCTCGACGCCGCGGGCAAGCCGTTCCCCGCCGAGCTGCCGATGGCGCGCGAGGTGTTCGTGGCCCGCTCGCGCGACGAGGCGATCCGCCTCGCCAAACCGTACCTGGAAGCGAAATACAAGGCGTATCGCGCCTGGGGGCAGGACAAGGTGATGCCGGCGAGCGACCATTTCGATCTCGACTTCGAGGACCTGATGCAGGATCGCTTCCTGTTCGGCTCGCCGGCGGAGGTGACGGAACAGATCCTCGACCTGCGGCGGCGCTTCGGGGTGACCACGCTGATCTTCGGCATCCATTGGGCCGGCATGCCGAACAGCCTGGCGCTGGAGCAGATGCAGTTGCTGGCGGAGGAGGTGTTCCCGGCGGTCGATCAGGCCGCGTAACGCGACTGCAAGGCCACAAGCCTAGATTGCCGCCGCCTTACCGGGTGGCGGGATGGGGTGCCGGCCCGGTTGCGGCCCAATTTTGTAGTGTTCCGCCTCATGCCGCCGAATCGTGCTTCCCTGCCCTCAGTACTGCTCTTTGCGGCGTTAGTGACGTGCGTGGCGAACGTTGCGAGCGCAGATCCTGTGAGTAATCGGTTCTGCATCGTGCCACTCAAGGGTGGCGCGGCAGTCGAGGTTGGCGAAATCTGGCGTGCGACCGACCACGTCTTTTCGATCCCAGGCCTACCCGCCCCAGTGTTCACGCCCTACGCACGCCCCTGGACGATCAGTGCGGATCGGCGACTGGTGCCGTACAACGGCGCGTTTCCCCACTCCTATTTCGATTTTGGGAACTGGGTGGTCGAGCCATGGAGCAAGCGCGCGGTCGCGATAGCCTATGGTGGCGGTGTTTCCGTGTTGGATCCGGGAAGTGACCGGTTTGAGGCGATCGACGATGCTTCGCACGGGCCGCGTGTCGGTTTTTTCAGGCCCGCCGTGCTGCCGCGACGCCGCTTGACCATCGTCATCGATAACCGTGGCCTGCCCTTCGTCGTCGATGGCAGATCGTTGCGCCCCTGGCTGTCGCGGGAGCGCCTGGCCGAGATCGGCTTGCACGGCATTTTGAGTTTGCGGGACGTGCCCGCACTGTCAGCCACCATCGTCATCGACGTGGACCACCACCTCTGGGTGCTCTCCGACGCTGACACTTGGCAAGACATCGGGCAGGTCGACCACGATACCGGCGGCGTTGGCGTTTTCGATGCCCCTGGCGGCCGCGAGGTGCTGTTTGCGCATGGCCGGCTGATCGAACTCCGGCGGGACGATGGCGGTGCGCAGCTGCACTTCTCGATGACGACCCTGGCTTGGGACGACGCTATCGGAGGCAGCCGCTTCCAGGTCTCCGACTTGTTTCACCGCGTGCTGACCTATGAACGCCCCACCTTCCTCGCGCTCCAGCCGCGATGGCGCGAGTTGAAGGACGACAGCTTCGTCGACATTCCAGGAGGAGCGACCGGATTCCCAGGCAACATGCGCCGCGGGTCCATGCAGGATCTGCCAACGCTAGGTCGAACGCTGATCAAAGGCCAGGATCGGTTGTTTTTGTATGACGGCAAGAAGATCGTGCCTGTCCAGAACAGCGACTATGAGCAGATCGGTCCGTTGCCCGCGGTTTACGACCTGCCCGAAATCGGACGCGTCCTCGTTGTCGCACGCGCTGGCGTCTTCGAACTGACGGGCGAAGGACGGCTGGTGCCTCGCGCGATGCCGTTCCCTGCCACCGGCCTGCCAACGCCGGAGTTTGCCGATTGGCCGGGTACGGGGGCGGCGCTGGTTGCGACGGCCAACGGCGTGTACGATCATCAGCGCCCGGCGCGGGATTTTCCTGGCGGTCGATACACAGCGTTCCGGCCCCGAGCCATGCCGGACAATGCGTGAAATTGCCAGCCGAATTCCACCGTCGGGAATTTGCTTGCGGCCGGTTCCCGGAACAGACGCCGAAGCCATGGGCGATGCCATCGGCGGCACGATCGAGGCGCCAAACGGCGATGGCGTGCTGATCGACACAGCGAGCGGCCTGTTTCACTTGCAAGATGACGGCGCCATTGTCCTGTTGCAGCACAAAGACGGGTCTTACACGCGGGAGTTGGCGCCGCTGCCCTGGTCGGGCGACGTCATTGCCGCTTTCGGCGATACGTCAATTGTCCGGCAGGACCTGTCTGTCGAATCGCTGGGAATTCAAGACGACAACCGATTGCTGGGCGTTTTCTCATCGATTCAGGCCGTGTTGCTGGTAACCCACGGAGGCGGCCGGATTGTGCTGACACGGCTTTCGGGTGGGCAGTACCACCTAGCAACCCCGATTACGAAGAACGAAATCCAGGCCGTGGTCGATACGCCATGGTTCGGCGGTCCGCTGGTCGAAACGCGCACCGGCGGCATATTCCTGATGGACCGTGCCGGCGCCCTGAGCAAGTTCGCCTTGCCGCAAGGCAACGACCCAATAACTCTCGCTGGCGCGTTTGTCGTCAATCGATTTCAGACAGTCTATGGCCAAGTGAAGGGCTTGTTTCGCCTTACGTCGGATCGTCAAAGTCATTCCGTGGCTGGTTGGCCCGACAGCGCCGTCGCCCTGACCATGTTCGATCCGGGCGAGGGGGACGTATTGTTCGGTACGACCGCCGGTATCGTCTCGGTGAGCAGCGATGGGGTCGCCCGGCGCATCGATGATCGTGGCGCGCCCAGCGGCACCATCAGGACGTTTGCCCGGGAACCGGGGAGCACGCGGATCATTGCCGGCGGCGATGAGGGGCTGTTCAGCCTCTCGCCGGGTGCCTCGTCGGTAAGCGCCGTTGCCAATGGTTCAGCCGATGCGATCGGGCCGGTCGAACGCATCACCGAGGTTCCGTTTGCCGGCATCGATATTGTCAAGGCGACGAAAGTTACCTACGCCGTGACGAATGACAAGCCGCAGGTGATTGGTGACCTGTCGGCGGCCAGCACTATGTCCGGCCTGACGACATTTCCGCGCCTCCATCGTGCCTTCGTGACGAAGCGCGCCGCGACCGGAGCGCAGCTTTACGAACTGGGCACACATACGGCCGACGCTCCGTGCGGCAGGTTCACCGGCGCAACCAACCCATAAGGCAAACGATCGCCATCTCCGACGCCGGCATAAACTGCGTTTGGCAGTGTGCCATCGGTGCCCCGACTTCTGGCGCAACCAGGCGAGCCCGCTTAGAATGACCCCAACAAATCAACGGAGGACACGTCATGCCGACACTGCGCCGCGCTATGGGGCTCGCCGCCATCTTGCTGGCGACCACCTCGATTGCGCCCGCGTTGCGAGCCGCCGAGCCGCTCACCATCGGATTCGACACCGAACAGACCGGCGGCCTGGCACCGAACGGCAAGGCGGCGCTGCTGGCGCAGCAGATCTGGGCGGAGGAGGTCAACGCCAAGGGCGGCTTGCTCGGACGCCCGGTCAAGCTGGTGTATTACGATGACCAGTCCAACCCCGCCCTGGTTCCCGGCATCATCACCAAATTGCTCGACGTCGATAAGGTTGACATCCTGATCGGCGGCAATGGCACCAATATGCTGGCGCCCGCTTTGCCGATCGTCATGCAGCACAACCTCACCTTCCTCGGCCTGTTCGGGCTCGACGTGAACAGCGAGTTCCACTATCCGAACTATTTCTCGATCATTCCGGCCGGCGGCGAGCACCCGCGGGAGGCGTTCTCGCAGGGCTTCTTCGCGGTGGCCGGGGCGATGAACCCGAAGCCGCAAACCATCGCGCTGGTCGGCGCCGATGCGGAGTTTTCCAAGAACGCGGTGGACGGCGCCCGCGCGCAGGCCAAGCGCATGGGATTGAAGATCGTCTACGACCAGACCTACCCGCCCGCCACCCCCGACTACACGCCGATCGTGCGCGCCATCCAGGCGACCAATCCGGACCTGGTCTATGTCGGGTCCTATCCCACCGACACCGTCGGCATGGTGCGCGCCGCCAACGAAGTCGGTCTGAAGACGAGAATGTTCGGCGGCGGCATGGTCGGATTGCAATCCACCTCGATCAAGATGCAGCTCGGGCCGCTGCTGAACGGTATCGAGGATTACGATTTCTGGCAGCCGGTGAAGACCTTCGCCACGCCGGAGGCGATGGAATTTCTGAAGAAATACCAGGCGAAGGCGGGCGCCGAGGGGGTCGATGCGCTCGGCTACTATCTGCCGCCGTTCGCCTATGCCGACATGCAGGTGCTCGGTGAGGCGATTACCGCGGTCGGCAGCCTGGACCAGAAGAAGCTCGCCGACTACCTGCGCAGCCACACCTTCCATACCGTGGCGGGCGACATCAAGTTCGGGCCGAACGGCGAATGGACCGAGCCGCGCGTGCTCGCGGTGCAGTTCCGTGGCGTCACCGGGCACGACGTGGACCAGTTCAAGGATGCGAAGACCGAGGTCGTGCTGTGGCCCCCGGCGTTGCAGACCGGCACGTTGCAATCCCCGTACGATGAGGCGAAGCACTGACCCCGCGCTCTGCTCCCCCCCCCCACTTGCGCGAGGCATCAGGTGAGGATGCTGTGGGGCGCACGCATCACCCTCCCCCCACCCCTCCCGCTGGCGGGCGGGGAGCACCACTTACTTCTCCCGCATGACCCCTGAAACGCCCAGCGATCGCGCTCTGGTGCTGTTCTCCGGCGGGCAGGATTCCACCACCTGCCTCGCCTGGGCGCTGGCGCGCTATGCGCACGTGGAGACGGTCGGCTTCGCCTACGGCCAGCGCCACGCCGTGGAACTCGCCTGCCGCGCACCCATCCGCAGCCAACTGGCAACGCCGGCGCTCGGACCCGATCACATGGTGGACCTGACGGCGACGCTGGGCGCACTTGGTACGACCGCGCTCACATCCGACACCGAAATCGCCATGACCGCGGAGGGCCTGCCCAACACCTTCGTGCCCGGCCGCAACCTGCTGTTCCTGACCTGCGCCGCGGCCCTCGCGTACCGCCGCGGCCTGCGCCGTATCGTCGCGGGCATGTGCGAGACCGACTACTCCGGCTACCCCGATTGCCGCGACGACACGATCAAGGCGATGCAGCTCGCGCTGAACCTGGGCATGCAGCGCCGCTTCGTGCTGGAGACGCCGCTGATGTGGCGCGACAAGGCGGCCACCTGGACCCTGGCGCACGCACTGGGCGGCGACGCACTTGTGGAGTTGATCCGCACCGCGACGCATAGCTGCTATAAGGGCGACCGCAGCCACCTGCACGACTGGGGCTATGGCTGCGCCGCCTGCCCCGCCTGCGAGCTGCGCGCGTCCGGCTGGCGCCGCTGGCGCGAAGCTGCCGGCTCGGCTTGAATCCCGCCCGATTCGCCCCGACAGGAGACATCGCATGAAGCCCCTCGCCTTGCTCGCCGCCACCGCCTGCCTCGCGTTGCCCCTCGCGGCCCACGCGCAGCATGCGATCAGCCTGCACGCGCGCACCGCCGGCGAGCTCGCCGACCTGTGCGGTGCCAATCCGCGGGAGGCAGGCGCCGACGCGAAGATCAACTATTGCCATGGCTTCACGCAGGGCGTGGTCGATGTGGAGCTGATGAAGGCCGGCGACAAGAAGCCGTTCTGCTGGCCCAGCCCGCCGCCGACCCGCGACGCCACGCTGGGCGCGTTCGTGGATTGGGTGCGCGCCTTGCCGGCGCACCGCAGCGAAGGCTCGGTGGACGGGCTGATGCACTTCCTGGGGGAGCGCTATCCCTGCAAGTAAGCCACGCGAGGTGCCATAGCGCAGGAATACCCAGCCCCGTTGCAAGCGGGCGCCTGGTTACGGACGGTGCACCGCTTCCGCTTCGCGGGAAAGGGCGAGGCGCGCAGTACCGCGGGTGAGGGTGATCGGGTCGCCTCGCTGCACCCTCGCCGCTCCACGTCCCGACCTCTCCCACTGCGTGGGCGAGGTATGTTATGGCATTGCAACGCGCAGCGATGGTGGAATTCGGGAATGCGATCGAGCCTCGCGGCTGGATTGGCCTGCTTGCTCGGCCTGGCACTGCCGGGGACCCAGGCGCACGCGCTGCAATTCGATCAGATGACGGTGTCGCCGACCGAGGTGATCGTCGGCGGGCGCGGGCCGATCGTCAAAGGCGACACGGACCGGCTGCAACGGGCGCTGGCCGCGGTGCCGCCGACCCAGCGGTTGCTGGGCCTGGCACTGGACAGCCCGGGCGGCAACGTGGTGGAGGGTGAGCAACTCGCCAAGCTGATCCGCGCGCGTGGGTTGCCGGTCGTCATCCCCTCCAACAGCAAATGCGTTTCGGCATGCTTCCTGCTGCTGGCCGCCTCGCCGCGCCGGCTGGCCGCGTCCGATGCACTGGTGGGGGTGCACAGCGCGAGCGAAGAAGGCGAGGAGACCGACACCGCGCTGGCGGTCACCACGCTGATGGCGCGAGTCGCGGCCGAGCTGGGAATCCCGCCCGCCATCATCGGCAAAATGGTGCAGACCAAGGCCGCCAGCGTCGAGTGGCTGACCCGCGCCGATCTGGTCTCGATGGACGTCACGATCTTCGACAACGACACGCCGTCGGCGACGCGGCAGGCCGGCACGTCGATCGGCACGCAGATTGCGCCCGGCCCGGTCCCCGCGGCGCCACAACCCGGCCCACCGCCCGTGCCGCTGCCGCAGCAGGCGATCAACCAGCCGCCGCCGGTCATCGCGCCGCAGCCGCCGGCGGCCGCTCCAACCGGCTTCGCGTCCGGCCGAGACGATCGCCGCGCCTGGAATAGCTGGCTCGCCGGCCTGCATGGGCCGTATCGCGATGGCGCGGTGTTTGCCCTCAGCCAGTTCGGCATGGCAATGGCGGCTTCCTGCTACGGCCCGCAGGGCGTCAGTCGCGGCGACTTCACGTCGGGCTGCGAGGCGGCGCACCAGCGGTTGGCGGCGGTCGAGGTCAGGTTGCGTGGCAATCCGGACTATGCCGCCGGCTGGAACGGCACCGGCATCGGCACCACCACCGCCGCAAGCCAGCCGATCCGTCCGACGGAACCGACGGAAGCCGAATACGACGGCGCCTATTTCTGCGGGCGCCAGGTCGCGCATCTGCTACTGACGGTATTCCCTGCCGGCGACGGGTCGCGCCGACGCGCCATGTTCAGCTTCGGCCCGGGGCCAACGAGCCCGAACGTGCCGCGTGGCGCCTTCATCGTGGAGGGCGCGATCGATCTGCATGGCGGCGAGATGGCGCTCTCGCCGGTCAAGTGGGTGTCGCAGCCTGGCACCTATAACTGGCTCGGGTTGAGCGGGCACTCGACCGACGGCGGCAGGACCTTCGCCGGCCGGATCATCGACAGCACCAACCAGTGCACCATCTTCACCCTGCAACGCGTCGGCGACCGCGCGCCGGGCCGGTGAAGAGCGCCGCGCATCGGTCAAAGTTGCTGACGGCTGCACGCCTTTCGATGCGAGCCTGCGGCGTCCCTGCCACTTTCCTGGAAAGATCCCCTGCCAAATTCCGCTGCCTGGAGTGCGTGCAATTCGATTGCGGAATTATGCCCGCCTAACTATTGAAGGTACTAATTCCAAAGGGGGAACAGACGTCATGATCGCTCGCGATTCCGCCGGTGGGCACGTCTTCGTCGCCGCCGCTCTTGCAACCATGCTGGCCGGCTGTGCGGCGACCCCGATGGGACCGACCGTGCAGTCGATGCCGGGTCCCGGCAAGACGTTCGATGCATTCCAGGCCGACAATAATACCTGTAAGGCCTTCGCGGCCGACCAGGTCAGGGGCCAAGCCGAGGCCTCCAACCAGCGGACGGCGGGCACTGTGGCCGTGGGCACCGTGTTGGGGGCCGGATTGGGCGCGGCGGTTGGCGGTGCGTACGGCAACGCCGGCGCCGGCGCGGCGGTCGGCGCGGCCTCGGGCGCCACGACCGGGACCATGTATGGCGCCAACAGCGGCGCCAACGACCAGGCGATGATCCAGCAGCAATACGACAACGCCTACTCGCAGTGCATGTATGCGAGGGGTGAGCAAGTGCCTGGCTACGCGCCGGTCGCGGTGGCGGCGCCGACGGGTCCGACGCCGGATCCGCTGGTCCGCTCCAGTCAGGTCGAGCTGATCCGGCTGGGCTATCTGCATGCCTCGGCCGACGGCTTCATGGGCCCGAGGACGCGCGCGGCGATTACCGGCTTCGAGCAAAGCCACGGCTTGCCGGTGGACGGCACCCCATCGCCGGGCTTGCTCGCCCGGCTGCAATCGACTCCCGCCGGTGCCCCAGCCGCGGCCGCGCCGGCTCCCACGGCCTCGGCGCCGAGCAATTGGGTGGCCCCGACCACATCGCCGGGCGCGGCACCCGCCCCGGCGCCGGCGCCCGCGGCGGCGCCGTCCGGTTGGGTGGCGCCGACGAAGTAGCGGACTCTGATGGTTCCTCGTTCGGAGGACACGCCCATGTCGGCAAGACGCATATGCAACACGAGACGCAGCCTGCTGCTTGGTGGCTGCGCCCTGGGGGCGTTGGGGTGGCTCATGGTCGGCATTGCCGACGCGCAGCCGGCTGGCCCGGGCAAGTCGGTCACGCCGAGCGTTCCGGCAGCCGCTGCAAGCGGTCCCGGTGGTCTCGACATGGACGTCAACCCGAGCGCAGCGCCGGCGGCGGCAAATCAGAATCAGGCCGGCGGGCTTGACATGGACGTCAACCCCGCCGCGCCTGTGCCGGCGCCGGCCGCCGCAACGCCCACCGCGGGGGTTGCGGACAAGGCTGAGATCCGCGCGTTGGCACCCGACAATGTGCAGGCCGGGGCGCGCATCTCGACCATCAATCCTGCACCGCTCGAGGCGCCGCCCGCGGGCGGGCCGGTGACGCAACCAACCATTGCGACACCGCCATCCACCACCACCACCCTGACAACCCCGGTGCCGGCCGCGGCGCAGCCTGAGCCGGTCAGTCTGGACCACCCGACGGTGGTGGATACCGCCGACCTGAAGGCGGGCGATACGATGGTTTCGCTCTACGGCATCGAAGGTTTGCAGGGTGACGCGGTGCAGGGCCTGCAAGGCTTCCTCGGGGCAACCGCCAATCGACTCACCTGTCAGGCCCAGCCCAATGCGGGTTACGTCTGCCTGCTGCCCGATGGGACCGACATCGCCGAGGTGGCCCTGGTGAACGGCGCGGCGCGCGCCAAGGACGACGCGCCGGACGCGTATCGTGACCAGGAGGCCGCGGCGCAGGCGGCACGGCGCGGCATATGGTCCAGCCTGCCGCCGCCGCCGGCGACGGTGAAGCATCCGGTGGTGCAGGACACGGCGACGCTGGTGGCGGACGGACAGACCTACGTGCTGAATGGCATCGTCGGTCTCGGCGCGCCCTATATGGCGCAGTTGCAGGGCTATATCGCCGCCAATGGCGACAGTCTGACCTGCGAGCCGCAGATCGAGCCCGGTGAATATGTTTGCATGCTGGGCGACGGCACGGACATCGCCAAGGTGGCACTGGTGAACGGTGCCGCGCGGGTTGCCCCCGACGCGCCGGATGCCTATCGCGCGCAGCAGTTGGAGGCGCTGAACAACCGGCGCGGCTTCTGGCAAAATCCACCCGCCGATGTGCTGATAGCGGCGACCAGCGTGCAGCCCGCCGAAGCGTGCTGCACCTACGAAGCCGGCGACGAAGGCGTGGACGGCATCACCTATGTCGGTGGCGAACCGGAAGCCGTGATCGACGGCGAATCGGTGTTCCTGGTGTTCGGCGGCGCGCTCGGCTGGGGCTACTACGACCACTGGCACCATTGGCACGGCGCGCCGGACCGCTATCGCCACCACCTCGAGCGGTTCCATCCGGACGGAAACGGCCTGCGCGGCTACGGCCATAACGCCGAACTGCGGCGTGACGTCGCGATGCATCGTGAGGAGGCGGTCCGGCGCGACGCGGCCCTCCACCCGGGGCTGGCACATTCGGCCGTCGTCGGCGGGGCAGTGCATCCCGGCATCGCCAACCCGGGCGTGCATCCCGGCATGGCCAACCAGGGCGTGCATCCCGGCATGGCCAACCAGGGCGTGCATCCCGGCATGGCCAATCAAGGCGTCCACCCGGGCTTCGCCGGCCAGGGCGCGCATCCCGGGATGGCCGGAGCGGGTGGCCATCCGGCGATGGCCGGTGGCTTCGTGCATCCCGGTCCGTCAGCGGGCGGGTTCCACCCGGGAGCGCCCACGATGCACGCGGCGGCGCCCGCGGTTCACCCCAGCGGAGGCGGGGGTGGGGGCAGCGGCCCGATCAAAAAGAAATAGCGACCGGGTGGCACGCTATGCCCGGGATCAATTCAGCCGCCCGCGCAGGCCGTCCATCATCGAGCGGATGCGCGAGGCCGTCTCGCCGCGCGGCACCAGCCTCAGGCAGCGCTCGAAGCAGCGCAGCGCGGCACTGACGCGATCCAACTGCTGATTCAGCATCGCCGCCTGGCGCCATAGCTCCGCCTGGTCGGGTGCGACGCGCAGCATGTCCTCGGTGCAGGCCAGCGCACCGTCGAGGTCGCCTGCCTGCAAGCGCCGGCTGGCAATATTATTCTGCAACCGCAGCAGAACCTGCCTGGCGTTCATCGGCAGCAACAGGCCGGGCCGCAGCTCCGCGCTCTCGCCTTCGATCCGTTTGAGCAGCAGGCGGAGGTCGCCGGCGTTCATTGCGACGCCGCCGTGGAACACGTCCAGCACCATCTGCGTCGCCTTGCCTTGCAGCGCGATCATGAAATGCGCCGGGAAGTCCACCCCATGCGCTTCCCAACCGGCGGCGCGCGCGGCGTGCAGCCAGATGATGCCGAGTGCCACCGGCAGGCCGCGGCGGCGCTCGATCACCCGGATCAGATTGGCGTTGGCCAGGTCGTCGTAATGATCCGTATCGCCGAGATAACCGTGCCGGGAGGCCAGCAGGTCCGACAACGCCTCCGCCTTCTCGGACAGCTTGGCCGCGGCGGATAACCCGACGGCGTCGCGGGCAATCTCGGAAAGCTGGGCACGCGCCGCCTGCCAGTCGGCGTCCGGCGCATCGACGCGGGCGAGTTGCAGCGCGGCATCGGCTATGTCGATTTCCGTGTCCGGCAGCAGCCCGATCGCGTCAAGCGCGGCGCGAGGATCGGTCATGCGCGGTATGTTCCGATCGTCATGGCGCGGAGTGTGGAGGCGCGGCCGCCGGCGCGCAAGAACGGGCGACAGAACGGGCGATCGGCGATCGTCAAACGTCACCGTGCGAGGCGACGCTGCTCGCGTGACCACGTTCTACGTCCGATGACACGGCGACCAATGTCGGAACCGGGACCCGTCACCGGTTCACATAAGGTCCGCGGTAGCCCAACAAACTTCCGATATAGTCGCCGCGCCTTTGCGCCTCTGCGTCGGGATGGGAGGGCCGCAGCAATCCCTTGATGGCGGTCACCGAGGCGAAGTCGTGCGCGCTGAGCCATGCCTCCAGATCGGAGACCAGCGATCGCAGATGCTCCGGTCCATGGCGGAGCAAGGCCGAGGCGGTCATCACCACGTCGGCGCCCGCGAGCAGGTATTTGACCACCTCGTCGGCGGTCTCCACGCCGGTGCCCGCGGCCAGCGAAGCGCGCGGCAACCGACCGGCCAGCAGCGACAGCCAGAGCAATCCAAGCCGGATCTCGCCGGCGCTGCTGAGCGCGAGGTCGTTGCTCCAGGCCAGCCGGGCGAGATCGATATCGGGTTGATACAGCCGGTTGAACAGCACCAGCCCGTCGGCTCCGGCATGATCGAGCTGCCGCGCCAAGGCGCCAAAGGCGGAGAAGTAAGGATGCAGCTTGACGGCAATGGGAAGCTTGACCCGACTGCGGACGGCCTGGAACAGCGCCAGGCAGTCTGCCTCGGCCTCGCCGCCGGTCACGGTGGGGCCGGACGCGATCCGGTAGATGTTGAGTTCGAGCGCTGCCGCGCCGGCCTGTTCGATAAGCTCGGCGTAGTCGATCCAGCCCGCTTCGGTGGTTCCGTTCAGGCTGGCGATGACCGGTATGTCGACCGCTGCGCGCGCCCGGGCGACCAGTTCCAGGTAGCCGAGCGGCCCCGCATTGTACTTCATCGCCGCGGGAAAGTACGAGCCGGCTTCCGGATTGCTGTCGGCGCCGACGCTGGTCAGCATCTCGATCAGTCGCTCTTCCTCGCGGATCTGCTCTTCGAACAGCGACGGCAGCACCACGGCGCCGGCGCCCGCATCTTCCAGTCGCCGAACCGCGGCAACATCGCCCGACAGCGGCGAGGCCGACGCAATGATCGGGTTGCGCAGCGTAAGGCCCAGATAGCTTGTACCGAGATCCATGCTGCTTCTCCTCATGCGTTCCGGTAGCAGAACCCCCCCTCCCCTTGTGGGAGGGGGTTGGGGGGAGGGGTGCGTACATCCGAGGACAACGGATG
>JBEKNT010000233.1:0-10646 GCA_049522565.1 Acetobacteraceae bacterium
ACGAAGGCCCAACGGATCAGGCCTATTTCGAGTTGCTCATTCCGCGTGTGATGGAAGATATCATCATGCTACACGGAACCAGGCAGTCAGATATTCCGCCTGCTCCCGCAATCAGGCTGCAGCGAGCGGAAGTTGATAAGGTCGCGCGGCAGGCATGTGAGGCACGCGACGCGTTTCACCTGGTATTCATTCATGCTGACATGGGCGGACGAGCACTCGAGGCTGATATCGAAAATCGCTCGGCTCGTTATTGCGAGGCTATGCATGCTCTCTGTAGCTGGCCTCCCTTACGTTGCATCGCGATCTCGCCTCGCCACGAGACGGAGGCTTGGATACTTGCCGACCCCCAGGCAGTCACAGGAGCGCTCGGATATCTCGGCTCTCCCGACTCTATTGGATTGCCCGGCAATGCAAGCGCGGCGGAGCAGCTCGGTGACCCGAAGGCCGTGCTGGAAGCCGCAGTGCGGCAGGTGCGAGGGAGACGGCGCCCCGTCGATGTCAAGCAAATATTCCCCGCCATCGCGCAGCGGCAATCTCTCGCCAGCCTACGGCAGGCGCGCTCATTCGCCGCTTTCGAGGCCAGTCTTCTGGACGCTCTCCGCGATCTCGGATGCATCTGAGCGCCTGCCCCGGGGAAGCTCGCCATCCACCTAGGCACACATGCTCGCACCGCGCCGCGGCGGGCTTCGTCCGCCCTACCCCCCAGTCCCCGGCAACCCGAACCCCTGCACCATCTCGGCGATCCGCGCCGGGTCCGATTGCTCCATCACCCGCCGCGCGAACCGCGCGCAGGCGTCGATCTCCACGGTCCGCACCCGCTGTTTCACCCGCGGCACCGCCCCGGCATTCATGCTGAACGACCGCAGCCCCAACCCCAACAACAGAGGCGTCAGCCGCGGCGACCCCGCCATCTCGCCGCACACCGAGACCGGCATGCGCATGCGCAGCGCCGCCTCGGTAGCGAACTGCACCAGGCGCAACACCGCCGGGTGGATCGGGTCGTACAGCGCCGCCACGTCGGCCTCGCCGCGGTCCACCGCCAGGGTGTAGGCGGTCAGGTCGTTGGTGCCGATGGCGAAAAAGTCGGCCTCCAGCGCCAGGGCGTCGGCCGACAGCGCAGCGCCCGGCGTCTCGATCATGATGCCCAACGGCGGCAGCTTGTCGGGTATCCGCTCGCCGCGCCGGCGCAGCCGACGGCCAACCCGCTCGTAGATTTCCCGTGCCGCGCGCACTTCGCCCACCGTGGTGACCATCGGCAGCAGCACGCGCACCGGCCCGGCGACCCCGGCGCGCAGGATGGCGGCGAACTGGGTCTCCAGCAGATCGGTCTGCCGCAGCAGCATGCGGATGCCGCGCAGGCCCAGCGCGGGGTTGGTGTCGGCGATCTCCGGCACCAGGCCGGCGCTGGCCAGCGCCTCGATGTCCTTTTCGCCGCCCCAGTCCAGCACGCGAATGGTGACCGGGTCGCCATTCATCGCCTCGACGATCATGCGGTAGGTTTCCGCTTGCGTCGCCTCGTCGGGCACCGTCTCGCGGTTCATGAACAGGAACTCGGTGCGCAGCAGGCCGATGCCCAGCGCGCCGGACTGGGCGATCTGCGACAGCTCGATCGGCAGTTCCAGGTTGGCCTGCAACTCCACCGTCTCGCCGTCCAGCGTTTCGGCCGGCAGCCGGCGCAGCCTGGCATAGCGCTGGCGTTCGCGGGCGAAGGCGGCGGCGGCGCGGCGAGCGGCGGCCAGCCGCTCCGGCGAGGGGTTCAGCACCACCGTCCCGTTGGCGCCATCCACCACCGCGGTATCGCCCGGGTGGATGGCATGCGCCACGCCCGCGGCGCCCAGCACCGCGGGCACGCCCAGCGCGCGCAGCATCACCGCGGTATGGCCGTCGGCGCCGCCCTCCTCCGCCGCCACGCCCGCCAACCGCGCCGGATCGAGCAGGGCGGCGTCGGCCGGGCGGAGCGATTCACTGAGCAGGATGGCGCCGTCGGGCAAACCCGCGAAACTCTTGAACGGTGCGTGGGTCAGGTTGCGCACCAGGCGGCGGGCGATCTCGCGGATTTCCTCGGCGCGGCGTTCCAGACCGGCGTGGTCCTCGGCCGACATGCCGGGCTCCGCCTGGGCGAGGATGGCCTCGGCGATCGCATCGGCTTCCTCGATCACGGCGCTTTCCGCCGACCGCAGCGTCTCCTCGATGCGCCGGCGCACGCCGCGGATCAGCCGGGACGGCCCGAGCATGCGGATATACGCGTCGATCAGCGGCGCGATCTCGGCCTGGCTCTCCTCCGGCAGGATGGCCAACCGGGCGCGCAACTTGCCGAGCTGCTTGCGCGACTGGGCAATGGCCGCCTCCAGCCGGGCGCCCTCGGCGGCGATGTCGGCGGCCTGGATCTTATGGCGGGTGATCTCCGGCACCGGCTCGGAGGCGCCGAACACCGGCCCGATGGCGACCCCGGGGGACACGGCGATGCCGGGAAACACCCGCTCCGGCCGCGCCGTCTCCGTCACGCCAAGGCGCGCGAGGCGTTTGTGCTGCGGAACCGGCGGGTCAGCCGGACTCATCGAAGCCCGTCTCGACCAGGCCGGCGAGCGCGTCGAGCGCCTCCCGCGCATCCCACCCCTGGGCGCGCAGCTCGATCGTGGCCCCCATGCCGGCGCCGAGCATCATCAGGCCCATGATGGAGCGGGCGGAAACGCTCTGGCCGTCGCGATGCACGTCCACCGAGGCATTGAAGCGCTCGGCCATGGTGGCGAACTTCGCGGCGGCGCGCGCGTGCAGGCCCCGCTTGTTGGCGATGGTGACGAGCCGGGTGATGACGGGCGGCGCGGCCCCGGATTGCGGTTCAGAGTCAGGCGGGGCGGCGTCGTCGTCCGCCGTCATCCGCACTTCCCGTTGATCTTGCAGCCGTGCAGCACGTGCGAGGCGGCGGCGATGTATTTGCGGCCGGCTTCCTCGGCGCAGGTGACCGCGTCGGCCAGCGGCTGGCTGCCCCGCACCTTCGCCAGCTTCACCAGCATCGGCAAATTCACCCCGGCGATCACCTCCACATTCTGCTGCTCCATCATGGAGATGGCGAGATTGGAGGGGGTGCCACCGAACATATCCGTCAGCAGTACGACGCCGTCACCGGTGTCGCACTGCTTGATACAGGCTTCGATCTCGGACCGACGGTTCTCCATGTCGTCGTCGGGGCCGATGCAGACGGTGCTGACGTTTCGTTGCGCACCCACCACGTGCTCCATGGCGGAGCGTAGTTCCACGGCGAGCCGGCCGTGGGTCACCAGGACCATGCCAATCATGGAAGAATGAAGTCTTCCCGACCGGCTCGAAGCGGGAGCCCGCTGTCTTTGTTATGGGTCATCGTGTTTGCCTCAGGCCTCCTGTGCCTGAACCGGCGAGGGCCGCGTGGCCTCGCCATTGTCGCTTCCGTTCCGGCGCGGAACCGGGCGGTCTGTCATGGAAACGGCGCTCTGCCCGTCCCGGGCCAGCTCGCGATGGGTCACGTTCAGTTGCCAGTCAACGCAATGCCCCCCGTTCGCCGGCTGCGCGGCGATCCGGGACGCCAAATAAGCGGCCAACTGCTCCACCAGATAGACGGAGCGATGTCTCCCCCCTGTACACCCAATCGTGATCGTCGTATACTTTTTGCCTTCCAGGACAAATCTCGGCAAGAGCAGGTCGATCAATTCCGCCAGCCGGGAAAAAAACCGCTGATAGTCCGGGTCGGCGGCGATATAGGCGCCGACCGCCGGATCGAGCCCGGTCCTGGGCTGCAATATGGGATCGTAGTGCGGGTTCCGCAAAAAGCGGGCGTCGAATACCAGATCTGCTTCGCGTGGCAGGCCGTGGGAATAGGCGAAGGAAATCAGCGACACCACCAACTGCCGATTCGCGGCATCCGCGGCGGTGCCGAAATGCCGCTCGATCTGCTGGCGCAGTGCGGGCAGCGGCAGTTCGGAGGTGTCGATCACCAGGTCGGCATGCTCGCGCAGCCGGGCGGTGAGCACCTCTTCCGCGGCGATGCCGTCGGTCACGCGGCCTTGCGGCACCAGCGGGTGGCGGCGGCGGGTTTCGGTGAAGCGGCGCAGCAGGGTGGGTTCGTCGGCCCAGGCGAAGACCAGTTCGGGGCGCAGGGCGGGGTTGCCGCGCAGCCGCTGCAGGGCTTCCAGCACCAGCCCGGCGTCGAAGCCGCGGGTGCGGGCGTCAACCCCGACCGCCAGCTTGCGCTCGCTGCGCGCCACCATGTCCTCGATCATGGTCAAGGGCGGGTTGTCCACCGCCTCGTAGCCGATGTCCTCCAGGGTGCGCAGGATGGAGGCTTTGCCGCCGCCGGACAGGCCGGTGACAAGCGCGACGCGCAGCCGTTCGGGCGGCTTGGGTGCGTCGTTCATGCGGTGAATGCTCCGGCGACCTGGCTGACGCGGCCGAGCGCGCAATCGAGCGCCAGCGCCACCCGTTCGGGGGCCGAGGCGGCGGCGGGATCGAGCCGGATCAGCGGCAGGCCGAGGCCGGTATGCCGGCCGGGTGCCGGCAGGCGCTCCGCCGCGACGCCAAGTTCCGCGACCAAAGCGAGGCGGGCGCTGGCGGCGTAGGGCAGCCGGACGATGCCGAGGCCACGGACTTCCAGCAGGCCGGCGAGGGCAGGGGGTGGCGCGGCGACGCCGTCCTCGATGTCCACCCGGTCGTCCGCGACGAGGCTGAACCCGCGGCCGAGCAAGCGCAGCGCGAGGTCCGACTTGCCGGATCCCGAGGGCCCGATCAGCAGCACGCCGTCGCCGTCCCGCGACACGCAGCTACCGTGGACTTGCCGCCCTGCTTGCATGGACGCGCAATCTGGCGCGGCGGAAGGGGGAAGGGAAGGGGGTGGGCGGGGCGGTGCGTCCCGTGTCACGGTGCTTTGCCCCGCGTCATGGTGCTCCATCCCGTGTCGTGGTGCTTTGCCCCGTGTCATGGCCGGCGAAGGCCGGCCACCCACGACTTCCTTGGGCGTGCCGCAGCAAAGTCGTGGGTGGCCGGCCTTCGCCGGCCATGACACGAAAGATTCCACGACTGTTTGCGCCACGTCGTCACCGGCCGCTCTGTCACCGGCCGACCTGTCACCGGCCGCCCTTGTCGATTGTCGCGGGCGGCGCAATCCTCGCCCGGACGGGCCAAAGAACCAGGGGGAAACGCACATGTCCATCTTCGTCATCGGTGGCGCCGGCTTCATCGGCATTCGGCTGATCCCATTGCTCGCCGCGCGTGGAGAGCAGGTGACGTGTATGGACATCAATCCGCATGCGCCGGCGCTGGCGGCGCTGGGCGACAAGGTCAAGGTGGTGCGCGGCGACGTCACGCAGTTCGACGACGTGATGGCGGCGATGAGCGCGGCGCGGCCGGAGCGGGTGATCAACCTGTCCTACATGCTGGGCAGCGAGCATGCGCCGCATGTCGCGCTGAAGCTGAACATCGTCGGCATGGACAACGCTTTCGAGGCGGCGCGGCTGTGCGGCACTAAGCACGTCGTGTATGCCAGCTCGCTGGCGGTGAACGGCGAGCAATTCCACTACGGCGAGCGTGCCATTACCGAGGACGACTTCCGGCATGGCCACGTGCAATACGCCATGCACAAGATCTTCAACGAGTTCCAGGCGCAGGACTACCGGGAAAAATTCGGCATGACGATCACCGGCGTGCGGCCGGCGAACGTGACCGGGCCGGACAAGGTGCGCGGCTCGGTCGATCACGTGAACTGCATCACCCAGCCGGCGCGCGGCAAGCCGATCAGCTTTCCGTTCGCCGATGCGATGCGGTGTCCGATCCATGTGGACGACGTCGCCGAGGTGTTCGCCCGGGTGCTGCTGGCCGACAAGCCGAAGCACGCGGTTTACAGCACGGGCGGCACGGCGATCAGCCTGGGCGACCTGGCCGACATCGTGCGCGGTTTTCTCCCCGATGCGCGGATCGCGTTCGAAAAGCCGAGCGGCGGCAAGGAGATTTCCGGCAACTACCTGATCGACAACACGCGGCTGGTGCAGGAGTTCGGCGTGCAGTACCGGCCGTATCGCGAGCGCGTGCTGCAAATCATCAACGAGGTGCGCCAGCAGGAGGGACTGCCGCTGGTGCAGGGGTAAAGTGGCAAGGGCCATTCGTGCGTGCCCTCCATGTCTGCCCTCCATGTCATTGCGAGGAGCGAGGCGACGAAGCAAACTCCTGCCTGATGGGCTCCCTGTGGTTCGACAGGCAGGGGTTCAGCGCTGCGGCAAAGCAAGCAAGGTTTCAACACGGAGGACGATCGAGAACCACGGAGGACCACGGAGCAACTTTTCATAGTGCCAGGGGACGCGCCGATTGATGGTGCCTGGAACGCATAAATTTTCCTCCGTGGCGCTCCGTGGTTCTCGATCGTCCTCCGTGTTGAAACCTTGCTTGCTTTGCCGCGCACCGCACCAAAATCGCCGCAAAGCGCAGCTTCCTGGAACCGCGAAAGTCCTACCCGCATGCCCCAGCATATCGGTATCGTCGCATGCTCCGCCGAAGGTGCGGCGCTGTGCTACCGGACGATCTGCACCGAAGGCGCGCAGCTTCTCGGCCCGCACGCGCATCCCGAGGTCTCGATGCACACGCCGTCGCTCGCAACGACTATGGCTTGCATCTACCGTGGCGACTGGCAGGGCGTGGGCGACATCATGCTCGCGTCGGCCAACAAGCTGGCGGCGATCGGGGCGGATTTCCTGATCTGCCCGGACAACACACTGCATCAGGCGCTGCCCTACGTGGTGCCGCGATCGCCGCTGCCCTGGCTGCATATCGCCGAGGTCGTCGCCGATGCCGCCGTTGCGCGAGGGTTCCGCCGCCTGGGGCTGACCGGCACGCGCTGGCTGGTGGAAAGCGCGGTCTATCCGGATGCGCTCTCTGCTTGCGGGCTGCGGTACGTGCGGCCGGATGCCGTCGAACGCGGGGCAATGAACCGGATCATCATGGATGAATTGGTCTGCGGCGTCTTCAAGCCGGAGGCAATTGCCTGGTTCCAGCGCTTGATTGGACGGATGAAGGATGCGGGTTGCGACGCCGTCGTGCTCGGCTGCACCGAAATCCCGCTGATCATGAACGACGACAATGCGCCGTTGCCGACGCTGGATTCAACGCGCCTGCTGGCGCGCGCGGCGTTGCGCCGGGCGGTGGAGAGCGTGGGGTCGTCGTCGTAGGCAATCTCCTGGGCGACGCAACGCCGCCGGCACCACGCTGGCGGTCATCGTCGCGACGTCGCCCCAGGCGGCCGGTGATGACCTGCTAAAGACACATTCGATGCAAATGCGAAGCGGCACTGCAAAATCTTGGTTTCTGCGTCGGTCGCTCACCTCCCCTATGGCTTCGGGGCAAAGTCTGGTTCCGATCGCATCTGGGCGGGCGATCGTTATGTGGTTTTCGACAGCGGATTTGGCTCCTCAGCGAGGCACCTCGTGCCTGGAAATTGGTGTCTTGCCTACAATCCTCCGGTTCTGTGGTATCATAATACCACACATCCAAACCCTTGACCGCACCGGCATTTCCCCCCATACCCCGCCGCCAGATCGCACGGACCCCATCACAATGCTGAAGACAACCATCTCGCTGAAACCGGCGGAGGTGAAGAAGGACTGGGTGCTGATCGACGCCGAAGGCGTCGTGCTCGGCCGCCTCGCCGTCATCGTCGCCACCCGCCTGCGCGGCAAGCACAAGCCGCAATTCACCCCGCATGTCGATTGCGGCGACAACATCGTCGTGGTGAACGCCGCCAAGGTGCGCATCACCGGCAACAAGCTGGACCAGTCGGTATTCTACTACCACACCGGCTATCCGGGCGGCATCAAGGGCCGCTCCATCCGCCAGCGCCTGGACAGCAAGCATCCGGAGCGGGTGGTGGAGAAAGCGGTGGAGCGCATGATCACCCGCGGCCCCTTGCAGCGCCGGCAGATGAAGCACCTCTACGTCTACGCCGGCGCCGAGCACCCGCATGACGGCCAGCAGCCGCAAAAGCTCGACGTCGCCGCCCTCAATCCGAAGAACAAGCGAGGCTAGCCGCCGATGTCCGGAACCCAATCCCGCACCCTTGCGGACCTCAAGGACATGCTGGCGGAGCAGGCCCAGGTTGCGCCGCCCGGGGCCGCGCCCGTGCTGTCCGACCAGCCGAAGCGCGAGCCGCAGCGCGACGCGTTCGGCCGCGCCTATGCCACCGGCCGGCGCAAGAACGCGGTCGCTCGCGTCTGGATCAAGCCCGGCAAGGGCGAGATCACCGTCAACGACAAGAAGGTCGTGCAGTATTTCGCCCGGCCGGTGCTGCGCATGCTGATCACCCAGCCGTTCCTGGTGGCCGACCGCTACAACCAGTTCGACGTGTTCTGCACGGTGGTCGGCGGCGGGCTGTCCGGCCAGGCCGGCGCGGTGCGCCACGGCATCTCCCGCGCGCTGACCAACTACGAACCGGACCTGCGCGGCATCCTGAAGGTGGCCGGCTTCCTCACCCGCGACTCCCGCGTGGTGGAGCGGAAGAAGTACGGCAAGATGAAGGCCCGACGCAGCTTCCAGTTCAGCAAGCGCTGACGGGCACAGGTCTCCGGTTTGGGGGGCGGGTCCGCCAGGGTCCGCCCCCCTTGCTTTTCGTGCCCCTTGCTTTTCGTGCGTGGGCTAAAGACCATCGGCAATGCTGGCCATCAACGCCATCGGAAGGAGCGACACTCATGGCGAAGGCGACGGTTTTCATCGACGGGGAATCCGGCACCACCGGCCTCGGCATCCGCGAGCGCCTCGCCGTGCAGCGCGACGTCGAGGTCCGCAGCCTGCCCGCCGACCGCCGCCGCGACCCGGCCGCCCGGCGTGACATGATGGCGCAGGTGGACCTGGTGGTGCTGTGCCTGCCGGACGACGCGGCGAAGCAATCCACCGCTCTGGCCGATAGCCTGGGCAACGCCGCGCCCAAGTTGCTGGACGCCAGCACGGCGCACCGGGTGAACCCCGATTGGACCTATGGTTTCGCGGAAATGCTGCCCGGCCAGGCAGACCGCATCGCCGCGTCGCGCAAAGTGGCCAACCCCGGCTGCTATCCCACCGGCGCAATTGGTCTGGTCCGTCCGCTGCTGGATGCCGGCCTCCTTCCGTCCGATTATCCGATCACGATCAACGCGGTCAGCGGCTACTCCGGCGGCGGAAAGTCGATGATCGAGGCGCACGAGCGCGACGGCGGCCCGGCGTTCGAGCTCTATGCGCTGGGTCTGGAGCACAAGCATGTGCCGGAGACGCAGCTCTATGCCGGCCTGACAAGGCGGCCGATCTTCGTGCCGTCGGTCGGTCACTATCGCCAGGGGATGCTGGTCTCGGTGCCGCTGCATCTCGATATGCTGCCGGGCCGCCCCTCCGCGGCCGATCTGCACGCGGCGCTGGCCGAGCGGTATGCCGGCTGCGACCTGGTGCGCGTGCTGTCCTCGCCCGCCGATGGCAAGCTGGAGCCGCAGGCGCTGAACCACACCGACCGGCTGGAGCTCACGGTCTACGCCAACGAAAAATACCGCCAGGCGGTGCTGGTTGCCCGGCTGGACAATCTGGGCAAAGGCGCCTCGGGCGCGGCGGTGCAGAATATCGGCCTGATGCTCGGCCTGCACACCGGCGTTGGCGCGCGGGAGATGGCGGATGCCTGACGTCCAGCCAAACTACGGTGATAGCCTGGCGTCGGCCGCCGGTCCGGGCCAGGTGGTGGCCACCGCCGGCTTCGGCCCGGTGTTCACGCTCGACGGGGTCACCCCGAAGATCGCGCCGGACGCCTTCATCGCCCCGACGGCCGCGGTGATCGGCGACGTGGTGATCGGCTCGGAAACCGGCATCTGGTTCCACTGCCTGGTGCGCGGCGATCTGCAGTTCATCCATATCGGCGCGCGCACCAACATCCAGGACGGCACGGTCATTCATGTCGATTCGGGCGGGTATTCGACCACCATCGGCGACGACGTCACGGTCGGGCACAACGCGGTGATCCACGCCTGCACGCTGAAGAACCGGGCGTTCGTCGGCATTTCCGCCACCGTGCTGGATGGCGCGGTGATCGAGGAGGGCGGCATGCTGGCCGCCGGCGGGCTGCTGACACCCGGCAAGGTGATCGGGCCGAACGAGCTGTGGGCCGGCACCCCCGCGCGGCTGCTGCGCGTCATGTCGCCGGAAGAACGCGCGAAGTTCGACCGCAACGCGGAAGTCTACCGGGAGCTGGCACGCAGGTTCCGCACCGGGCTGCGCAGCACGAGCTGACGACCCGGGAGCCGGACGGTCGAAGAAGGTTGTCGTCGCACCGGCGTTCCCCCGGTCATGGCCGGTCTAATACCAACCGCGAAAAGATTGACCCACGGACCGCGCTGACATCGTCATGCCGACCCTCGGGTCAAGCGGCCGGCGGCAGGCTCGGGTCGGCATCCACGACTTTCCTTGTTGCGAGCCGCAAAGTCGTGGATGGCGGGCCGGAGCCTGCCCCCGGGCACTTGACCCGGGGGCCCGCCATGACGAGGGACGCGGCCGGTGAGTCAACCTTTACGCCGGTTGGTATAACACCCCCGTCATGGCCGGGTTAACACCCCTCGTCATGGCCGGGCTAACACTCCCCGTGATGGCCGGGCTTGACCCGGTCCTCTATGCAGCCGTGGTGCCGC
>JBEKNT010000234.1:0-10625 GCA_049522565.1 Acetobacteraceae bacterium
GTGCTCGACCAGCCGGAATACCGCCAACGCCGCTTCACCACCGCGATCGAGACGTTCGAAGCCCTGCGCCCCGGCGACGCCTACGAAGCGCAGCTCGCCGTGCGGATCGTGCTCTGCGGCGCGCGTGCCATCGAGGGCCTGCGCCTGGCCGGCGTTCACCGCGAGGATTTCGCGAAGATGACCCGTTGCTGCGCCCAGGCGGCCAGCATGATGCGCGAGGAACGCGCGGCGAAGCGCGCGCTGGAGCGGGAGCAGAAGGTGCGACTGGCGACAGAAGCGGTGGCAAGCACCGCAAAGACGCAGCCCGCCACCGCGTCTGCCCAGCCGCCACAAGCCGAACCGCAAGCCGCGCCGCCCGTCCAGGCCGCAGCCGCGGCGCCACCGCCTGCCGCCGCGGCCGCCGCTCCGCCGCCCGCCCCCGTGCCGCCGGCCGTCGCGCCGCAGCGCCCGGCCGCCAACCCGGCCGCGCCGCCACCCGTCCAGGCCGCGGCCACGGCGCCCCCCGTGCCCGCGCCGGCCGTCGTGCCGCCGCCCGTCCAGGCCGCGGCTGCGCCGCCGCCGCCCGCCCCCGCGCTCGCGCCGGCTGTCGCGCCGCGGCGCCCGGCCGCCAGCCTCGCCGCGCCACAGCCCGCAGCAGCCGAGACCGCACCGCCTCCCTCACCCGAGGCGATCGCCAAGGCCGAGGCCTTCGTGCTGGAGGAAGGCGTGGCCGCGGCGCAGATCCGCCACGACCGCGGCGTCACGCCGCAGAACAAGGCGTATTTCCGCCACGTGACGCTGCCCACCGACCCGGCGCTGATCGACGCGCTGGTCCGCGGCACGACCGACCTGCTCACCCTGCTCGACGAGGTCGGCGGCGAGGACCTCGAGGCGGCCGCCTGACCGGGCCGGCACGGAAACAGCGCACACCGTCGCACGAATCGGGATTCTGAGACGGCCGCGAGACGGTCCTGGCGGGCGGCACCCGGCCGCCCCGGGACTTCGCGCCAACCGTTGGCAAGGACCGGGGTGGACTGCGGCGGCTAACCCGACTCTGCTACCGCAGCCTGGGGCCGGTCGGTGTTCAAACCGGCCCTCGACACAGTCGGAAGGCGCTGGACGCCGCGCTCAGCGCCACATTGCCTGGTGACCCGGGCACCGGGCAGCCATCGTGCATTCAGTGGGGCGGGTCGCGGCTGGCGCAGCCGAGCCGCAGCGCAGCTACGAGCGCGGCACCGTATCTGCCGCAACGCCGGCGCCCGCTCTTTTGCCCCGCCGTCGCGCCAGCATCCGCCCCAATTCCCGCCAATCGCCCGCGCCAAACGCCATCGCCGCCCCGCCATAGACAACCATCCCCACGGCCACCAACGCCGCCAATGCACCAATGCGCGCCAATCCGTGCAGCGGCGTCGCAAACAGCAGATGTTGCGTGACGGCGAGCGCCAGACCCATCGCCCCGGCCGCCGCCAGCATCCGCACCGTTCGCCGCCGCAGTTGCGCATCCGGGCGAAGATGCCCGTGCCGCGCCAACACCACGCCCAGGCAGCCGACGTTGACCATCGCCGCCAGGCTGGTCGCCAGCGCCGGTCCGACATGCGCCAGCGCCGGCAGCCAGGCCGCGTACGGCGCCGGCACGGTGACACCGACGCTGGACACGATGTAGCCGAGGTTGAAGACGACGTTCATCGCCAGGTTGAGCGCCACCGCCACCACGCCGATCTTCACCGGCGTCGCCATGTCGCCGCGGGCGAAGAACCCCGGCGCCACCACCTTCACCAGCACGAAGGCCGGCAGCCCCACGGCATAGGCGGCGAGCGACTGGGCCGACAGGCGCACGCTCTCCGGCTCGAAGGCACCGCGGCCGAACAGCACCGACATGACCGGCCACGCCGACACGACCAGCGCTACCGCTGCGGGCAGGGTCAGGAACAGCGCGTATTCGATCGCCCGGTTCAGCGTGCTGACGGATGCCTCGCCCTCCCCTGCCCGCACCTGGCGCGACAGCAGCGGCAGCAGCGCGGTGCCGACCGCGGTGCCGATCACCCCCAGCGGCAATTGCTGCACCCGGTCGGCGTAATACAGCAGCGACACCGTGCCGGGCGGCAGCAGGCTGGCGATGATGACGTCCACCGCCAGGTTGAGCTGGGTCACGCCGGCTCCCACCAGGCCGGGGACCATGCGCCGCAGCAGCAGCCTCACCTGCGGGGTCAGCCGCGGCCGCGGCAGGTGCAGCCCCATGCCGGCGCGCCGCATCGCCCAGATCAGCAACCCGAGCTGCGCCACGCCGGCCGCGGTCACGCCCCAGGACAGCGCGTGGCCCGCCGTCGGCACATAGGGCGTCAGCCACAGCATGCAGCCGATGGAGATGACGTTGAACAGCAGATACGACGCCGAGGCGGCGGTGAACCGCTCCAGTCCGTTCAGCACGCCGGAGACCAGGGCGGCGAGGCAGATCAGCAGCAGGTAGGGAAAAGTGATGCGCGACAGGGTGACGGCGAGGGCGAATTTTGCCGGGATTGCCGCGAAGCCCGGTGCCAGCACGGCCATCATCTGCGGCATGAACACTTCGCCGAGGATGGTCAGGCCGCCGAGCCAGAAGGCCATGACGGCGAAGGTTTCCTCGGCGAAGCGGTGGGCGGCGGGGCGGCCCTCGGCGGCGAGCATGCCAGAGAAGGCGGGGACGAAGGCGGCGTTGAAGGCGCCCTCGCCGAACAGGCGGCGGAACAGGTTGGGCAGCTTCAGGGCGACGAAGAACGCGTCGGCCACCGGGCCGGCGCCGAGCATCGCCGCAATCAGCATGTCGCGGGCGAAGCCCAGCACGCGGCTTGCCATGGTCCAGCCGCCGACCGTCAGGACATTACGGAGCATGCTTCCCGTGTAGCCCAGGCGGGCGATTCCGTCGCCGCCTGTTCTCCCACTCCCCCTTGTGGGCTTGGGCCGCGAAGCGGACCAAGGTTGGGGGGAAGGGGAGGAAAGCTCACTTCACTCGTCACGCAGCGGCCGGGACAACAGGTTCGCCGTCGCTTCCCGCAGGGTGGTGCGGCCTTCCAGCAGAGCGGCGACGGCGGTGCAGATCGGGACATCCACCCCGGCGGCGCGGGCGACCAGGGCGGGCGCGGTGGCGACGCCCTCGGTTACCGCGCTGCGGGCGGCGAGCACATCCGCCAGCTTTTCCCCCTGGCCGAGCGCGAAACCCAGGCTGTAGTTGCGGCTGGCCGGACCGGTGCAGGTCAGCAGCAGGTCGCCCAGGCCGGACAGCCCCATCACCGTCTCCGCCCGCCCGCCGAGTGCCACGGCCAGGCGCGCCAGTTCCGCCAGGCCGCGGGTGATCAGCGCGGCGCGGGCGTTCTCGCCCAGTCCGGCGCCGATCACCGTGCCGGCGGCGATGGCGATCACGTTCTTGGCGGCGCCGCCGACCTGGGCGCCGATCGGATCGTCGTTGCCGTAGAGCCGGAAGGTCGAGGTGGAGAGCGCGCCGATGACCCGGTCGCGCAAGGCGGCCTGTCCGGCGGCGACCACCGCGGCGGCGGGCAGGCCGGCGGCGATCTCGTGGGCGAAATTCGGGCCGGTCAGCACGGCGGCCTGGGCGCCGGGACGCACCGCCTCGACCACCTCCAGCGGCAACAACCGGGTGCCGGTCTCGATGCCCTTGGCGCAGATCACCAGCGGGCCGGTCCCCGGCAGCAGCCGCGCCAGCACGCTGCGCTGGTGCTGCATCGGCACGGCCACCAGCGCGATGCCGGTGACCTGCGACAGGTCATGGATGACGGTGACCTGGTCGGTCAACCGCGCGCCGGGCAGCCGGGGGCTCTCGCGTTGCGCGGTGATTTCCGCCGCCCGTGCCGGGTCGCGCGCCCAGAGCCGCACGCGTGCGCCGGCCCGTGCCGCCTGGATGGCTAGCGCGGTGCCCCAGGCGCCGGCGCCGATCACCGTGACGTCACTCATCGGCAATCCGGGTCACCGCTGCGAGGGCGCCGCGTTCGTTGTGGCCGACCCGTTCCAGCAATGCTTGCAGGATGGGCGGGGCGTCGTGCTCGAAGCGAAACGGCGGGTTGACCACCAGCAGGCCGCAGCCGTTCAACCGGTCCGGCAGCACCGGCTCGCGGAGGAAAAGTTCGGCGGCGACGATGTCGCGGATGCCAGTCTGCTGGAGCGCGGTGAAGAAGCCGCGTACCGGCGCGCGGTGCTTGATCGGATACCACGCGGCGAGCACGCCGGTGCGGAACCGCGCGTGGGCGGTGGCGAGGCCGGCTGCGACGGCGGAGAACTCGTCCGGGCTTTCGTAGGGCGGATCGATCAGCACCAGGCCGCGCCGCTCCTTCGGCGGGAGCAGGCCACCCAGCGCCTCCCAGCCGTCGCGCTGGTGCACGGCGACCTGTGGGTCGCGGGCGAACAGGCGGCGCAGTTGGAACAGGTCGTCGGGGTGGAGTTCGCAGCAGGCCAGCCGGTCGTCCGGCCGCAGCATGGCGCGGATCAGCGCGGGCGAGCCGGGATACAGGCCCAGCGCGTGGATGCAGCCGAGATAGCGGGCCAGCGCCGGCGGCGGGGTGTCGAGCAAGCGGTCGATGCCCTGGCGCCATTCGCCGGTGCGCTGGGCCGGCCCGGCTTCGAGGTCGTAGCGGCCGGCACCGGCATGGGTGTCCAGCACGAAGATCGGCGCCGGCTTGGCCTGGAGTGCGTCGATCAGCCAGACCAGCAGCGCGTGCTTCATGCAGTCGGCGAAGTTGCCGGCATGGAAGGCGTGGCGGTAGTTCATCGGTGCATCTCTGCTCCCTCCAGCGGCCAGCGCGGCCGTGGGGCGAAATCCAGCGCATCCACCAAGCCCAGCCGCAGGTGCTCTATCCCCGTCCAGGCCACCATCACCGCATTGTCGGTGCACAGCCGCACCGGCGGCGCCAGCAGCGTGAACCCCGCATGCTCTGCCGCCTCCCGCAACGCCGCGCGGACCGCGCCGTTCGCCGCCACACCCCCCGCCACCACCAGCAGCCGAGCCTCCGGTGCTCGCGCGCGCATCATCGCCATGGCATGCGCCGCCCGGTCCGCCAGCACGTCCGCCACCGCGCGCTGGAAGCTTGCCGCCACGTCCGCGGCCACCTGCACCGGCAACGCCCCCTCCCCCAGCCGCGCCACCGCTTGCGCCACGGCCGTCTTCAGCCCGGAGAAGCTGAAATCGCACCCGGCTCGCCCCAGCATCGGCCGGGGAAAGTCGTAGCGGGCCGGATCGCCGCGTTCTGCCAGCTTCTCCAGCGCCGGGCCGCCCGGCCAGCCCAGCCCGAGCAGTTTGGCGACCTTGTCAAAGGCCTCGCCGGCCGCGTCATCGACTGTGCTGCCTAGCCGCACATGCCGGCCGACACCCGCCACCGCCACGCACTGGCAGTGGCCGCCGGAGACCAGCAGGAGGAGATAAGGGAACGGCGCGCCGCCTTCGACCATGCCCGGGAGGCGGGCGGTCAGCGCGTGCGCCTCCAGGTGGTTCACCGCGACGTAGGGCAGAAGCTGCGCCAGGGCGATGCCCTTGGCCACCTGGCTGCCGACGATCAACCCGCCGATCAGCCCGGGCCCGGCACTGGCCGCCACACCGCCCAGCGCGTCGAACCCCAGCCCGGCCCGCGCCATCACCCCCCGCACCAGGTCGGGCAGCAGAGCCAGATGGGCGCGCGCGGCGATCTCCGGCACCACCCCGCCGTACGGCGCGTGCTGTGCCTCCTGGCTGGCGACGCTCTCCGCCAGCACGCGGCCGTCGCCATCGAGCACCGCCGCCGCGGTCTCGTCGCAGGAGGACTCGATGCCGAGCACCGGCCGCATCAATACGATCGCATCAGTACTTTTCCCATCTTTCCCTGGGCCGGATGCAGTAATACGACGCGCCCATGAACGCCGCCACGCCCCCCGACCGAAGCGTCGCCGCCCCGAGCCTGCATCACCCCCAGGTGAGGCCGCATACCCGCGATCTGCCGCTGCGCGTCGGCACCCGCGGCTCGCCGCTGGCGCTCTTGCAGACGCGCCTGTTCCTGCACCTGCTCACCACCTTCTGCCCGGTGCTGCGCGGCCTGGACGTGTTCGAGGAACACGCCATCCGCACCACCGGCGACGCGGTGCAGGACCGCCGCCTGGCAGACATTGGCGGCAAGGGGCTGTTCGCCAAGGAGATCCACGAGGCGCTGGCCGACGGCCGCATCGACTTCGCGGTGCACAGCCTGAAGGACCTGGAGACCGAGCTGCCGCCCGGCATCGTCCTCGCCTGCACATTGCAGCGGGAAGACGCGCGCGACGCACTGATCCTGGGGCCCGACTGCGACCACCCCGACCCGTCCGACCCGTTCGCCTGCCTGCCGGATGGCGCGGTGGTCGGCACCGCGTCGGTGCGGCGCCAGGCGCAACTGCTGCACGCGCGGCCGGACCTGCGCGTCGCCATGATCCGCGGCAACGTGCAGACGCGGCTCGGCAAGGTGGCGGCGGGCGACTGTTCCGCCTCGCTGCTGGCACTGGCCGGCCTGCGCCGGCTGGGGCTGGAGGATCGCGCCTCTGTGGTGCTCGACCCCGATGCCATGGTGCCGGCCGCCGGCCAGGGCATCATCGGCATCACCACGCGCGCGGACGATGTCGAGTTGCACGAATTGCTCGCGGCGATCGAGGACCCCGAGGCCAAGGCGGTGTCCACCGCCGAGCGCGCCATGCTGGCCGAGCTGGACGGCTCCTGCCGCACGCCGATCGGCGGCCACGCTCGCCTGCTGCCGGGCGGCCTGCTGCATCTGACCGGGCTGGTGGCGCGGGCGGACGGCTCGTTCCTGCTGAAGCGCAGCCTGCATGGCGGCGCGCAGGACGCGGCGCGGCTCGGCGCCGAGCTGGGTGCCAGCCTGCGCGTCGACAGCCCGCGCGATATCTTCGCCTGAACGCACGATACCGTCTCCTCCCGCTTGCGGGAGAAGTCAGGGGAGTGCGCAGCCCGCGCCTTGATCTCCCTCCGGCAGTCGGAAAGCGTCACTGCTGAATCGAGTGCCTCGCCGAAAGAACGGCCGGAGCGCAGGCGCTTATCGCCAGCGCCGCGGACCCGGCGGGGGGCAGGGTCGGGTCAAGCGGGGACCTTGGCCGTCAATTCGAGTCCGAGCGCCTTCATGACAGCAATCGTGGTTTTGAGCGTCGGATTGCCATTCTCACTGAATGACCGATAAAGCTGCTCGCGGGAAAGACCGGTCTGTCTGGCGATCTGGGCCATACCCTTGGCACGTGCCACGACCCCAAGCGCATGTGCGATATAGCCCGGGTCTTCCGATGCGAACGCCTCCGCCATGAAGGTCGCGATGGCCGCATCGGAGGTCAGGTCTTCCGCCGGATCATACGTCGTGAGTTTTGCTGCCATTTCAGTCCATCCATTCATCGACCAGCCTTTTTGCCGTCTTGATATCTTTTGCCTGGGTGCTCTTGTTGCCACCGCAGACCAGGATCACCACCATGTTGCCCCGCTTGTGGAAATAGATGCGGCAGCCGGGGCCATGGTGGATGCGCAATTCACTGATCCCCTCTCCGACCGGCTCTGCGTCGGATGTGGCTCGCTCGTGTAGTAACCGGGGTTGGTAGCGGGTGATGTGTCCGCTCCCGTTGTGCTCCAGCCCTGGAGGTTTTCATGGACCGTTCACGCCTTCACCAGGAGAGGCTGACCCTGCCGACTCGAAAGTCCTGAATTTCGGCCAGCGACTCATGTCGCCGAAGGTCCGCTCACCACACGTCGCAGGCCTTCACGCTGGCCCACGAACCGCCGCCCCCCGTAGCGCCGATCGCCGCGATGCGCGAGACTGCCCTAAGCATCCGAGGGGAGAAACGCAATGAGCTTCGACTTCACCGGCAAGCGCGCCATCATCTGCGGCGGCAGTCGCGGCATCGGCCGCGCCATCGCGCTGGGCTTCGCGCAGGCGGGCGGTGCGGTATCGATCTGCGCGCGCGGCGCCGACACGCTGGAGCAGACCAGGCGGGAGATCGCCGCCCACGGACATACCGCCCATGCCGCGTCGTGCGACCTCGCCGATGCCGAGGCGATAAGCCGCTATATCGCCGATGCCGCGGCCGCGCTGGGCGGGATCGACCTGCTGGTGAACAACGCCTCGGCGTTCGGCTCGTCGGATGACGAGAAGGGCTGGATGTCCAGCATGGCGATCGACATGATGGCGATCGTGCACGCCACGCATGCGGCGCTGCCGTTCTTGCAGCAGAGCAAAGGCTCGGTGGTCAACACGTCGTCGATCGCGGCGATGCACACCGCGGCGCGGCAGCCGCCCTACGGCGCGATCAAGGCAGCCTGCATCCACTATACCGGCACGCAGGCGGCGATGTACGCCAAGGATGGCATCAGGGTGAATTGCATTGCGCCCGGCTCGATCGAGTTTCCCGGCGGCGTGTGGGACCGGCGCAAGAACGATGCGCCGAAGCTATACAATGCAGTGCTGAACTCCATCCCGTTCGGCCGGCTCGGCCATCCGGAGGAGGTGGCGAACGTCGTGCTGTTCCTCGCCTCGCCGCTGGCGTCCTGGGTGACCGGGCAGACCATCGCGGTGGATGGCGGACAATTGCTGTGAGTACGAGATAACCTCTCCCGCAGAGCGGGAGAGGTCGAGGTGCGTTAGCACCGAGGGTGAGGGTGTAGCGGTGCACCGCGGTCTTGTTGCGTGCCGTAGCAACGGTTGGGAATGTGCCGACCGGATCACCCTCACCCGCGTCGCTTCGCTTCACGACATCTCCCGCGCGCAGCGCGGGAGAGGGTTTTACTTCGGCAACGTATCCAGCGCGCTCTTGACCAGCTTCGCGTCTTCGCCGTCGGCCGGCAGCGTACCCAGCAGTTTCGTCCAGTCGCGCCGCGCCTCATCCGCGTTGCCGTCGCGTGCCGCCTGCACGCCGAGATACCACAACGCCTCCGGCTGATCGGGCGCGATCGCCGCCACCTGCCGCAACAGCTCCACCGCGCGCGGCGGCAACGGGTCGCTCGGCTGCAGCTTGGCAATCAGCGTCTGGAATTCCTGCACCTTGATGCTGGCATCATCCGGTTTCAGTTTCGCCGCATGCTCGAACGCATCCACCGCCTTGTCGGGCTCGTCGAGCACCGCGTAGGAACGGCCCAGCCGTAGCCAGCCCTCCACATCGTCGGGCGAGGTCTGCAAACGCGCGGCGAGCTGTGCCACCATGCTGCGGATCAACTCCTTGCGCTCGCCCTCCGGCATCTGCGCGGCGGCGCCCATCTGATCCTGGTTCGGGCCGGTCTGCGTGTCGGCATCTTGTTGCGGTTGCGGCGGTGTGCCCTTCGGCAATGCGGGCGCCGTCAGGCCGCCGGCCTTGGCGGCCTCGGCGACGCCGCGGGCGATCGACTCGCGCATCGGCGAATCGTCGGGAATGTCGGCAGCCAGAGCCAGCCATCGATCGATCGCCCGCTGCTCCTCGCCCGCCTGCTCATCGGCCAGGGCGAGATAGTAGCGCGCCACATCGTTCCTGGGATCCGCAGCCAGCACCTCGGTGAACGTGTCATGCGCCGCGGGCGGGACGATCCCGTCCGCCGAGAGCACCAGCATTTCGCCGTAGCCGGCGAGCACGTCAGGCGATTTCTGCCCGAGGCTGATCGCCTGGCGATACGCCACGCCAGCCTTTTGGTAATCGCCCAGCATCGACACGGTGCGGGCATACAGCACCCAACCTTCCGCGTTCGTCGGATCGGCATGCAGCTTCTGCTCCAGCGCCTGCGCGGCCTGCCGCATGTCGAGATGCGGTGCCGCCTCCGGCGCCGGCGCCTGGTCCGTACGTTGCGCAAGCCGTCCCGCAAAGGGGGCATCCGGCAATGACGGCGCGCCGAACCGCAAATACAGTCCCACCGCACCGCCAAGCACGAACAGCGCGACGACACCTGCCAGAAGCGGGCTGGGAGCGGACCATACCTTGTGGCCCGGCGAGGCCACCTCGACAGCGAGTAAACGGCGCTGGATTTCGAGGCGCGCCGAGTCGGCCTCGGCGGGGCTCAGCACGCCGCGCGCCAGGTCGCGGTCCACTTCCTTGAGCTGGTCACGATAGACGACCCGATCGAAATAGCCGCGATCGACCGCCGCGGGAACGCCGCGCAGCAGCGGCAGGCAAACCACCGTCACGGCACCCAGCGCAATCGCGGTGAACAGCAGAAGGAACAGCATCAGCGGTCAGCCTCGCGCAACAGGGTATCGAGACGGGTTTGTTCCTGCGGACTGAGCGGTACGACAGTCGCCGTTGTGGCGGGACGCCGGCGCAGCCACAGCACCATGCCGGCGAAACCGAGCACCAGCATCGCCGCGGGGCCGAACCACAGGATGTAGGTCGCCGGCTGCACCGGCGGTTTCAGCAGGACGAACTCGCCGTACCGCGCGACGATCGCCTGCCGCGCTTGCTCGTCGGTGTCGCCCTTCAGCAGAAGCTGGCGCAGCAGCACGCGGATGTCGTGGGCAAGGCTGGCACCGGAGTCCTCGATCGATTCGTTCTGGCAGACCAGGCAGCGCAGCGTCGCACCGATCGCCACCGCGCGGGCCTCGAGCGCGGGATCGGCCAGGCGTTCGTTGGGTTCTACGGCGAATCCGCGCGTTGCGATAGCGAGCAGGAGAAGGGCGACGAATGCAGCACGGGCGAGCCAGGGGCGGAGGTGT
>JBEKNT010000235.1:0-10615 GCA_049522565.1 Acetobacteraceae bacterium
GGCGACCCTGTTCGATTGAGGTAGCAATGCAGCCCAACCCCACAACGACCGTGCCGGCCCTCTCAGCGGCGGAGATCAGCGATCTCCGCTGCGTCGCCGCCATGATGATCCCGGCCAGTGACGAGTATCACGTGCCCGGTGCCGATGATGACGTCATCTTCGCCGACATCCTTGCCAGCCTCGGCCGCGATCTTGGCGATGTGCGCCACGCGCTGGCCACGCTGCGGCGACTTGCCGGGGGTGCTTTCGCCGATCTCGATGCCGCGCAGCGCGAGGCGGCCGCGGACGAATTCCGTAGCATCGGCGGCACGTCGGCGGCGGCGCTCAGCCGCGTCATCCTGCAATGCTACTACCGCGACGACCGCGTGGTGCGCTCCCTGGGCCTTGAGCCGCGGCCGCCGTTCCCGAAGGGGCACACGCTGGAACAGGGCGACTGGTCCTTGCTCGATCCGGTGCGCGTCCGGCCGAAGATGTGGCGCGATGCACCGTGAGAGCCTGTACACCTCTCCCGCGAAGCGGGAGAGGTGTACAGGGCAAGCCCGCCGCGATTGATATCGACTAATGTCCGAAAGGTCTAAGAATGACGGCGTCCAATTCTGCGCATGGTGGTAGCCGGACCGCCAACGAGATTGTCGACGTGCTGATTATCGGCTCCGGCGCCTCCGGCGCCGCGGTGGCCTGGAGCCTCGCCGAGACGCGGATGAAGATCCTCTGCCTGGAACAGGGCGATTGGATGAAACATTCCGACTTCCCAAGCAACGGGCGCGACTGGGAGGCGCGGCGCTACGGCGATTTCGACATCAGCCCGAACCGGCGGGCGCGGCCCACGGATTATCCGGTCAACGACGACAACTCGCTGATGAAGGTGGCCAACTTCAACGGCGTCGGCGGCGGCACCATCATGTACACGGCGCATTTCCCGCGCATGCACCCATCGGATTTCCGGGTGCGCTCGCTCGATGGCGTCGCCGATGACTGGCCGATCGATTACTGGACGCTGGAACCGTTCTTCACCGAGAACGACCGCATGATGGGCGTTTCCGGCCTCGCCGGCGATCCGGCCTATCCGTCGCGGAACCCGCCGATGCCGCCGATACCGCTGGGCAAGACCGGAACTCGTTACGCCAAGGCGATGAACAAGCTCGGCTGGCACTGGTGGCCATCGGACACCACGATCGCGACGACCGAGTATGACGGGCGGGCACCCTGCATCAATCTCGGCCATTGCACGCCCGGCTGCGCCCAGGGGGCGAAGGCCAGCACCGACATCACCTACTGGCCGCGTGCCATTCGCGCCGGCGTCGAACTGCGCACGCGCTGCCGGGTGCGGGAAATCACCACCAACGAACACGGCATGGCCTCCGGCGTCATCTACTACGACGCCGACGGTGTGGAGCAATTCCAGCCGGCGGAGGTGGTCATCCTTGCCTGCAACGGCATCGGCACGCCGCGCCTGCTGCTGAATTCGGCGTCGTCCCGCTTTCCCAACGGGCTGGCCAATTCCAGCGGTCTGGTCGGCAAGAACCTGATGCTCCACCCATGGCCGCAGATCCTCGGCTATATCGACGAGGTGGTGGACGGCGATCGCGCCCCGATGACCAGCATGTGGAGCAAGGAATTTTACGAGACCGATCCGGCCCGCGATTTCGTCCGCGGCTACACGCTGCAATTTGCCCGCAGCACCGGCGTGGTCAACGAGGCCATCACCAGTGCGGCGCACGGGCGGTTGTCCTGGGGCAAGGATCATCACCGCATCTATCGCCAACTGCTTTACCGGCGCCTCCTGATCGGGGTTGCCTGCGAGGATCTGCCGGAAGAGCACAACCGGGTGACGCTCGATCCGGTGCTGACGGACAGCCACGGCATCCCGGCGCCGAAGATCGACTACACCATCAGCGAGAACACCCGTCGCATGATGGAACATGGCATCGCGCGCGCAGAGGAAATCCTGACCGCCGCGGGGGCCACGAACCTGTACGCGTCCCGCACGGTCCTCAACAGTCCCGGACACCTGCTCGGCACCGCCCGTATGGGAACTGATCCGGAGCGCTCCGTCGTCAACGCCTGGGGCCGCTGCCACGATGTGAAGAACCTGTTCATCGTTGACGGCAGCATCTGGGTCACGTCAGGCGGCGTGAACCCCACCTCGACCATCCAGGCGCTGGCGCTCTATATCGCCGACAGCATCAAGCAGCGCCTGGCGACTCTGTTCGATTGAGGCGGTTGCCGCGCCCCTGAGCGCACGCGGAATGGCGCTAGCCCGACGCAACCTCGGCCGCCGCATGCGGGACAGGGGCCAAGGCCGCGGGTTCCGGGCCGCCTGCCATCCAGTCCAGCAATTCGATCGTGTGCACCACCGGCAGGCCGCCCCCCGCAAGCTGCGTCATGCAGCCGATATTGCCGCTGGCGATCAGATCGGGTCGGGTGGCCCGCAGATTGTCCAGCTTGCGCGCGCGCAGTCGTTCAGCAATCGCCGGTTGCAGCAAATTGTAGGTGCCCGCGGAGCCGCAGCAGAGATGCGGCTCCGCGGGTTCCACCACGGTGAAGCCGGCGCGGGTCAGCAGCGCCTTCGGTTCCACGGTGACGCTCTGGCCGTGTTGCAGGCTGCACGCGGCCTGGTAGGCGACGGTAAGGCCAGGCTGCTGGCGCGTCGGCACGTAGCCGATCCGCGTCAGGAACTGGCTGATGTCGAGTGCCAGATCCGCCACCGTCGCCGCGCGGGAGCGCCACGGATCATCCTCGGTGCGGCACAGGAAGCCGTAGTCCTTCACCATCGTGCCGCAGCCCGACGCATTGACGACGATCGCGTCCAGCCCCTGGTCCTCGATCTCGGCACTCCAGGCGGCGACATTGGCGCGGATACGCTGCATCGCCGTTGCGTGCTGGCCCATATGATGGTTCAGCGCGCCGCAGCAGCCGCTGTCCTGGTGCACCACCACCTCGACGCCCAGCCGGTTCAGCAGGCGGATCGTTGCTTCGTTGATCTCCGGTGCCAGCACCTGCTGGGCACAGCCGGCCAGCAGTGCAACGCGCGCGCGCCGCGCACCCTGCGCCGGATGTACGCGCGGGCGCTCCAGCGCAGCCGGCGGCGGCAGGTGCCGGGGCGCCAGCGACAGCATCGCCCGCAGCCGTTGTGACAGCATCCCGTGGCCCCGCACCAACCGGCCCAGCGGCCGCGCCAGCCGCCCGCCCAGCAAGGCGGCGCGCAACAACCCGGGGCGCGGCAGCAGCGTGCCCAGCACCGCGCGCAGCAGCCGGTCGTGCCACGGGCGGCGATAGGTGCGCTCGATATGGTTCCGCGCGTGATCGACCAAGTGCATGTAGTTCACACCGGACGGGCAGGTGGTCATGCAGGACAGGCAGGACAGGCAGCGATCGACGTGGAGCACGACCTCCTGCGTGGCCGGCCGGTCAGCCTCCAGCATGTCCTTGATCAGGTAGATGCGGCCCCGCGGGCTGTCGAGTTCGTCGCCGAGCAATACGAAGGTGGGGCAGGTGGCGGTGCAGAAGCCGCAATGCACGCAGGTGCGCAGCACCTGGTTCGAGACGGCGGTATCCGGGTCGCGCAATTGCGCTGCGGTGAAATTCGTCTGCATTGGCTTAGTATTGATCGCGCGGCGGCATGTTTCGCAACAGGATGTAGGCGCTGACCAGCAACAACAGCCCCAATCCCAGGAACAGCCACGAGGCATGCCGATCACCGGGATAGGTAATGTTGAACAAGGGATAGCCGATGGCGGCGATGATAGCGCACACCATCATGACGAAGCGCAGGTTCAGAATGCGCCGTTTGGGGTCGATGGTAAAATATTGCCACATCGTCAGCATGAACGCGGCCAGCAACACCAGGATGATGATGAACATCGGTACCATGCTCACAACCCCGCGTAGAGTCGGCCAGGATTGAGGATGCCGCGCGGATCGAGCGCCGCCTTCACTCGCCGCGTGATGGCCGCAAGCGGTGGCGGTTCGGGCGGCACCACCTGCACCGCATTACGCAGCGGTTCCGGCGCGCGGAGCAGCGTCCAGGTGCCCTGGGCCATGCGGGCGGCAGCTTCCACCGCTGCATGCGTGGCGGTGTCGGCCGGGCCGGCCAGCCACACCAGGCCGCCACCCCAGTCGAGGAATCCGATGGCGCCCGCGTCGGCGACGGCGCGCAACACGCCGGGCCCGGCGGAGGGGCGCACCGAAACGCGCCATACCGCGTCGTTGGCCGACGCTTGCAAGGTGTGGGCGTCGCGCACGGCGCGCCATACCGCGCGCGAGGCATCGTCATGCAGGATTTCGGCTGCCTGGAAACCAAGCGTGTCGCGCAGCCTGGCGGTGCGATAGGCGACCGACGGCGCGAAATCCTCGATCCGCAGCAGCGCGACCGCGCGGCCGAATCCCGCGAGTTCCGGGACCAGCGCGGCTGACGCCGCGGGCAGCCAGGCGGCGGCGGAGACGCCGAACGGCGAGCCCAGCCCCGCCGACAGCGCGACCACGCCGGCGACGGCGTCGAGCCCCGGCAGCACCAGCGTGCCGGTCGCTTCCGGCGCGGGCAGCACCTTCAAGGTGACCTCGGTGATCACCCCCAGCGTGCCGTGGCTGCCGCTCAGCAATTTGCACAGGTCGAGGCCGGTGACGTTCTTCAGGACCCGCCCGCCGGAATGCCCAACCTCGCCCCAGCCGGTGACGAAGCGGAGGCCCAGCACATGGTCGCGCATCGCCCCCCAGGCGACGCGGCGGGGTCCGGACAGGTTGGTGGCGACAATGCCGCCGATGGTCTGTGGACGATCGGGCGCGTGCAGCAGGCTGCCCAGGTCGGGCGGTTCGGCGATCAGGTGCTGGCCGCGCTCGGCGAGCGCGGCTTCGATTTCCGGCAGCGGCGTGCCGGCGCGGGCGGAGATGATCAGCTCCTTGGGGGCGTAGAGCGTGATGCCGGTGTACTGGCGCGTGGAGAGGCTGCGGGCTGCCTGCACCGGACGCAGCATGCCGAGCTTGGTGCCGTTGCCGCAGACCAGCAGCGGCTCGGCGGCTTTGGCGGCAGCGGCAACGGCGGCGGCTATGTCTCCCTCTCCCGCGCTCGGAGCGGCAGAGGGAAGCGGTGAGGGTGCTGCGTGTTGCACCCTCACCCTGCCCTCTCCCGCAACGGCGGGAGAGGGAAGACTTTGTGCGGGTTCAGCAGCCATCCTGGATCGAACGCCGTCTTGATCCGTCGCTGCTGCTCCAACTCGTGCGCGGCGAATTGCACCGGCATCAGGTCGCGCTTTTCTACCCCCACGCCATGCTCGCCGGTGAGGCAGCCGCCTACCTCGACGCACAGCTTCAGGATTTCGGCGCCGAATTCCTCGGCGCGATGGAAGCTGTCGGCGTTGTTGGCGTCGAACATGATCAGCGGATGCAAATTGCCGTCGCCGGCATGGAAGATGTTGGCGACCTTCAGCCCGTACGCATCCGACATCTCGCCGATGCGGCGCAGCACGTCGGGCAGGCGCGAGGTGGGGATCACGCCGTCCATGCACAGATAGTCCGGGCTGATCCGCCCCACCGCACCGAACGCCCCCTTGCGGCCCTTCCAGATCGCCAGCGACTCCGCGGCCGATTGCGATACTTTCAAACTGATCGGATCGTGCCGGTTGCAGATCTCGCTGAGCCGCGCCAGCAGATCGTCCTGCTCTGCCGCGCTGCCCTCCACTTCGATGATCAGCATCGCCTCCGCATCCAGCGGGTAGCCGGCATGGGCGAAGTCCTCGCAGGCATGGATCGCCGGCCGGTCCATGAACTCCAGCGCCACCGGAATGATGCCGGAGGAGATGATGGAATCGACACAGGCCCCGGCCACCTCGTTGGAGCGGAACGCCGCCAGCATCGCGCGCGCGCCTTCCGGAGCGCGCAGGATGCGCACGGTGACTTCGGTGACCACCGCCAGCATGCCCTCGCTGCCGGTCAGCAGCCCGAGCCAGTCGTAGCCCGCAGCGTCGAGATGCTCGCCGCCGATGGTGATGATCTCGCCCTCCACGGTGACGATCTTCAGGCCGAGCAGGTTGTTGGCGGTGACACCGTATTTGAGGCAGTGGGCGCCGCCGGAGTTCATGTTGACGTTGCCGCCGATCATACAGGCGAGCTGGCTCGACGGATCGGGCGCGTAGAAGAAACCGTGCCCGGCCACCGCATTGGTGATGCCGATATTGGTAACGCCGGCCTGCACCGTGGCGCAGCGGTCGGCGTAGTCGATGTCGAGGATGCGGTTCATCCGCATCAGCCCGACCACCACCGCGTCCGCCAGTGGCAGCGCCCCGCCGGACAGCGAGGTGCCGGCGCCGCGCGGCACCACGCGCACGCCGTTGGCGTGGCAGAAGCGCATCACCGCGGCGACCTGTTCCGTGGTTTCCGGCAGCACCACCGCGAGCGGCACCTGGCGGTAGGCGGACAGGCCGTCGGTTTCATACGGCTTCAACAGGTTCGGCTCGGCGATCACGGCCTCGTCGGACAACAGCGGGCGCAGGCCGGCGATGATGGCGTCGCGGCGGTCGAGCACGTCCTGCTTCGGTTCGGGCAGTCGGATCATGGCGGGCCTCCACGCGGAACATGGCGTTTGGCCGGGGTGGGGGCAAGCGGTCGCCGCTGGCAGGGCCAGCCGCAGCAGGGGACCGGCAGAGCCTTCAGGCCGCCGTGCGTAGCTGTGCCAGATCCTCCGGACGTTGCTGGGCCATAAGGTGCAAGCTGGATCGGAGTGCCGTGGCCTTCCCTGCGTCCAGCGCGAAAGCGACATGCAACGCGTCGTCCAGGTGGGAGCGGACCGTGAACGGCAGCGGGAAACCGATACCATCGAGGCCGAGAGTGCCGCCGGCGCCCACCGGCAGCGACGGTCCGCCACGGATGCAGGCACCGCCCTCGGAAATGTCGCTGACGCGCGCGGTGCATGTGCCCTCTCCAGGCACGGTCATCCGGCATGCCAGGTCGACCGCCTTGCGCGCCGCGGCGCGCCGATCCGCGTCGGTGGTGGAAGTGTACACCACCCGGCTGATCGATTGTTTCAACTCGTGCACCATGGTGTTCAGGCCCGCTATATCATCCCGTACCTGAACGCCGCGTTGGCCGGTCTGTTCGGCCTCGACCGACACTTCATTGATGCGCTGTGTCATCTCGTTGGCCGCCGCCGCCGTCTCCGTGATGGTGCGGGCGATACCTGCGGTCGCCGCGCCTTGTTGCTGCACGGCCGCGGCGATCGACCCGGCTATCTCGTTGATCTCACCGATCGTCTGCTCGATGCGTCCCACGGCGGCGACCGACGCATCGGTCGCGCTGCGGACATCCCCGATGTGACGGGTGATCTCTTCGGTGGACCGCGCGGTCTGTGTGGCAAGCTGTTTGACCTCGCTTGCCACCACGGCGAAGCCCTTGCCGGCATCGCCGGCGCGTGCCGCCTCGATGGTGGCATTCAGCGCCAGCAGATTGGTCTTGGCGGCGATCTCGCCGATCATGTTGGCGACCGCGTCGATGCGGTCCACCTGCGCGATCAGTGCCTCCATCTTGCCGCGGGCCTGGCCGCCGGCAGTGACCGCGCGCCCCACGACCGATGTTGACTGGCTCACCTGCGCGCCGATCTCGCGGATCGAGGCCGCGAGTTGCTCCGCCGCGCTCGCGACGGTCTGCGTATTGGCCAAGGCCTGCGCCGCGGCCGATGCGGCGCCGTCGGCGGATGCGCCGGTGCGGCTGGCGGACATGTTCATGCCCTCGGCGGCTGTGGCGATGCTGGCGGTTCGCGAGCCGACCGATTCCAATGCCGCGGCGGTATCCGCCTCGATCTTCCGCGCCATGCTGACCAGGGCGGCGTGTTTCTCCTGCGCCGCCTGCGCTTCCTGCTGCTTCTGCGCGGCTTCCAGGCGGCTGTGCTCCATGGCGTTGTGCTTGAACACTGCGACGGCGTTCGCCATGGCGCCGATTTCGTCGTGCCGATCCGCATCCGGGACGCTGACCGACATGTCGCCGTCCGCGAGCCGCCGCATGGTCGCGGTGATCGCCTGGATGGGGCGTATCACGCGGCGGCGCACCACCAGCATTCCGGCGCCGCCGACCGCCAGTGCGACCACCACGAGGGCCCCTTGCAGCGCCAGCGCCGCGCGTGCCGACTGCGCGTTTCGCGTGGCGTATCGCTGCGCCGCGGCCGTCGCGGCATTCGGCACGACGATCAGGCTGTCGAGCGCGTCGGTGGACGTCTTCAGCCATTCGCTGAGCGTGACCGGGGCGTCCTTGGACGACGTCCCCGCGGCGTAAACCGCCAGGCGCAGCTTTTCGAAGCTGCCGAAATAATTGTCGGTCGCGCCTTTGATCGCCTCCAGCACCTCGGGCGCCGTGCCGGGGCGGGCGGTCAATTGCCGCACCTGGGCCCAACCGGCCCCAACGCGGCCTTGGTAGTCGGCGATCTGGATCACCTGCTCCGGCGACAGCCCATGCGCGGTGATCCCGGCGCTGTAGAAATTCCGTTCCAGCCCGGCGATGTCACGCACCATCCAACCGACCTGCTTGATCGCCATCAGCTCGGCAATCGTGCCATCGACCAGCCGCATCCGTTCGGTCAGCGCATCCGAGACCCGGGTCAACCTGTCCAGCACCTCGCTGATCGCGGTGTTCCAATCCTTTCCCACTGCGCCGGGCCGCTGCCCGCGTGGGATGCGCACTGCCTGATCCGCCGCGCGCCGCACCTCGGTCAGCCGCTCGAGACTGGTGCGCAGGCCAGCCGCGGTTTCGCCGCTACCGGCGCAGGCCGACGCGGCACAGGCGGCGAGCACGGCAGCGATGGCGGGCCCGGCCGCGACGCGCGATTGGGCGAGGGCATCCAGCAGCGATTGATCCGCCGGGTCGGGTGCAGCAAGCGCGGCCGCGACCGATCCACGCTCCGGTCGCAGGTTCTGCAGCGCCATGAACACGAGTTGCCCCGCTGTGGCGGCCGCTTCCACATCCACGGCGGCAGCGTCCTGGCGCATCGCGCCGTAGATCGGCACTGCCAGGGCGGCGGCCAGGATAAGCAGCAGGGAGCCAAGCAGGGCATTCAGCAGCACGGCAATCGTCACGGACACGTATCGTGTGGCCATCGGGCGGGCACCTTCGGAACCGGCCGGCCACTATTGCGGGACAGGATGAAGGATTGGTGAATCGGGCGGCGCGTCGGTCACACCAGCCGCGGCCGCGCTTCCTCGCACAATAGCCGCAGCGACTGCATCATCCACGCGGCCGGAACGGTGCCGCCGAAATTCAGTTCGGCGAGGATGCCGTCGATCCCCAGTTCTTCCTGCAATTGCCGCAGCCGGTCGGCGACGTATTCGGGGCTGCCGACCACGACCTTGTCGCGCAGCACGTCCGCATAAGTGATCGTCCGCACGTCCTCCAGTTCGGCGCGCCGTCGCTTGTTCGGCGAACCTTCGAGCTGCGTGACCAGCTTGCGGTAGCCAAGCATGATGCTCGGTTCGGCTTGCCCACGCGCCAGGGCGTCGGTTTCGGCGACATGCAGTGTCAGCCGCAGGTGCACGTCGCCTTTACCGGGGTGGCCGGCGGCCTTGTAGGCCTCGCGATACGCCTTCAGGTCCGGCGCCAGGCCAGCCAACGAGCCGCTGCGAACCGCGACGAACAGCGGATAGCCAAGTTTGCCGAGCACCGGGAAGGTGTCCTCGCTGGCGCCGGCGATGCGGATTGGCGGATGCGGCTGTTGATACGGCCGCGGCACCGCGCGGGCGTCGGTGAACTTATGGAACTGGCCTTCGTAGGAGAAGCTCTCCTGCGTCCACGCCAGCTTGAGAACGTCCAGCGTCTCGTAGAAGCGCTCGCGGCTTTCGGAATACGGCACGCCGTAGGCGGCATAGGCACGCGGGTTGCCGCTGCGCCCGACGCCCATCAGCAGCCGGCCGCGGCTGATCTGGTCGACCGTGGCGGACTCCTCGGCCAGCCGCAGCGGATGGCAGAGCGGCAGGACCTGCACCGCCGTGCCGATCCTGATGCGGCTGGTGCGGGCCGCGATGGCGGCGGCGACGGTCATCGGTGCGGACAACACCGAGCGGTTGGCCTGCTGATGGATCTCGGCCAGCCAGATCGCGTCGAGCCCCCAGCGCTCGGCGTCCTCGACCTGCGCCAGGCCCTGGGCGAAGGCGTCGGTGTCCGACTGCTGCGCTACCTGCCGGTGAAACTCAACGTACCAACCGAATTCCATGGAAGTTTCCCGTGCTGTCCGATCAGCCTGTCATCCGTCACCCGTCACTTCGCAATGACAGACGGGCGAGGCTAGGGGGCCGTACCGCCATCGAGCAAATGCCGAATTCTTATTCGCGCCATATCGGTTCGGCATGGGACGGTGTATCGTCCGGGCAGCATGGAACTACGCAGCCTCAGTTACTTTGTCCGCATCGCCGAACTCGGCAGCATCACGCGCGCCGCGGCGCATCTGCGCGTCGCACAACCGGCGTTGACGCGACAGGTGCAACGGTTGGAGGAGGAACTCGGCGCCGCGCTGTTCACCCGCGTCAATCGCGGCGTCCGGCTGACCGAGGCCGGCCAGCGCTTGCTCGACAGCGCAACGCGCATCCTGCGCGATGTCGAGCGTACCAGCGACGAAATCCGCGCCCACGACGCGTTTCCCAGC
>JBEKNT010000236.1:0-10611 GCA_049522565.1 Acetobacteraceae bacterium
GCGCCGGCAAGTCCACCACCTTCCGCATGCTGTGCGGCCTGCTATCCCCGTCCGGAGGCAGCGCACACGTCGCCGGCCTGGACATGCTGCACGCACCCGCCGCGGCCCGCGCGCGCATCGGCTACATGGCGCAGCGGTTCTCGCTCTATGCCGAGTTGTCGGTGCGGGAAAACCTGCGCTTCTTCGCCCGCGTCTATGGCCTGAACCGCGTTGCGCAGGCGCGTGCGATCGACTCGGCGCTACAGCGCTTCGAACTCGGCGACCTTGCCAACACCGTGGCGCACGACCTGCCGCTCGGCCTCAAGCAGCGGCTGGCGCTGGCCGCGGCGCTGCTGCACGCGCCCGCCATCCTGTTTCTCGACGAGCCCACCTCCGGCGTCGATCCGCTGACCCGGCGCGAGTTCTGGAACCGCATCGGCACGCTGGCGGATGCCGGCGTGACCATCATGGTCACCAGCCATTTCATGGACGAAGCGGAATATTGCGACCGGCTGGGCATCGTCAGCCAGGGCCGCCTTGCCGCGGTCGGCACGCCGGCCGAACTGCGCGCCGGCGTGCGTTCGCCGGAGCTGCCCGATCCGACGTTGGAGGATGCGTTTATCGCCCTGGTCGCGCAGGACGCGACGCGCCGCGAGGCGGCATGAGCGACCCCCCCGTACACACCCCCCGCTCCGCGGGAGAGGTCAAGCCGCGAAGCGACGAGGGTGAGGGGCGGAACGCACAGCCCCGCCGTGCGTTACGCCCCTCACCCGGCGCTCCGCGCCGGCCTCTCCCGCGAAGCGGGAGTGGTGTACTCATGCGCATGCGTGGCCTCCTGCGCAAGGAAATGAAGCACGTCCTGCGCGATCCTTCCGCCATCCTGATCGCGTTCCTGATGCCGCTGGTGCTGCTGCTGGTGCTTGGCTTCGGCATTTCGTTCGACGCCAGGCATATGCCTGTCGCGCTGGTCGCCGACGCGCCGGAGGAAGTCGTGCGCGGCCTGCTGCAAGCGATGGATGCCTCGCCCTATCTCTCGGTGCAGCGCGCCGCCAGCCTGCATGACGCGCAGGCCGCGCTGACCACCGGCCAGGTGCGCGGCATCGTGGTGGTGCGCGAGGACTTCGCCCAGCACCTGGCGCACAGCACGGACTGGCCGGCGACCGTCGCTCTGGACGTCAACGGCACCGATCCGAACACCGCGCGCATTCTGGAAGGCTACATCAGCGGCGCCTTGCAGGTATGGCTGTCCGGCCAGCAGCAGGAGAAGCGGCTGACGGCGTCCGGTGGCATCGACTTGCAGGTGCGCGACTGGTTCAACCCGGAACTTCGCTCCGCGGATGCCATCGTCCCCGGCGTGATCGCCATGGTGATGACGATGGCCGGCACGCTGCTGACCGCCGGCGGCGTGTCGCGCGAGTGGGAGCATGGCACGATGGAGAGCATGCTCGCCTCCCCGGCGCGCTTGGGCGAACTGATCCTGGCACGGCTGGGCTGCAACTTCGTCCTGGGCATCGGCAGCATGCTGGTGTCGCTGCTATTGGCCGTCTTCCTGTTCGGCGTGCCGTTCCGCGGCGGTCTGCTCGCACTGGCCGTCGCCGTGTCGCTGTTCCTGGTATTCGCGCTCGGCTGGGGACTGTTCATCTCGACGCTGGCACGCAACCAGTTCGTCGCGTCGCAGATGGCGTTCCTGACCACGATGATGCCGGCGCTGATGCTGTCCGGCATGGTCTTCGATATTGCGGCGATGCCGGCGTGGCTGCGCGTGATCACCTATGTCGTGCCGGCGCGCTATCTGGTCGCCATTCTGCAAACCCTGTTCCTGGCGGGCGATGTCTGGGCGGTGATCCTGCCCAACCTGGCCGCGCTGGCTGCGGCGGCAATTCTGGCCGTGGTCGGCACGGTCCTGGTGACGCGGCGGAGGCTGGATTGAGCAGCCGGAACTCTGGATTGGGCGGCCGGCACGCGATCCTCCCTCCCCCCTTGTGGGGGAGGGTTGGGGAGGCGGGGCGAACCACCACCGCCGTCGTGGCCGTTCGACCCCTCTCCCCCACCCTCCCCCACAAGGGGGGAAGGAGTCTGCTGGTTTCCTTGGCACTGTGGCCCTGATGTTCCGTCGTATCCTCGCACTGATGCTGAAAGAGCTTTCGGCGCTTTGGAAAGATCCGAAGACGCGGCGGGTCATCCTGATTCCGCCGATCGTGCAGGTGGTGCTGTTCGCCTACGCCGCGAATTACGACGTGACCGACGTGTCGCTCGGCGTGTGGAACGAAGATGCCGGCGCGCAGTCGGCCGAACTGGTGCGCCGCTTCGCCGCCTCGCCCGCCTTCCACGTGGTGCTCGCGCCGCAATCGCCCGCCCAGGCACGCACGGCATTGGACGCCAAGACGGTCGCCGCGGTGCTGCACCTGCCGCAGACCTTCTCGGCCGACGTGCTGGCCGGGCGTCCCGCCCAGGCGCAATTGCTGGTCGATGCGCGCCGCTCCAACACCGCGCTGATGTTGCAGGGTTACGCCGCGGACATCGTCGCCGATTACGCGGCGGGTCTGCATCCCGGTCACACGCCGCTGGTGCTGCTGACGCGCGACTGGTTCAACCCCACGCTGGAGAGCACCTGGTTCATCCTGCCCGGCCTGGTCTGCGTGCTGTCGATGATCATGGCGCTGCTGATCAGCGCGTTGGCGCTGGCGCGCGAGCGCGAACTCGGCACGCTGGAGCAATTGCTGGTGACGCCGTTGCGCCCGCTGGAGATCCTGTGCGGCAAGGCGCTGCCCGGCATCATCGTCGGCATGCTCGACGCCAACATCGTCATCGTGGCGGCGCTGCTGTGGTTCCGTCTGCCGTTCCGCGGCGACCTGCTGCTGCTCCAGGCAATGCTGCTGCTGTACACCCTCACCGGCACCGCCATCGGCCTGGCGATCTCCAGTCTTGCGCGCACCCAGCAGCAGGCGATGCTTGGCGTATTCGTCATCGCGTCGCCGATGATCGTGCTGTCCGGCTACGCCGCGCCGGTCGAGAACATGCCGCCGATCGTCGAGTTCATCGGCCGCGCCGATCCGGTGCGCTACATGCTGGTCGCCGCACGCGGCCTGTTCCTGCAAGACATGCCGTTGGCGGTGGTCTTGCAACAAGCCTGGCCGATGGCGCTGATCGCGCTGGTCATGCTGGTGGTGGCCGGCGTGGCGGTGCGCCGCGCGGTGGCCTGAGCGCGGTATGGTCGCACGGGCTATTTTCGTATGGCGATGACGATCGTAGACTGGCAACCGGCCTGGGACCGACCCAGGGGTTCAGCCCACCCGTCATGGCCGGCGAAGACAGGCCATCCACGACTGTGCTTGTTTCGATCGGCATAGTCGTTGATGGCGGGCCGGAGCCTGCCCCCGGGCGCTTGACCCGGGGGCCCGCCAAGACGGATCGGGACCTGCTAACAGGGTGGAGAGTCAAGTGACCGGCAACAGCGCCTACCTGGCGGACCTCGACCGCAACCAGGCGAACTACGCGCCACTGACGCCGCTGACGTTCCTGGAGCGGGCGGCCTATGTCTATCCGGACAAGCCGTCCGTGGTGCACGGCGCCGAACGCTATACCTGGCGCGAGACCTATGCCCGCTGTCGCCGTCTCGCCTCCGCACTGGCGCGCCGCGGCATCGGCAAGAACGACACCGTCGCGGTGATGGCGCCGAACACGCCGCCGATGTGCGAGGCCGCGTTCGGCGTGCCGATGTGCGGCGCCGTGCTGAACCCGCTGAACACCCGGCTCGACGCCGAGACGGTCGCGTTCATGCTGCGCCATGGCGGCGCCCGTGCGCTGATCACCGATCGCGAGTTCTCCCCGGTGGTCGGCAAGGCACTCGCCTTGCTCGACGTGAAGCCGCTCGTCATCGACATCGACGATCCCCTCTGCCAGGACGGCGCCTTGCTCGGCGAGACCACGTATGAAGCCTTCCTGGCGGAAGGCGATCCGGACTACGACTGGCAACCGCCGCAGGACGAGTGGGACGCGATATCGCTGAGCTACACGTCCGGCACCACCGGCGATCCGAAGGGCGTGGTCTACCACCATCGCGGCGCGCATCTGAACGCGGTGAGCAATATCCTCAACTGGGGCATGCCGCATCACGCGGTATATCTCTGGACCCTGCCGATGTTCCATTGCAACGGCTGGTGCTTCCCGTGGACCGTCGCCGAGCGCGCCGGCGTCAACGTGTGCCTGCGCCGCATCGAGGCGAAGGCGGCATGGGATGCGATCCGCACGCATGGCGTGACGCATATGTGCGGCGCGCCGATCGTCTATTCCATGCTGATCAATGCGCCGGCGGAACTGCGCGCCGGCGTGCGGCAGCGCATTGCCGGCCAGGTCGCCGGCGCCGCGCCGCCCGCCGCCATCATCGAAGGCGCCGAGAAGATCGGCATCGAGCTGACGCATGTCTATGGGTTGACCGAGACGTACGGCCCCGCCGCGGTCTGCGCCAAGCATGCGGCATGGAGTGCGATGCCGATCGATCAGCGCGCCGAGCGCAACGGCCGCCAGGGCGTGCGCACGCCGTTGCAGGAAGCGATGGCCGTGCTCGATCCGGAAACCATGCAGCCGGTGCCGTGGGACGGCGAGACGATGGGCGAGATCATGTTCCGCGGCAACATCACGATGAAGGGCTATCTGCAGAACCCATCAGCCACGGAACGCGCTTTTGCCGGCGGGTGGTTCCACACCGGCGACCTCGCGGTGATGCAGCCGGACGGCTACGTGAAGATCCGCGACCGGTCGAAGGACATCATCATCTCCGGCGGCGAGAACATTTCATCGATCGAGGTGGAGGAGGTGCTGTACCACCATCCCGCCGTGCTGAGCGCCGCCGTGGTGGCGCAGCCCGACGAGAAATGGGGCGAAACGCCCTGTGCGTTCGTCGAGTTGAAGCCGGACGCCGCGGTGAGTGCCGAGGACCTGCGTGCGTTCTGCCGCGAACGGCTGGCGCATTTCAAGGTGCCGAGGACATTCGTGTTCCGGGAGATTCCGAAGACCTCGACGGGGAAGATTCAGAAATTCGTGCTGCGCGAAGTGGCGAAATCCGCCAGCGCGATTACCTAACCTCTCCCGCGTTGCGCGCGGGAGAGGTTACCGCGCAGCGGCGGGTGAGGGTGATCGGGTCGGCACGCAGCCGGCCCCCTGGAGCCGGCCCCTATTTATGCCTTGCCAGCGTCCTTGGCGGGCGGCGGGGCATGTGACCGCAATGCCGCATCGAGTTGTGCAATCACGTCCAGCGCCCCGGACAGTTCTTCCGCGTCAGGCTCGGGTTCCGGTTCGTCTTCCCCCGGATAGCGATAGGCAACCCCCCACGCCGTCCACGCACCCAGCGCAGTCAGCAGGGGTCGCAGCGTTGGGAAGCACGGCAGCACGGATTGCGCCAGCGTATCCAGGTCGTGCGTTTTCCGGAAGTCGATCCCTGCCTGCACCAGAAATCCCTTCAGCAATTTTTCGGCGGCTTGCTGGCAATGATAAGCAGCGCCGCCAAGTGCCGGGGGATCGAAACCGAGGCAACCGCGCGCGATCCGCGCATCATCTCCGGCGTGGCGTATCCAGCCATCGACCCTGTGCCAGCGCGCGAGGCGATCAGGATCGGTCATAAACCACGACGCCATCCAAAACGGCGGCTCGCGACAGCGTCCCGGCGATCCGAGAGTTCTGCTGAAAGACCTTTTCCCGCACCGGGATGACATCGGCCGGCGCGTGGTACGATTTTCGGGACTCATACCCGGCTTTCAGTGTGACCTTCTCCACGGGGGTGTCGTCATCGACGATGACAAGCAGGTCGATATCGCTGTCGGGTCCGGCCTCGCCGCGCGCGGCCGAGCCGAATAAGATCACCCGCCGCGGGTTGAAGTATGCGACGACCGAATCGAGCAGCGCCGGTGGGACCAGCGGGATATTTTCGGATTGGGATCGGTCTCGCATGGCTTCAAGCCGCCTTGGCCGAAGCACTCGGTTCGCATCTTGTCCTCAGCTTGGAAGCATCCATGGATTCCATCATACGGTCACTCTGGCACGTTCGGGTGATTCGTGCACGCGTAGTACGCCGCCGCCGATGCTGACACGCGCCACCTTGGTCCGCTTGGAGGTTTTGGTCCACTTCTCGGTCCAGGCTGGTGGACCGGCTCTTTGGACCGTTCGGCGTGTTGGACGACGGCCGAGTGCCGGCGGACAGGGTGTCTGTAGTATACGGGCGATACTGTGTCGATATGTCTGGTCTTGTCCCATAGGCAAATGAGGCAACCCACAAGCTGATCCCAAGTGGTGGATCATTCGCGGGATGGCGGCTGGACGGCGGGCGGCGACCCTGCAGATGCTAACACCCCGACCGACGTGGGCAAACCATTTGGCGCCCGAACCGGCAGAGGCGTCCGCCTCGTCTTGTGTGCAACGATTGGCTTGGTGACCACGTCGCCCGCGGTTGCGGTGATACTCCGTACATAGGAAGTGGCGGCAGATCGACAAGAGCGGAAGATCCCTCTATCGGGCAAACCCCGATCCCTTGGAGTGCTGATCGGAGAGCGTCTGTAGCTTGTGGCCATTCCAACCGTGAGGCACATGTTGATGGAGGGCCGACCATCAAAAGCTGGGTCTCTCTACCAAGGGCAGGAACAAAACCCCGCGCATGCGCGAAGATGCACGCGAGGCTTTTGCCGTTCGGGGTAAGGCACCAACGGCCTTCATCCGCTATAACGCTACTTCTCCAGCAGTGATGAATTCTGAATAGATCGTATGCCGTTGAGGAAATGAGTAGGATGCTTCGTGTTGACCATCGCTATGAGCCGAGTCACAAACGGCTGAGCCTTCGCAGCGGCCGCAGTCAATGAGACATTCAGGTTTTCGGTATTTCGGGAGCGCCGAAAGCAATGTTGCCCACTGGAACTTACCGTAGTACGATCGATAGATCGCGGGTTCAAGGTTTTGCACGTAAGTCGCACATCGGACGTGCCAGTGGATATTCGGCATTGTGTCGAAGTCGGACGAAGTCATGTTCCCAGTTTTCAAACATGGTTTCTGAGGCTGATAAGTCTGTACGATCCGTCTCGCCGCCGGGATTTTGTCCGAGAACCAAACGCGGAAAGGGGTGGACGCGGGAGTAGAACGCCCTGTAGAAGCAATGATATCGCAGCCATGATGCTTCACAATAGCGACGATTTATTTCGCTCATTCTTCGAGTCATCAGGTCTTCGGTGTTGCTTACGTTCTGAGTTCAATTTCCCGCTCTTCCAGTCGCGCACTCGCACACTCCTGGCAGCCTCGACGAGATCCTTCTGTCAGGATCACAATATTAGCGTAGCGGCAGAGGTGTACCACGCCGCATCTGGAACGTACACAGCGCCGCCACCATCACCCCGCCGCCCACCATTTGCAGCCCGGTCACCCCCTCGCCCAGCAACGCGAAGCTGAACAGCGACGCCAGCACCGGCTCGAGATGCATCGCCAGTGCGGTGCGGAACGCCCCGACGCGCGCGGTCGAGACATAGATCCACAGCGTGGATAGCGTCGTGGTGACGCCCATGCCGAAGAACGCGATCCACCCGCCGGCGGTCAGCGGTGGATGGAAGGTGCCGGTGAACAGCGATGCCGCGATGAACACCAGCGCGGCCGGCGCCAGCGAGTACCAGGTGGTCACCCGCGCATCGGTGCCGCCCAGCGCCGCGCGCGTCACCAGCAGGCTGACGACACGGCAGGCCGCCGCGCCGAATGCCGCCAGCAAGCCGATCGGTGCCAGCGCCGCCGGCTGCGTGCCCAGCATCAGCGCCAAGCCACAGAACGCTGCAACCGCGGTGACCAGGCTGCGCCAGCCGAGCCGCTCCAGTCCCAGCCCCGCGGCAGCGATGCCGGTGACCAACGGATAGACGAAATACGCCAGGATCGCGATCGACAGCGGCAGGACCTGGATGGCGAACAACAGCCCGAAGATGTTGGCGGCGAACAACACGCCGAGACCGATGCTGATCAGCCGCGCGCGCGGCGAGTGCGGCACGCGCGGCGGTGCGGCGCGCAGCCAGGCCCAGAAGAAGCCGGCCGCCAGGATGCCGCGCAGCGTGATCAGCGACAGCACGTCCATGCCGGAGGCGAACACCACCTTGCTCAGCACGTCGGCCACACCGAACGACAGCGCCGCGCCGACGCCGGGCGCGTAATCCGCCAGCCGCGGCTCCACCACAGCGATCGCCGTCGCGCCACTCATGACGGAGTCAGCCCTCGGCCAGCACCCTGAGACAGGGCGGATCGCTCGCGGGGTCCACCTCCACCAGCGCCCCGTCCGGCACCGCTTGCGTGATATCCACGGCAAACCCCGAGATCATGGTGAAATCCGCCAGCGCGGCGCCTTGCACCATGATCGGGTTCACCGAGTTCAGCACCAGCGCCGCCGGCATCACGCCACGCGCATGCATCTCATGCAGCATCCACGCCGTCGCCACGCCGCCCTTGGCCGCGTCCAGCACCAGGACCCGATCGACATAGGATTGCCCGGCCAGCTTGTGCTCCGGCCGCGAGAACACGCCCTTCTGGCGGTCCAGGTCATAGCGCGCGGAGAACCCGTCCTTCGCCACCAGCGCGCGCCCGCGCACACGTTGCCCCATGGCGGCCGACGCCGCGAATTCGTGCATGGACCGATCCTCCCGCGGAACGCCGCTGCGTTGCAGCCTGCCATGGAACGCCGCGCGGCGCGATAGAGGCGGCTGCGCAGGAGAGGGCAATCGCACTTGGCAGATCTTGACCGCCGTCGCTCGAATTATGCGGGGAATTGTAGCAAGAAAACAAGCAAGAATAGAAATCAAGTCTTAACACAGATTGCACGGATTAAGTCACAGATTAAGTCACAGAAAGAAAGATGTCTTGCTTTCTGTGACTTAATCTGTGACTTAATCCGTGCAATCGGTGTTAAAGCTTGCTTCTTTGCTGCGGTACCCTGCCGGCGCTCGGCAGTTGATCGGGCCGCTGGGAGCCCAAATGCGATCACCCCGCCGCCCGGGACGTTGGTCGATCGCGCCGGATTGCGGTCGGCGCTGATCCTCCGGCAGAGCGAAGACGCGCGCCGGCCACGCCTCACGGGCCAGCCCGGGCGCCCCCGGTGTCGGCCATGATGCATGCCCGCGTGCCTGCAACGACCTCCAGGATTGACCGCCGCGATGAGCGTCTTGACATATCTCAATGACGGCTAACCGCGGGTGGTCGAGGCTTGCGCGTCGCCACTGCGTCCAGAACGTTTTGCCGGGAGAGATAACGATGGAAGGCACTTCAACGCTGCCACCCGCCACCATGCTAGCGCCAGCCGAACGGTCGCGACGCATCGCGGGCATCCAGCGCGGTGCGTTGACCCTGTTGGTGATCGGCGGCGCCCTGAACTATGTCGATCGCGCCACCCTGTCGATCGGCAACGTGCTGATCCGCCAGGATCTCGGCCTGTCGGTCGCGGATATGGGGCTGTTGCTCTCGGCGTTCCTGTGGGCCTACGCCTTCGCGCAGTTGCCGGCCGGCGTCCTGGTCGATCGGGTCGGCCCGAGGCGGCTGCTCACCGCCGCGATCATGCTCTGGTCGTTCGCCCAGGCGGTGGCCGGCTTCGTCGCCGGCTTCGGCCAGTTCGTCGTCACGCGCGTCGTGCTCGGCCTGGGCGAGGCGCCGCAATTCCCGACCGCCGCCCGCGTCGTGCGCGACTGGTTCGGTCCGCGCGACCGCGGCACCGCGACCGGCATCTGGAACACCTCCTCCATGCTCGGCAACGCCATCTCCGCGCCGCTGCTGACCTTCCTGATGCTGTGGTTCGGCTGGCGCTGGATGTTCGCGATCATGGGCATCGCCGGGCTGGTGGTCGCCGCGGTCTGGTACGGCCTGTACCGCGACCCGCACGCCGTCGCGCTGACCGCGGCAGAGAATCGCTACCGCACCGAGGGCGACACGACCGGCGAGGGTCAACCGGTGACCATGACGGAATGGCGCCGGCTGTTCGCCTGCCGCACCACCTGGGGCATGATCATGGGCTTCTTCGGCGCGATCTACATCACCTGGGTGTTCACCGCCTGGCTGCCCGGCTATCTGGAGCTACAGCGGCACATGAGCATCAAGGCGACCGGCTGGGCCACCGCGGTGCCGTTCGTGGCGGGCATCTTCGGCAGCCTGTTCGGCGGCTGGCTGTGCGACCGGCTGATGCTGCGCCACGGCCTGTCGCCGCTGAACAGCCGCAAATACCCGATGGCCGCCGCACTGACCGGCATGGCGCTGTGCACAATCGCGGCGGCGCTGGTCGAAAGCAACCTGCTGGCCATCGTGTTCATCTCCGGCGCGATGTTCCTGGGTTACGTATCGACCTCCTCGGCCTGGGCCATGGCCTCGGTGGCGGCGCCGACGAACTGCACGGCCTCGCTCGGCTCGATGCAGAATTTCGGGGGTTATCTGGGCGGCGCGCTGGCACCGATGATCACCGGCTTCATCGTCCAGGGCACCGGATCCTTCGTGCCGGCACTGCTGTTCAGCGCCGCGGTGGGGCTGGTCTGCGCGGTCGGTTATCTCATCATCATCCGCCAGCCGATCACCGCGGCCCAGCTTGGGGCGGAGGGGTGACGCCGGCGGCTCCCGGGAGCATCCACTTCCTCTCCCCTTGAG
>JBEKNT010000237.1:0-12056 GCA_049522565.1 Acetobacteraceae bacterium
CCCCGGCCGCGCCACAGCCGGCAGCAGCCGAGACCGCACCGCCGCCCTCGCCCGAGGCGATCGCCAAGGCCGAGGCCTACGCGCGGGAGGAAGGCGTGGCCGCGGCGCAGATCCGCCACGACCGCGGCGTCACGCCACAGAACAAGGCGTATTTCCGCCGCCTGACGCTGCCCACCGACCCGGCGTTGATCGATGCGCTGGTCCGTGGCACCACCGACCTGCTGACCCTGCTCGACGAGATCGGCGGCGAGACGCTGGACAAGGCCGCCTGACCGCACCGGCAAGGAAACAGCGCACGCCGTCGCACGCATCGGGATTCTGAGACAGAAGCGAGACGGCCCTGGCGCGCGGCACCCGGCCGCCGCCGGACTGCGCGCTGCGCGCCGATCGTTGGCAAGGACCGCGATGGGTCGACTGCGGATATTCGAACTGATACCAGGCGCTCGAAAGATTGACTCTCCATCGGGGCGCCCGGCCTCCCCGTGTGTCGTGGCCGGCCCCCGGGTCGGCCCAAAGGGCCGCCCGAGGACAGGCTCCGGCTGGCCAACCACGGCTTTCCTTTGTTCCACACAGCAAAGTCGTGGGTGGCGGGCCTTCGCCGGCCACGACACACGGGGAGGTGGTGCACACCGCAGTGTGTCAGGCTCACGGGCGGTTGGTACGACTCACTATCTCGCCGCCGAAAGCTTGACCGTCCGGCAGTGCGTGCTGTCGCCCCGGGGTCATGGCCGGCGGTCGAACATTATCCGCCCGCCTCCCCCGTCGCCACGAAGCGGCGATACACCGCCCCGAGGCTGATCAGGGTCAGACCCAGTCCGAGAAACGACACCACCCGCCACAACCCGACCAATCCGGACATATCCACCAGGAATACCTTGGCCGCGGTCAGCCCGATGATCGCCAGCGCAGCCAGCCGCAGCGGCTTGGCGCCGATCCTGATCCCCGCCGCCATCAGCGCCGCGCCATAGGCCAGCCACGCTCCGGACCAGGCCCACAGCTCGGCATCGGTCACCGGAACGGCCGGCATCCGCATCGCGGCGGGGTGGAACAGGTGGCGCACCTCCAGGGTGATCCAGGCGAACCCAGCCAGCAGCGCATAGCCCGCCAGCAACCGGCGGAGCCAGCTTGGCTGCGCGGTCGCCGGCTGGCGCAGTGCGAGCGCGGCGAGGCAAGCGGGCAGCAGATACGCCGGCAGCAACCAGTCGAGCACCGGGGTGTGGCCGACCGGCTCCCCGGTGACGATCGGGTTGCCCAGGATCAGCAGCGTGCCGCCGGCCATGGCCAGGGCGCCCTGGATGCGCCAGCCCCAGTGCAGCACCGGACGATTGAGCCGCGTGGCGATGCGCATTGTCGCGATCGCGAGCACCGCCAGCGACGCGACATGCTGCGCTGCCTCGGGGAAGCGCAAGGCCGGCATGCCGCCGGGGTGCGGGACGGCGGCATAGCGGATCTCCAGCGCCACCAGCACCGTGACGAAGGCCACGCTGCCTGCCTCCAGCACGCCGACCGTCAGATCGTCACCGCGCCGGCCGAACATCGCCGCGGCGAGGGCAAACGCCGCTGCCGGCACGCCGTACGCCAGCAGCAATCCATCCACCACCGGCAAGCCACCGAAGGCATAGCCGAGTACGTACCAATTCAGCAGCAGCCGGCTCAGCACGACCGCCGCCACGGCGAGCGCCACCTGGCGCAGCGGCGGCAGCTCGACCTTCGCCGCCACCCACGCCAGCATCGGCAGGAACAGCGACAGCGCCACGGTCAGCCAGTGTTCGCGCAGCATCATGGCGCAGCCCAGCGCGAGTGCGGCGACCGCGCCGGCGGCATGCGCGCCGGCAAGCGTCCGTCCGTCACTCCGCGTCGCCGCCCAAGGGCCTTGCCGGCGCAACGCCGCAGCGGTGGTGCCGGTCAGGCCGGCGGCCAGCAGCAGGGCGAACGCCGCCCAGTCCAGGCGCGGGTTGAACGCGGCGACCCGCGCGTAGCAGACGAGCAATGCCAGCACCGGCACCGACGCCGTCAGGCTCGACCACGCCAACGGCCGCGCTGTCCGGCGCTCGAACCACAGGCCGCTGGCGGCGAAGCAGCCCGCCATGAAGGCGGCGGTTTCCGTGAGCGCTCGCACCACGGATGGCGTCCAGCGGTCGGGCGGCGGGGTGAAATCGGGCAACTCGCGCAGCTCGACCGACCAGCCGGCCAGCAGCAGCAGGAACAGCGCGGCGGCGACGAACGGCAGCATGCGCAGGCGCGGTTCGCGGGCGGCCTTGGCGATGGTCACCGGTGTCAGCAGCAGCACGCCGGCCCGCGTCGCCCACTCCTGGTCCAGCGTCGCCAGCAGCAGGCCGGTGGCGCCGAGCGCGGCGACGGGCACCCAGGCCAGGCGGCGGCCTACGTCACGGTCCAACGCCTCCGCGGGGAGCAGGGCGAGGTTCAGCGCGGCGGCGGCGGGAACGAACAGGGCGGGTGCCCAGGCTTCGTTGCCGACGCCGCCGGCAATCGCCAGCACCACCCAGACCGCGCCGGCGATGGTGCCGGCCCAGCCGAGCCAGATCCAGGCGGTGTAGCGCACCACCGCCAGGGCCACGGCGGTGACGCACAGCAGGTAGCAGAACAGGCCGGGCAGCGACGGATGGTCGGTCTGCACCAGGGCGGGGGTCACGAAGGCACCGACGATGCCGACCGCGGCGACCACCTGGCCGTGCCGCAGCGACAGCGCGAGTCCGGCGAGCGACGCCGCCGCCAGCAGGGCAAAGCCGACCAGCGGCGGCACCAGCGCATACAGCACGCCGGCGCCGTAGGCCGCGCCGAACAGTACCGCCACGCCGCCGGCCGCCAGGGCCGGCGCCGCCTGGTCGGCAATGCCGGACGGCACATTTTCCCACCGGCGCAACCACTCGGCGCCGACGATCAGCGCCAACCCGAGCAATCCGGCCAGAGCGCATCTTGGTGCCGGCCCGAGCAATCCTTGCTCTGCTGCGTAGCGGACGAGGAAAACGCCGGCCATGACCAACGCCACGGCACCGAGCCAGACGCCCCAGCGCATCGTCAGCAGCGCTTCGAGGTCGACCCCCTGTGGCGTCGGCCGGGGCGCGGGCGGAAGCTGGTCCGGCGGCCCGGGCCAGGGCGTTTCGGGTTGGCTTGGCCGAGGCGCTTCGGGCCGCCCGGGCTCAGGCGCGGCGGCTGGCACTGGCCGAGGCGCGTCGGGTCGCCGGGGAGGGCCAGCCGGCTCCGATGCCGGCGATTGCTCCGCCGGCGGGGGCGAAACCGCCGAGCCGGCTGCCGCAACCGGCGGCGCGGTCGCACTGACCGGCGATGGGAGGCTGCGCGCCACTTCACGGCGCAGCCTGGCGACCTCGGTCAGAGCAGTGCGAGCCTGGACAAAGCCGACGACGCCAAGGACCCAGCCTGCCAGCCCGATCAGCCAGAGCATGACCCAAAGCACAGCGTCACCCTTCCAGGGCGGCGCGTCTGTCCGCCGATGCCGGGAGCGGGTGCGCCGTCGCACGACGCCCGGTCAATACCGGTGCCGATTTGTGGCGGCGGATCAGAGGTCGCCTACCCAGCGGACGACGCCACGCAATCCTTTATCGTGCGACGCAGTCTCGAACAGCCGCCGGTCGGCCGTGACAAGCGGCGTGCTGCGTTGCTCCGCAAGCGCGAGATAGAGCGCGTCGTACATGGTTATCCGTATGCGCAATGCGATCGTCATCGCCGCGGAGGCCAACTGGTCGAGCGATGTCGTTGCGATCGGCGCCCCGACCAGAAAGGCGACGCGCTCGTGCACCTCCGGTTCGCTCAGGTCGCCCCGCACAGACTTTGCCCACAACGCATTGGCTGCCTCGGCCAGCCAGTGTACCGGTGCAAGCAGGGCCTCGGCCTGATTCAGCAGGCGCAGAGCGGCTTCGGTATGGTCCTCGGCAAACACCCACTTCACCGCGACAGAGGCGTCGACCACCGCGGCGCGCGGCGTCCTACGCCGCGTGGTCGCGATCACGGTCGGCGCGGATCAGATCTGCGCTGTCAATGCTACGCCGGCCGCGCGTTTCGTCCGCAAGGCGACGTGCCCGCACTGCGAAGCTTTCGCCTTTTGGGCGCAGGACAGCTTCCAGGATGGAGCGATGCTCGGCCTGGGCTGAGCGCTGATGGCTTGCGGCCCGTTGCTTCAGTAGTTGCACCAGCTCTGCATCGAGATCGCGAACGAGAAGCGTCGGCATGAGAGTTCCAAAGTTGCTATCTTGCATGATAGCGCCGCGCACCGCTTTTGCAACCTTGCTCAACCTCCCGGATCGTAGAGCAATGCGTCCAGCGCGCCATCCTCGGCCGCATCCGCGTGCAACGGGTCGCGCGGCAGCACGCGATGCACCAGCGCCATGCGCGCCAGGGCCAGTCGGTGCGGGTCGTCCAACCGGCCGGCCTCCCAGGCCATCGCCGCCGCCGAAGTCACGTGATACAGCGCGGATGCGGCCTGCCGCGCCAGCACCTCGCCGCCGGCGCCCTGCGCCGCGTCGGCCAGCGCGCAGGCTCGGTCTAGCGCCGACCGGGCATCGGCCAGCGGCGGCGCGTCGTCCAGCAGCGCCGTCACATGCGTGCGCAGGGCGGTAAGGGCGTTCTCCCGCCGCGCCGCGCGCCGCACATCCAGCGCCACGATGTTGCTGGTACCTTCCCAGATCGACCCCAGATGCGCGTCGCGCAGGATGCGCGGGTCGGGCCATTCCTCGATATAGCCGCAGCCGCCGCGTACCTCCATCGCGTCGCCCGCCACCACGCGGGCATCGCGGCAGGCGCGGAACTTGATCAGCGGCGTCAGGATGCGCAGCAGCGCATAGGCCCCCGGCTCGCCGGCGTCCGACCGGCGCAGTGCCTCGGCGGTCTGCAACATCATGCTGCGTGCCTGTTCCGCCCGCACCAGCATCTTCAGCAACTGCCGCCGCATCAGCGGCAGCGCCACCAGCCGCCGGCCGAACGCCACGCGGCGATGCGCGACGAACAGCGCCTCGGTCACGGCGCGGCGCATCAGCCCCGCGGCGCGAACGCCATTCGACAGCCGCGAGTTGTTGATCATGTCGGCCATCTGGCGGAAGCCGGCGCCGGGTTCGCCGACCAGCCAGGCGGTCGCGCCCTCCAGCCGGATCTCGCCGCTGGCCATCGAGCGGGTGCCCAGCTTGTCCTTCAGCCGGATGATCCGATAGGCGTTGCGCCGCCCGTCCGGCAGCACCCGAGGCAGCAGGAACAGGCTCAGCCCCCTGGTGCCCGGCGGCGCATCGTCCGGCCGCGCCAACACCATCGCCAGGCCGGCGTCGGCGTTGGAACAGAACCACTTGTCGCCGAACAGTTGCCAGGTGCCGTCGGGCGCCGCCGTCGCACGCACCGCGGTCGCCCCCACATCCGACCCCGCCGCTTGCTCTGTCATGAACATGGCGCCCTGGGACAGGGCATCGAGGTCCTGGCTGGTCAGCGCCGGCAGGTAGCGTGCCACCAGCGCCGGGTCGCCGAACTTGCGCAGCGAGCGGGTCAGGCTGTCGGTCATGCTGACCGGGCACATCAGGCCGAACTCGGCCTGCACGAACAGGTAGGTGAGCAGGTATTTGGCGGCCGGGGGCATGGGGTCGGGCCAGCCCAGCACGCCGCCACGATGCGACAGCGCCGCCAAGCCGTGGTCGCCGAACGCCAGTTGCTCCATCGCGCGGTAGGCGGGGTGCTTCTCGATCCAGTCGCCGTCTTCGCCGGAGCGCCGGCGCTGGTGCAGGATCGACGGGTTGCGGTCGGCCTGGCCGGCGAGATCGTCAAGCCGGCCGCCGGCCAGCGCGCCCAGGCGGTCGAGATACGGCGTCAGGTGCTGCGCGAGATCGGTGGGAAGATACAGCGCCGCCAGCCGGCCGAGCAGCGGGTCGGCGCGATACAGGTTGAGGCCGTGGCTGTCGGGGACGGCGGCGGTATTGGTATCTTGTATCTGGTCCACGAGTGCCCTCACTCAGGCCGTCAATGCTCGGCAGTGGCGTTCGCGGCCCGCGCGCGCGGCGGCTTTCCACCCTGTCGAGCCTCGCCGATGGCGGTGTAGGTCCCGGCCGCCAGATCGACGTCGATCGACCGCGCCAGCGCGACCGGGCGCACTTCCTTGCCCTCGCGCTCCAGCCGGATCAGGCCGTGCCGCGCGAGCAGTTGCAGCGAGCGCGACACGTTGGGCTGGGCGCGGCCGGTGCGTGCGACAAGCTGCGACACGCTGGCCGGGCGTTCTTGGTTGATGATGCGCAGCAGTTCGAGATTACCAGGGGAAGACAGTGTGGAAAGCATGGCGGCGGCGGGCAGCGGCGGCACCTCGCGTTCGCCGCGAGCAACCGATCGCATTTCCTCGCGCAGGTCACGCAGCGATTTCATCGTCATGGTCCAACTCCTCGTCTCGTTCGGTCGCTTCCGAGTCGAATGCGAAGGGCACGCCTTCCAGGCGGCACGCGCGTTCGACTTCGTCGAAGACGTCGCAGATCAGTTCGTCGGTGCCGACAAACCGGTACGGCACCAGGTCCGCCACACGCCGAAAGCGATGGCGGTGGTCGTAGACTTGCCGGCGTGGAATGCCGTGCGCGTTGTCGAACCCCAGCAACCGCGTCATGTCCACGTCGTGCAGGGTGAACGCGTAGCGGATGCCATACGGCCTGGCGTCGGTGATCGGACATTGTTTCACCCGGAACCTCAGGCACCAGCCGTTGCTGAGCCAGTACCGTCGCCGATCGTAGCCCAGCAGGCGGTCCATCGCCGCGCCATTGATATATCACCCGTCGATATCTATTGCAAGCTCCACTTTGTCGGGAAGAGGTTAATCAAACGGTGAGGCCGCCCACGGTGCGGCGGGTCTGCTGGCGGTCCCGCCCAGCGGCCCAACACTTCGATTGTGCCGCGCCGCGCTTTCCGGCATGGTGCGGCCGTCCCAGCCACCCGGCGCGGGAGAGAGCGGCACGCGTGCCGCCGCCGAAGGCGCAACCGGCCCCCGGAAACGCTCAGGCAACAGGGACCGCGGCGGGATTCGGGATCTCTGGAAAGACGGCGCGCGCGTGCATGCGGGCCGCACCGACGGAGTAAGGGGCCGCGAGGCCCCGAATCTCTCAGGTTCCGCGACAGAGGGGGGTCAGCCGCGTTGGCATAACGCCGACCGGATGACCTGCCTTCGGAGTGGACCGTGATCGAGAACGCCCTGCCGGACGACCCCACGCCCAAGCCGCTGAAGCGCACTCCGCTGGATGCATGGCACCGGCGGCTCGGCGCCCGCATGGTGGAGTTCGCCGGCTACGCCATGCCGGTGCAGTACGACCTCGCCGGCGACCTGGCGGCGCGTTGCCGCGGCGGGGTGATGGCCGAGCATTTGCATTGCCGCGCGCAGGCCGCGCTGTTCGACGTATCGCATATGGGCCAGGCGATGCTGACCGGCGCCAGCGCCGCGGCGGCGCTGGAGCGGCTGGTGCCGGGCGATATGCTCGGGCTGCAACCCGGGCGGCAACGCTACAGCCTGTTCACCAACGAGGCCGGCGGCATCCTCGACGACCTGATGGTGGCCAACCTGGGCGGCGACAGGCTGTTTCTCGTTGTCAACGCCAGCCGCAAGGACGCCGATTTTTCCCATCTGGCCGCCAGCCTGCCGGCCGGCGTGCAACTCGCGGTCATGCAAGACCGCGCGCTGCTGGCGCTGCAAGGACCGGCGGCGGCGACCGTGCTGGGGCGGCTGGCATCGGACGCGGCGAAGCTGCCGTTCATGGGGGTCGGCGCGATCGATGTCGGCGGCACCCCCTGCCTGGTTGCGCGCTCCGGCTACACCGGCGAGGATGGGTTCGAGATTTCCCTGCCGGCCGACCGCGCCGAGGCTTTGGCGGACCTGTTGCTGGCGCAGCCGGAAGTGGCGCCGGCCGGTCTCGGGGCGCGCGATTCGCTGCGGCTGGAAGCCGGGCTCTGCCTGTATGGCAACGACATCGACGAGCTGACCTCGCCGGTCGAAGCCGGTCTGACCTGGGTGATCGGCAAGCGGCGCCGCGCGGCGTGGGACTTCCCGGGCGCGGCGGTGATCCGCGACCAGTTGGAAGCCGGCACCTATACCCGCCTGCGCGTCGGCATCCGCCCGGAGGGACGCGCCCCGGCCCGTGCGCTCGCCGACATCGTCGCCGACGACGGTACCGAGGCGGGAGTCGTCACCTCCGGCGGTTTCTCGCCGTCGCTGAGTGTGCCGATCGCCATGGGCTATGTGCGCCGCAGCCTCGCCGCCGAGGGCACCCGCCTGTCCGTGATGGTGCGCGGCAAGGCGTTGCCGGCCGCCGTGGCACCGCTGCCTTTCGTCGCCCATCGCTATGTCCGCTGAACAGGAAACCATCCAATGCCAAACAAGCGCACGGACAAACGCTACACCAAGGAACACGAGTGGGTAGTGCTCGACGGCGACATCGCCACCGTCGGCATCACCGACCATGCGCAGGAGCAATTGGGCGATGTGGTGTTCGTGGAGCTGCCGGAGCTGAGCCGCGACGTCGTCGCCGGCGAGGCCTGCGCCGTGGTGGAGAGCGTGAAGGCCGCCTCCGACATTTTTGCCCCGCTGACCGGCAAGGTGGTGGAGACCAACTCGGAAATCATCGACGACCCGGCGTTGGTGAACTCCGACGCCGAGGGCGAGGGCTGGTTCTTCCGCCTGGAAATCGACGACACCGCCACGTTCGAGGCGCTGTTGGACGAAGACGCCTACAACGAATACCTGGAGACGCTCGACTGATGGACGCCGGTTTCTCCCCCCTGGTCGAGCTTGCGGAACTGGAAGCAGCCGACGGTTTCGTCACGCGGCATATCGGCCCGTCACCGGCGGACATCGCCGCGATGCTGCACGTGGTGGGCGCGGCCACGTTGAAGGATCTGGTGGCCAAGACGGTGCCGGCGGCGATCCGCAGCGAGCGCCCGCTCGACCTGCCGCTGCCGCTGGACGAGGCTGGCGTGATCGCCGAGCTGCGCGCGCTGGCCGAGCGCAACGTGCTGCACCGGTCGCTGATCGGCATGGGCTATCACGGTACCCGCATGCCGCCGGTGATCCAGCGCAACGTACTGGAGAATCCCGGCTGGTACACCGCCTACACGCCGTACCAGTCGGAGATCGCGCAAGGCCGGCTGGAGGCGCTGCTGAATTTCCAGACAATGATCTGCGAACTCACCGGCATGCCGATCGCCAACGCGTCGTTGCTGGACGAGGCGACCGCGGCGGCGGAAGCGATGGCCATGGCGCATGCGGTGGGAAAATCGAAATCCGACGTGCTGGCGGTGGCGACGGACGTGCATCCGCAGACCCGCGCCGTGCTGGCAACGCGGGCAAAGCCGATCGGCGTGACGCTGCTGGACGTGGCGCCGGGCGACATTGCCGCCGTTGGCGCGGCGCGGCCTTTCGCGGTGGTCTTGCAATATCCCGGCACCACCGGGGCGCTACGCGCGCTGTCGCCGGAGATCGACGCGGCGCATGACGCCGACGCACTGGCGATCGTCGCGGCGGATCTGCTGTCGCTGGCGGTGCTGACGCCGCCCGGAGAGATGGGCGCCGACGTGGTGGTCGGCTCGGCACAGCGCTTCGGCGTGCCGATGGGCTTCGGCGGTCCGCATGCCGGATTCTTCGCCACGCGCGACGCGTTCAAGCGGCACATGCCGGGGCGGCTGGTCGGCGTGTCGGTGGATGCCGGCGGCGCGCCGGCGCTGCGGTTGGCGTTGCAAACGCGCGAGCAACACATCAGGCGTGAGAAGGCGACGTCGAACATCTGCACCGCTCAGGTGCTGCTGGCGGTGATCGCCGGGTTCTATGCGGTGTGGCACGGGCCGGAGGGGCTGAAGCGCATCGCCCGGCGGGTCAATCTGGGCGCCCGGCTGCTGGCCGATGCGGCGCGGCGCGGGGGACACCGCCTGCGGCACGATGCGTTCTTCGACACGATCGTGGTCGAATGCGGCGTGGTGGAATGCGGCGCGGTGGAATGCGCCGACGCGGCAGCGCGGACCCGCGCGGCGAGCGCGGATGCGCTGATGCGGCGGGGTCTGGCGGCGGGGTTCAACCTGCGTCGGGTGGACGACGGTGCGGTGGGCATCGCGCTGGACGAGACCGTGACGCGCGAAGAACTGGAGCGGCTGGCGGCGGTGCTGGGTTCCGAACTGGATGGCGCCGCGCCGAGCATTCCGGCGGAGCTGTCGCGCAACACGTTCTTCCTGGAACAGGCGGTGTTCGACCAGCACCATGCAGAGCATGCGATGCTGCGGTATTTGAAGCGGCTGGAAGACAAGGACGTCGCGCTGAACCGCAGCATGATCCCGCTGGGTTCCTGCACGATGAAACTGAACGCGACGGCGGAGATGATGCCGATCTCCTGGCCGGGCTTCGCCGACATCCATCCGTTCGCGCCGGAAAACCAGACCGAGGGCTACGCGACGCTGATCCACCGCCTGGCCGAGTGGTTGCAGCGCATCACCGGCTTTGCCGCCGTCACGTTGCAACCGAATGCCGGATCGCAGGGCGAGTTCGCCGGGCTGCTGACCATCCGTGCCTGGCACGAATCGCGCGGCGAGGGCGCGCGCGACGTGTGCCTGATCCCGTCATCCGCGCACGGCACCAATCCGGCCAGCGCGACGATGGCGGGGCTGCGCGTCGTGGTGGTCGGCTGCGACCGGGACGGAAACATCGATCTTGCCGACCTGCGTGCCAAGGCGGCGCTGCATCGCGACCGGCTGGCGGCGCTGATGGTGACCTATCCGTCCACCCATGGCGTGTTCGAGGCGGCGATCCGCGACATCTGCGCCGTGGTGCACGAGGCGGGCGGGCAGGTTTACATGGACGGCGCCAACCTGAACGCTCAGGTCGGGCTGACCTCGCCGGCTGTGATGGGGCGGCGGGCCGGGCGTCGGACCGATCGGCGTCGCGGCGCATCTGGCGGCGTTCCTGCCGAACCACCCGTTGCGCGCGGATGCCGGGCCGGCGACGGGGTTCGGGCCGGTTTCGGCGGCGCCGTTCGGCTCGGCGCTGATCCTGCCGATTTCTTACGCTTACGTGCGGATGATGGGCGCGGCGGGACTGACGCGGGCAACCGAGGTGGCGATCCTGAACGCGAACTACGTGGCGGAACGCCTGCGCGGTGCGTATCCGATCCTGTATTCCGGTCCGGGCGGGATGGTGGCACATGAGTGCATCATCGACTGCCGCGGCTTCCAGGCGGAGGCCGGCGTGATGGTGGAAGACATCGCCAAGCGCCTGGCGGATTTCGGCTTCCACGCGCCGACCATGTCATGGCCGGTGGCCGGCACGCTGATGATCGAGCCGACGGAAAGCGAGTCCAAGGCAGAGCTGGACCGGTTCTGCGAGGCAATGATCGCGATCCGGGCGGAAATCACGGCGATCGCGGCGGGAAAACTGGATCGGGCGGACAACCCGCTGAAGCACGCGCCGCACACCGCGTCCGAGGTGATGGCGGAGACGTGGACGCACGGCTACTCGCGCGCACAGGCGGCGTTTCCGCTGCCGTGGGTGGCGGGGGGAAAATATTGGCCGCCGGTGAAGCGGGTGGACAACGTGTACGGCGACCGGAATTTGGTGTGCACCTGTGCGCCGCTGGAGGCGTACGCCGCTGCGGCGGAATAACCTGTCCCGCGCCGCGCGCGGGAGAGGTCGAGACGCGTGAGCGGCGAGGCTGAGGCGACGCCCAACAATGAACGACTCGATTGATGGCACGCGGATCCGTTTCCCCGTCATGGTCGGCGTAGGCCGGCCATCCACGACTTTGCTGTGCCGCAAGCGCCACAGTCTTGGATGGCGGGCCTTCGCCCCATAGGCGTTAAATTAGGGCGTTTGGGCGTCGGAACCGGCCACACCGCGTCATGGTGCGCCCCCGGGTCAAGCGCCCGGGGGCAGGCTCCGGCACGCATCCACGACTTGCGGTGCCGCTCGCAGGAAAGTCGTGGATGCCGACCGGAGCCTGTCGCCGGGCGCTTGACCCGGTGGTCGGCATGACGAGTGGCACAGGCTGTGCCCTCCAGCTAGCTAACTTAACGCCTACGGGGCCTTCGCCCGCCATGAC
>JBEKNT010000238.1:0-10561 GCA_049522565.1 Acetobacteraceae bacterium
GTACTTGCTCTCGGCGCGCTTGGTCATGGTTGCGCGTTGCCCTTTGCTTCTGGCGTTGTTGCACCGGTAGGCCATGCGGTGGGCTGCATGGCGGGCGCGGGCCGAAACCAGGTTCCCCTGGTGACCCGTCCACGTTCCCGGCCGTGAAGGGCGGGGCTATAGGGGGCGGCGGCGCAGCTTGTCAAACCGGCGGCCGGCCCGTAGCAGGCGTCGCATGGTCAACCGCTCCGACATCGTCTGGCTGGGTGTGGCTTCCGCGGTCTCCGGCTGCCTGATCGGTGGCATGATGCTGGGGATCGGCCTGGACCTCATCGTCAACGGCCAGCCGCTCGGCTGGCTGATCATGCTGCCCGGGGCGCCGGTCTCCGCGCTTCCCGGCTGGGTGCTCGCGCGCCGGCTGGCCAGGCAGCTCTGAAGCCTCGACCGCCGCCGCCGGCCGGGAGGGACCGGCAGCGTGAACCCTGCTCAGGCCAGCGGCGGCCACCAGGCCGTGCCGTGCGCGAGCCGGCCTGGCGTGCCTGGCGGCGAGGCTTTCCCGGCAGCCTGCGAGCCTTCCCCCGCGGCTTGGTCGCGACGGCTTATTGTTGCTTGAGGCGCTCGAACGTCTTGATCGCGAACGGCACCATGCCAGGCGCCTCCTGGTGCATCACGGCCCGCTGGTTGGGGTCGGTCGGCATAAACTCGGTCAACGCGATGGAGACCGCCATGCGCAGGCCGGTACGCGCACCGATGCACCCCAGGATTCGCACATTGTGCACGGCCCAACCCAGGGACGCCACATCGTCCCAGTAGTCGTGCCACATCTGCGGGCCCGTGCCGCGCGGGCAACGCATCTCGCCGCAATTGGGGTCGAAGATGAACATCGTGTTCGGCGTGGAATGCACGGCGATGGTATGGGAATCATCGTCGTCGGTCGATGTCTCATAGTCCAGGACATAGGAACCGCGCGGCAGGATATTGACGACGATGCTGGCGCGATCGCCGCTGGCGACGCGCGTGATCGGGTCGGCGGCCAGGCCGCATTGCCTGGCGATGGTCTTTATCTGAGTGACGATCTGCGCATCCTTGTTCTGGCCCGCCAATTTTGCCTTCCGCTCCTCCGCCTCGCCGGCCAGTTGCAAGGCCACCGCCCGATCGGTCTGGCTCTCCAGCCACGCCATGCGGGCCAGCCCACCGGCACGGTTGCCGCCACGGTTGCGCCAGGCCAGGTACATCACCGACAGCGCCGCGCAGATGCCGAAGCTGTCCGGATCATCCACCTCCACATCCTCGAGGTAATCGTCGAAGTCGATGGCGTTCTGCTGCATATCCGTGGTCGATGTCGCCGGATTGCCACCCGGGCCTCCCCGGTTCCGGTACGGCTGTGTGCGATCGAAAGCCATGCGTCGCTCCTCTGGCTGGCCGGAGCCGCATTATGTGACCGGCATCGAGCAACGCAGCGTGACCCCGACGTGATGCAAGCGGTTTTATTGCCGGTGATGACGCGATCCCGCGGAATCTGCCTGGCGCGATGGTGCGCGTTCAGCGCAGCGGTTCACCCATCCGGGTTCCCCGGCCGACCCACAAACCCGACCGCCGCGGGCCAGCCGTCCCCGGTTCAGGCCCGCACCCATTCCAGGAGCGCGTCGGGTTCGTGCTCCTCGTTGCGGCTGCCGTCGGTGCGTTCCACCACGCGGAAGCCGCGCGCGGCGTAGAAGCGCAGCGCCTGGGCGTTGCGCTGGAAGACCCACAACCGCAGCTTCGGGTGTTCGGCCATGGCCTGGGCGAGCAGTGCCGTGCCGCGGCCTTGCCCGTGGCAGTCTGGACGGATGTAGAGGTGGTCCACCCAACCGGGCCGCCAGGCGCAAAAGCCGTCGATGGCCGCCTCGCCCGCTATCCATACGGTGCAGCCAGGGAACACGTGGTCGCGGAAGAACGCCAACTCTGCGGCCGGAGTGTGCAGGTCCGGCAGGTACGGCAGGCAGGCCGTGCGCACCACGCGGAACAGGCGGGCCACGGCCTCAACGTCCTGCGGCGTGGCCGGCCTGATGCCGGGCATGGCGTCCCCGTCTGGGCTGGTCCTGCCTCACTCTACCCAGAGCAACCAGGGGACGCCAACGGCGAGGAAGACCAGCAGGCTGATCGCGCCAAAGAGCGTGCCAAGCCGCCAGAAGTCCTTCGGCGGAAGGTAACCGCTGCCCGCGTAGATCGGTCCCGGGCCGGTGGCGAACGGCGTGATAATGCCCATGATGCCGATGGTCATGCTCAGGGCCAGCGCGGCCGCCAGCACGTTCATGCCGGGGATCGCCGCAGCGATGACCAGCATGGTCGGCAGCAGCGCCGTGGTATGCGCGGTCAGGCTGGCGAACAGGTAGTGCAGCAGGAAGAACGCCGCCACCAGCGCGATCAGCGCCGGCGCCGCCGACCAATGCGCGAGATACACACTGAGCAATCCGGCCAGCCACTTCACCATGCCCACCTGCGCCAGACCGCTCGCCAGGGTCACCAGCGTGCCGAACCAGATCAGCGTGTTCCAGGCCGGCTTGTTGGCGAGCAAGTCGTCCCAGGTCACGGTGCGGGTCACCACCAGGCCGCACACCACGAGTATGGCCGCCGTGGTCGCGTCCACCACCGAGCCGCCGAACACCCACATCGCCAGGGCGCAGAGCACGAGCCCGGCGAGCACCCATTCGCGGCGCGACATCTTCCCAAGGTTGTGCAGTTCCGCGCGGGCCCAGGCCGGCACTTCCGGGCTTTCCTTCAGCTCCGGCGGGTAGAGTTTGTAGACCAGCCAGGGGGTGGCAAACAGCAGGATGACGCCGACCGGCAGGAAGCCCCAAAACCAGCCGAGCCAACTGACCTGAAGATGCAGGGTGGTGCGGATCAGTTCCAGCGCCAGCAGGTTCGGCGCCACGCCGGTGAGGAACATCGAGCTGGTGACACAGGTCGTCGCCAGCGCGGTCCACATCAGGTAGCTGCCGATCCGTCGCGACGATGGGTCGTTCGGCAGCGAGTTGTAGATGGCCGGTATTTGCTTGATCACCGGGAACACGGTGCCGCCGCTGCGCGCCGTGTTGGACGGGGTGAACGGGGCCAACACCGCGTCGGACAGCGCCACCGCATAGCCGAGCGACAGGGTGCGGCCGCCCAGCCAGGACACCAGCAGCAGCGAAATGCGCCGTCCCAGGCCGGTCTTTTCGTAGCCCAGGGAAAAGATGAAGGCGGCAAAGATCAGCCAGACGGTGGAGTTGGCGAAACCGGACAGCGCCCAGTTCACTGCCGCGCCGGTCAGGTTGAAGTCTGGCTTGGCGACCTGCGCAGGAGCGAACAGCACGAAGCGTGCCAGCGCCGCGGCGATGGCGACACCGCACAGGCCGACCGCGGCGGCGGGGATCGGCTCGACCACCAGGCCGGTGATCACTGCCGCGAAGATCGCGAAGTAGTACCACGCGTATTGCGGCAGGCCGGGGGGCGGCGGCGCCAGGGCGATCGCCGCGCCGACCAGCAGCGGCAACAGCATGATAGCGTAGTGCCAGACGGGTTTGTGGGCGGGCTTCGGCTCGAACAGTGCCGGAGCCAGTTGGGTGGCGCTCATGGCGACCTCCTGCCGGCGCCGATGGAGGTGGCGCCGGGTGGCAGCCTAGGCGCGGTTGGCGGCTTCCGCCTTGATCCGGATCAAACGGGCGGTGCCGGCGCGCCTTTGTTGCGCGGCCCGAGCACGGCGGTGCGGGCGGCACGCATCAGACGGCGGCATTCTCCGTCGCACCAGGTGTTGACCGCGTTCCGCGGCGTCACGGTGCCCTGGTGGCCACCGACATGGCGGAATTCCACCACGATGCCTGACGCGGAGACTTTGTCACGATAGGCGGCGACCACCGGCTCATATTGCCTTATCGCCTGGGCACGCCGGAGCAGACCGGTCAGCGCCTGGATCGCCGCCAGGCAGTCGGTCTGCGCGATGATCTTCGATGCCGCCGGCGGGCGCATGGCGGCGATGGCCAGATGGATGCCGTTCACCAGGGCCATGGTCTCGGCGAGCGACGAGTTCGGCACCGGCTGCTTCAGCACGCCGGAATGGCGCACCGTGCGGCCATCGGCCTTGGCCCACGCCGCATAGGCGGCGACGCGGGAGCGGCTGCAATAGGAGGCGTCGGTGAACAGCGTGATCAGCATGCGGGGCGGGATGCGTCTGCCGTGCGGTTTCGCCGGCCGAATCGGGTTGGCCAGCGGGCGCGAAGCATGCCGGCGGCGGCGTGCCGGTGCCAGCCAAATCAACCGCTCATCAAACGGTCATCGGCAAGCCTGAAAATGCCCGGACCGGCATCGCCGGCCTATTGCAGAGGTGGTATATGCAACCGACTGCATGGACCGTCGTATTCGTCGACGAGGCGGTGCAGCAGGCACGTGACGCGCTGCCCATCGACACCCGCGCCGGCTTCGAGCGAATCGTGAATCTGACCCAATCCCAGTTGGAGCGAATGCGGGAACCTTACGTCAGGTATCTCGAAGGCCCGATCTGGGAGATGCGTCTGAAGGGACGCGACGGGATCGCTCGTGCTGCCTACGTGACTGCAAGCGGGCGGCGGGTTGTGGTGGTGCATGTCTTTGGCAAGAAGACGCAGAGAACACCTCGGCGCGAAATCGAAGCGGCCTTGCGCAAGCCTCAGGAGGTCGGATGACCCGCAAGTTCATTCCCGTCGCGGAAAGCTTCCGGGAATGGCACAAGGACCCGGAGTTCCGGGCCGCCTATGACGCCCTGGAGGACGAGTTCGCCCTGGCCGCGGCCTTGATCAAGGCGCGCGGCGACGCGGACATGACGCAGGAACAGGTTGCCGCGGCGATGCGCACCACGCAGGCAGTCGTCGCTCGGCTGGAAGGTGGCCGCATTCGGCCCACGACGCGCACGCTGGAGCGGTTCGCCAAGGCGACCGGCACCAAGCTGCGGATCAGCTTCGAGCCGGTGAAGCCGCGGCGGCGCGCAAGGCGGTGAGCGATCGGCCGCTCATTCAGACACCGCCGGCCGGCGGTTCATCGACGAGCTGAATGCCGTTTTCTTCGCACCATGCGAGCAAGGCCTGCTGGGTTGCGCGATTTTCGAACTCGTACCACCGTTCCAGCATGTGACGCCGCTGCAGCAGACCCTTGAAACGGGCATACGCCCCGCGTCGTCGAAAGAAATCAGCGACGGTGTCGTAGTCGCGCGGCATCTCCTGGCCGACGAAGCGCAGCACGAGGCGGCGGCCAAGCTGCAGGTCGTTCTTGTGCGGCACGGCAATGGAACCGTCGGCGTCGTCATCACCATCGTCGGCGTCAGGACCGTCTGGATCCTCGTCGTCCGCCATGCCCAATGACGCCGAATGCCAGTGTATCTTTCCAGTCGCGACGGAGATCGACGCGGTGTTGTCCGAGGGTGCGCCCGAACTCACGAACTCGAAGGCCCACTCCAGGTCATCACGTTTGACGGCGACGGTCTTGGCTGGGGTCATCTGCCGGGTCCCGGTTCATTCCACCTTTTCGGGCAGCCGCATCCAGCCGGGCACGCGGGCGGTCAGCCGCGCCTCGCCGCACGCCAGCGTTGACCCCAAGGCATCGAGCCGCAGCACTGCCAGCCCCATGCCGTCACGGCGAGAGCGCATCGTGCCGACCTCGGTACCGTCGCGCAGCACCGGCGCGCCGGGCTCGGGCAATGGTCCGTCCACCGCCACCGGCACCAGGCGGCGCTTGACCAGGCCGCGGTACTTGGTGCGCGCGGTCAGCTCCTGGCCCATGTAGCAGCCCTTGCTCCAGGACACGCCGTGCAGTTCGTCGAACCCGGCCTCCAGCAGCACGGTCTTGTCCACCTCCAGGTCGCGCGTTCCGTCGGGCAGGCCGAGCATCAGGCGGTGCTGGTCGAAGTCATCCTCGCTGGCAGTTGCGGGCAGTGGCGTGGCGGCGATCACGCGCCAGCCGGCTTCGGGCAGGCGCGGATCGGGGGCGGCGATTGCCGCGCCCGCCGGGGCCGCATCCCACGCGACATACACAAGCAGTTCCGCCGCCGCGCGGATCGTCACGTTCGAACGCAGGCGGAAGCGGGTCAGGCGCTGCACCAGCGTCGGCACCTGGGCACGTTCCGCGTCCAGCAACAGGCGGTCGCCGTCCGCGAGGATGAAGAAGTCGGCCAGGTACTTGCCTTGCGGGGTCAGCAGCGCGGCCCACACCGCGCGCCCGGGCACGACCTCGGCCACGTCGTTGCTCACCAGCCCTTGCAGGAAGGCGACGCGGTCCGGCCCGCCGAGCTCGATCACCGCCCGTCCGGGCAACGCTGCCAGTTGTGTCATGACGGGAGAAATTGGGCGTTGGCGCCGTCATGGGCAAGCCCGCGCGACGACCTCTCCCGCCGCAGGCGGGAGAGGTTTACTCATGGCGCCCAGATGAGCACCGCCACCCTGCCCCGGGCCGACCCGCACGCCGCCGCTCCGGCGACGCCGCTGCTGGTGTATCGCGACAGGATCGGCGCGCCATCGGAGATCCAGTTCCTCCGCCGGCAGTATATTGGCTTCACCCGGCTAACCCCGGTCTGGGTCGGCCGTCACATCATGCCGCAGGCCGCGGCACTCGGCGGCAGCGTACTAGTGCTCGGCGGCAGCGGTCCGGCCGGCTGGCTGCAACGCGCGCTGTTCCGCCATTTCGGCCGTGTGCCACCATTCCCCCTCCCCCGCGTCGCCCCGGTGCTGCACGCGCAATTCGCCCGCGGCGGCGCGCTCGCTTTGCCGCTGGCGCAGGCACTCGGCCTGCGGCTGGTGGTCACCCTGCATGGCGGGGACGTCAGCAAGGCGAAGAACTGGAACGGCACGGTGCAGTCGCGGCGGTGGCCCGCCCTGGTCGCGGCGACGGCGCGCTTCGTCTGCGTCTCCGCCACGGTTGCCGAAGCGGCGCTCGCGCACGGCGTACCGCGCCACAGCCTCGTGGTGCTGCCGATCGGCGTCGAGGTCCCGGCAGCCCCGCCGCCGCCGCCTTCCGGCCCGCCCTGCCACCTGTTCGTCGGCCGCTTCGTGCCGAAGAAGGGCATCGGCGTCCTGGCCGAGGCCGTCCGCCGCCTGCGTGCGGCCGGTGACCTGACGCAGGTCGTCTGCATCGGCGACGGTCCGGAACGCCCCGCACTGGAGGCCCTCGCCCGCGATACAGGCGGCGTGGAGCTGACCGGCTGGCTGTCGCCGGAAGCCGTGGCGACCCACATGGCGCGGGCCTGGTCGCTGCTGGTCCCCAGCATCGTCGCCCCCGATGGCGACGCCGAGGGCCTGCCCAGCGTCATCCCCGAAGCCATGGCACAGGCATGCCCGATCATAGGCTCGGCACAAGGCGGCATCGCCGAGGCGGTACGCCACGGCCAAACCGGCCTGCTGGTCGCCCCTGGCGATCCGATGGCGCTGGCCGAAGCGATGCACCGTCTGGTATCGGAGCCACAGTTGCGGCATGGCTTGGGCCAGGCGGCATTCGGGTTCGCGTGCGCCCACCTGAATGCACACGTCCAGTCGGTCGCGCTGGAAAACCTGCTGTTGGAGGTCGGAACCTAAGATGTGCGGCATTGCCGGGCTGATCCTGTCGAGCGGTGCGCCGCCCCCCGACCCCACCACCCTGTCGAAACTGATCGACAGCCTGCACCATCGCGGTCCGGACGGCACCGGCCACGCCGTCGTCGGGCGCGTCGCTCTGGTGCACAACCGGCTGGCGATCATCGACCTGGTGACCGGCGACCAGCCGCTGTTCGCCGGCCCGGCGACGCTGATCTGCAACGGCGAGATCTACAATTACCGCGAGTTGCGCGCCGCCATGCCGGGCATCGCCTTCGCCACCAACAGCGATTGCGAGCCGCCGCTGTATCTATGGCTGCGCGACGGCGCCGACTACGCCCGGCAGCTCCGCGGCATGTTCGCCGTCGCCATCCACGAGCGCGCCCAGCGCACCGTGACGCTGACGCGCGACCCGTTCGGCATCAAGCCGCTCTACATTGCGCCGATGCCGACCGGCCTGGCGTTCGCCTCCGAGCCGCAGGCCCTGCTGGAGGCCGGACTGGTCAAGCGCGAAGTGCGACCCGCCGCACGCGAGGAACTGCTGCAACTGCAATTCACCACCGGCGCCGACACCATCTTCCAGGGCATCCAGCGGATGCTGCCCGGCGAGACGCTGACCTGCGCCGACGGCCACGTGATCGATCGCCGCCGCATCAGCTTCGTCCCCGAGGGCGGCCCGGAGAACATCGACGAGGACGCCGCGCTGGCCCGGCTCGACCGCGCGCTGGAGGAAAGCGTCGACCTGCACCAGCGCAGCGACGTCCCGTACGGCATGTTCCTCTCCGGCGGCATCGATAGTGCCACCTTGCTCACGCTGATGGCGCGGCTGAACAGCGAGCCGGTGCTGGCCTTCACCGCCGGCTTCGACGTGCCGGAGGCCGCCGACGAACGCGAGCATGCCGCCGCGGTGGCCAAGGCGCTCGGCGCCCGCCATGAGTCGATCGAGATCAACGAGGCGATGGTCTGGCGGCACTTGCCGGAGATCGTCGCCTGCATGGACGACCCGGCGGCGGACTACGCGATCATCCCCACCTGGTTCCTGGCGCAGCGCGCGCGGCAGGACGTGAAGGTGGTGCTGAGCGGCGAAGGCGGCGACGAGATTTTTGCCGGTTATCCGCGCTATCGCAGCGCGATGAAGCCGTGGTGGCTGGGCGGCCGGGCGATGTACGCGCGCGGCTCGTTCGACCGGCTGAATGTGCTGCGCACGCGGCCGGCCGGCTGGCGCGACGGCATCGCCGCGGCCGAACTGCGCGCGGCGGAAGGCGGCCGCTCGCGCCTGGCCGCGGCGCAAGCCACCGACATGACGGACTGGCTGCCGCACGACCTGCTGCTGAAGCTCGATCGTTGCCTGATGGCGCACGCGGTGGAGGGGCGCACGCCGTTCCTGGACAAGGGCGTGGCGGCGGCGGCTTTTCGCCTCCCCGACGCGATGAAGCTGCGCGACGGGATGGGCAAGTGGATCTTGCGCAAATGGCTGGAGAAGCACCTGCCGATGGCCCGGCCGTTCGCACCGAAGCAAGGCTTCACCGTGCCGGTGGGGGCGTGGATCAAGGGCCAGGGCGGGCGGCTCGGACCGCTGGTGGCGGCACAGCCGGGGGTGATGGAGATTGCCGATCCCGAGCGGGTGGTGGCGCTGTTCCGCGGCATCAGGCGCTGGCGGGACGGGTTCGCCGCATGGAAGCTGCTGTTCTACGCGCTGTGGCACCGCCGGCACATTCTGGGCCTGCCGCCGGTGGGGGATGTGTTCGAGACGCTGGGGGCGAAGTGACGGCTTTCACTTCCCTGATGCGAAGCGCTCTTGGGATTGGTCGGCTGGTGCCGCACGCCCGTCATGGCGGCCCCCCGGGTCAAGCGCCCGGGGCCCAGCTCCGGCCTGCCATCCACGACTTTCCTGCGCGGACCAACAAAGTCGCGGATGCCAGCCGGAGCCTGTCCTCGGGCGGGCCGCTGCCCCGACCCGTGGGCCGGCATGACGACGCGGACGGGGGCGACGAGTCAAACATTACCGCGCCGGGGCAGCGGTTAGCGACGCATCGCCTGCCCAGGCGGCGTCTTGCGGCTTCCGCCATGCGGATTGCCGTACTGCCACTCGTCGTCGCGATCGCCGGGTGCAGAAGCGCGACCGTGCCCGCTGCGCGATCGACCGTGCCCGTGGGCAATGCGGGTGAAACGGTCACGGTCGCGCTCACAGATTTCGCATTCACGCCCGACCACATCACGCTACGTGCGGGTGTGCCGATCCGGCTGCGCCTGGTAAACCAAGGCAGCGGCGGCCATGATTTCAGCGCGCCCGCATTTTTCGCGGCAAGCAGTTTCCCGGCCGGCGCGACGGCCCCGCCGGGTGGCGCGATCGAGGTCGGCCCGAATCAGACGGTGGAGATCGCGTTGTCGCCGCGTTTGCCCGGCACGTACCCGGTAGCGTGCACCCACTTCCTGCACAGCCTGTTCGGCATGATCGCCACGATCGACGTGGTATCGTAGCGCCGGTTCAGGACGGGATGGTCAGCGCGATCAGCTTGTGAGCAGCATTGTCGATCTGCTCGAGCTTCCGGCAGATATCGATCAACTCGGCAAAATGCTCTGGCGGGATGGCGAGGCCGGGGATGACCGGTTGGATGCGGCGGGCCTCCTCCTCGAAGTCCCAGATGAACTCGCGGCCGGTGCCTTCGCGCGTGACGCTGCGGCCGTCCTTGGTGAAGACGGTGATGCGCGGGCCGAACAATGTCCGGCGCACCATCGGGATCAGCGTGACGCGGTGCATGAGATCCAGCACTTCGGGCGGGTCGGTTTCGCCGGGGCCTGGCTGCGCGCCGCGCAGCAGAGGATAGCCGCGGGTGACCGCGCCATAGGCGGTGAAATACTGCGTGCTGCCGACCCGCGGCTTGCCGTCGCTGCCGGGCACTGGGAAGGCGGGGCTGGGGTATTCGGTTTCGAACCAGTTCACCACCGCCTCGATGCGGTCGATGTCCGCGTAGGTGATGTTGTGCTCCTCGCAGAGCTTCGCCGTCACGTCCACATGCGCGATGTTGTAG
>JBEKNT010000239.1:0-10457 GCA_049522565.1 Acetobacteraceae bacterium
AGGTTTCCTGTTGCCGGCACACACAGCTTCAGCGCGGCGAACCAGCGCTCGTAGAGCCCGGCGCCGGCTCGCCGCCCGTATCGCCGATGCGAGCCAGGTGTGCCCCTATTCAGCCATGGCGCGCACCGCCGCGTGCAGGTTGCCGAGCAATTCAGCGTGCGGGGCCATTGCCTTGACGTAAGGCTTCATCAGGAGGTCGGTTTTGATGATATGGTCGATCAGCCAGTCGTTCAGAAATCCGCACATGTGTTCGCGGAACGTCGCGAGGTCCTTCGCCGAGGCCGTCCGCGCCAATTCCGCCCGCGCTTCCGCCAGGCTGCGCATCAGGTGCCGGTGCTGCTGGCTGTGCTCCGCGGCGAGCGGAAAGGCCACCAGGCGCTGCAATGTTTCCTCCCGGCCGAAATGTGCCTCGCCATATCGTTCCAGTTCGCTGATGACCTCCGCAAGTCTGGCCGGGGCATCCGGCCCGGGCTTCACGGCCTCGAACTTGTTGATGATGGCAATCAGGGTGTGATGGTCCTGGTCGATCGGCCCATAATCGACCGTCATCCCTTCGCGCCATTTGATGGTCATCGATCGTCTCCTCGGGGCCGGCTTCCCATGCCCGAAGCCGCACGCGATTTGGCGCATCGTGGATGGCAACGGTTAACCGAACGCAAACGGGCGCCGGTCACCGCAATCGGGGTCGCGCCGCGCCGCCGGCCAGCGGAGGGGATGGCTGGCGCTGAAGGCAACGCGGGTCCCGACACCGACCGACCTGGCTGGCCGTCGGCAGGTCGATGTGATGCTCCGCTCGCCAGGGCGTATGACGGCATGGGTGCCCAGACAGCAGGCCGGAGGATGATACGGTGGTTCCCCCGTTGCGATGGTGGCCGGAAAGACGTGGCGGCATGTCCGGGATGACGATGCGACCCCGACTCAAGGGTGCGGACGCGACGGCAATCGATTGCCGGCTGGCGGTTGCCGGTCGCGGCCTTGGCGGCCGTGCCCCCTTCGGCCCGGCCCGCCGGCTGCTGCCCCGGTGACCATCCCGCCCGCCACGCCCGATCGACGAGTCCCGGCGCACCGCAACGCCCCGGACCTCGCGCGCCTGCCGATCGGCCTGAACCTGCGCGCCATCAGCCTCGTCGAGGGCCTGCGCGCGGCGCTGTCCGTCGCGGTGATCATTGCCCTCAACGAGCCGCTCGGCTGGCTGTCGCTGCGCGAGGCGGCGCTCGCCGCGCTGTGGACCTGCCTGTGCGATCCCGGCGGCCCGATCCGCCGACGCCTGCCCTTGCTGCTGAGTTTCGCCATGCTGGGCGCGCTGATCACGGCCGGAGTCGGCCTCCTGCGCGGCTTCGGCATGCCCGTGGCGCTGCCGCTGGGGGCATTTGCGCTGTTCGCGCTGTCCTTCGCCCGGGTCTATGGCCAGGTCGGCCAGCAGTTCGGCAACCTGCTGTGCTTCGCGGTGATCCTGGCGCTCGACCGTCCCCTGCCGGACCTCGCCACCGCCGCCTCGCTCGCTGCGGGCTTCGTCGCCGGCGGGCTGTGGGCCACCTTGCTCACCCTGGGGATCTGGCGCCTGCACCCCTACCTGCCGGCCCGCCGCGCCGTGGCCGAGGTGTACCGCCGCCTGGCCCTCCTCGCCGCCGACCTGCACGCGGTGATGTCCGCCGGTAGCGACACCACCCGGTGGGAGGCGCATGCCCGGGAACACCGCCGCGCCGTGCGCGAGGCCATCGAGGCAGCGCGTGGCGTGGTGTTCGACACCCTGCGCACCCGCGGCGCCATCGGCGTGCGCGGCGGCCACAGCCTGATCCGCCTGGAGGCGGCGGACCAGATGTTCGGTGCGCTGATCGCGTTGAGCGACCTCGCCGAACAGGCCACCGGCCTGGAGCAGCGCGCCGCATCCCGCTTGCTGCGTCGGCTGCGGCCGCTGCTGCAGACCCTGGGCCGCGCGATCCTGGCCGCGGATGCCGCGCGGAACCCCCGGATCGGCCGCTCGATCGACGCCATGGCGGCCGAGGCGGCCGCGCTGCCCGACACCGATCCGCTGCGCCCGCTGGCGAGCCGCATCGTCGAGCGCCTGCGCATCGCCCACACCCTGGCGCTGCCGCAGAACTTCCTGCCCGGCGTCGATCTGGCCGGGCGCCGCCCCCCGTTGCTGCAACGCGTGCTTCAGCCGGTGCGCGCCAACCTGACCTGGCAGTCGCCGGCGTTGCGGCACGCGCTGCGCATCGTCGTGATGGCAACGCCGGCGCTGGCGTTCACCATGGTCCGGTTCAACCAGTTCGATCACTGGCTGACCATCACCATCGTCGCGACCATGCAGCCCCAATTCGCCCTGACCTATGCGCGCGCCCTGGAGCGGGTCGGCGGCACCGCGCTGGGCGGCTTGGTGGCGGCGGCGGTCGGGCTGGTGTGCGCCACGCCCCTGGCCATCGCCGCGGCGATGTTCCCGTTGGCGGTGGTGGCGTTCGCGGTCCGCGCGGTGAGCCTCGGGCTGTTCATGGCCGCGCTGACGCCGCTGATCGTGCTGCTGGTGGAGACCGGCGTGCCCGGCACCAGCGAATGGTCGATCGCCTGGGCGCGGTTCGCCTTCACGACGTTGGGCGGGATCATCGCGGTGGCGGCCGGCTTCGTGTTGTGGCCGACCTGGGAACCCGAGCGTCTGCCGCAGGAGGCGCGGGTCGCGATCGGTGCGCACGGCGTCTGGGCGGAGGCGGCGCTGGCGTCCGCCGCCGGTGCGTCCCCCGCCGCCGCGGTCGAAGCGGCGCGGCGCGGTGCCGGCGTGGCGAGCAACAGCCTGGAGGCGTCGATCAGCCGCGCCCTGACCGAGCCGGGCGCCGCGGGGCGCGACAGGCTGGAGGCGGCGCTGGTGATCGACGCCGCGCTGCGCCGCTGCGCCGGGCGGCTGTCGGCGATGCAGCTCGATCCGGGGTTTCCCCGCGTGCTGTCGCCGGCGGCACTCGCTGCCTGGCGCGACTGGATCGGCGGGGCGATGCGGGCGCTGGCGGCGGGGGAGACCGCGCTGCCGCCACGACCGGCGGTGCCTGAGGCAGACTCGCTGGTGCGCATCGCCCGGCAGATCGAGCTGATGGCCGGGGCGATGGCGCGGATGGCGGGGTGACGGCGGAGGCAGGGTCGTCAGGGGCGTGGGCTGCTGCCTGCCACGGCAATGGCCTTGAGATTGTAGGCGCGACCGCGGCAGGTTCGCAGTCCGATATCAAAGCGCGGCGTGTCCTTCGTCAGCCGTGCCAGCTCGCGCTGCACACCGCGATGCGACGTCACGCGCTTGCCGGGGCTTTCAACGATCTACGCTTGCGCGGAATGCAGGCCTGCAAGATACGCTTCGCGGCCTGCTTCGTCGGGCCACCGATCGAGCATGCCATCCGCCTTCGCAAGATATTCGATCCATGGTCGCTTAGACCCTGCTCAGGCAGTCTCGGCAGGTTCAGGAGGGTCAGCAGTGGTCTCCGTCGAGGTCGGATGGAGGAGGTTGCCGCCGGGCGTGCTCGCTCAGGTTTCGCGCTGGGTCGGGAGTCAACCTGTCCTGGAGCGACGCCTCGCCTTGCACGACGCCAACTCATTGCGGGCACGGCCGATCATCACCGAGGTGCCCTTGCGCTCGGACTGGAACCGCAGGCGGCCCCTGACCTCTATGCTCTCCATGACGCCAAGCAAGTCCTCGGCAGAGGCGATGTCGCCACGCACCAGAGCGGCGTGGAACACGTCCTCGACTGCATCTTCCAGCCGCCGCCGCAACGGGTTCTGTACCTGATACGGAGGGGCAGAAGGTGCCGCCAGATTTTTCTCTGTGGGCGGCATCAGATTGGCCGACCCTCCAATGGAAAAAGAGAATTGCCTCATTGTCGTCTCCGCCAACGCAGCACCCAACTTTTTGGGTTAATAGCGGCTACCGATCATGTAGGAATTCGGTGGACGATTGGCCAGCGTTATTTTGATAGAATATTCCCAAAAATGCTCAAAATGGTTTCAATCCGGTTTCAACAAACGCCACACGCCCGCTGCCGTCTCGAACCATCCCCCACAGGATAGCGGCAAAGTGGATCAACGGGACGGTCTGGAAGCCTCGTGCTGACAATCCGGATCGGTTCATTGCGACGGCAGTTGGTCCTGGCTCGGCGTGGAGGGCGTTCGGGCGGCCAGGGTCTCGGACGGTCGGGAAGGTCTGGTGATGGTCTGGCGGAAGGGCATCCGACAACTGTATGACAACGTATATGTTAAGGTGTCTGCCAGGAAATCCAGGAAATAGCATCAAATATGGCGTTCCTGTCTCGGTTGGTGCCCCGTCCCGGAGGCGACGCCGCCGGCGGAACGGAGCTGGGTGCCGTGCCATTGGTTGGCTTAGAAGCACCTCGGCCCAGGTCCGATGTGGGTCGGGTAGCCGACGTCGAAACCGGCCCACGACCCTGACCCGCCACGCGATTGAAGCAGTCACCCGCGCGGGCAAAAGGTTGGGACCCTGGCCTTTCGATCCCGCCCACGCATGGCGCTCCCGCGCGCAGCCTTGGAACCGGCGGGACCGAACCACGCCGGCACCACACTTATTACCGCCGCGCCAAAACGAACTGCCGCCGGAACGGCAGCAGCGTTGCGCCGTCCGGCCGGCGCGGATAATGCGGCCGCAGCGCCGCCGCATACGCCGCGCGATACCCCGCCCGCAGCTCCGCCGGCAACTTGTCCAAAAACGGCCGCAGGCTGCTCCCCGCCGCCCACTCCACCACCGCGTCCTCGCCGCTCAGCACGTGCAGGTAGGTCGTCTCCCACAGATCCAGCGCCGCCACGTGCGGCCGCAGCAAGTCGTAATACGCGTCCGCCGGCAGGATGGCGCGGGCAAACCCGGCGTCACGCAGCGTCTCGGCCCACGGCCCGTACGCCGCCACCTCGTTCTGCAACCGCCGCAGCGGAGCGTCGTGCATCGCCGGCATCTGCACCGCCAGCACGCCGCCCGGCGCCAGCAGCGACACCAGCCGAGGGAACAGCGTCGCGTGCCCGCCGACCCAATGCAGCGCGGCATTGGAGTAGATCAGGTCGGGCGCGGCCTCCCCCACCGCCGGCGCCCAGGTGGCGAAATCCCCCGGTTCGAACCGGCAGTCGGGCGCCGCCTCGCGCGCCTTGGCCAGCATCGCCGCCGATCCGTCCACCCCCAACACCGTGGCCTGCGGAAACCGTCGCCGCAGGATGGCGGTGACGTTGCCGGCGCCGCAGCCCAGGTCCACCACGCGCGACGGCGCGTCCAGCGGCACCTGCGCCAGCAGATCCAGCGCCGGGCGCAGCCGCTCGTCGGAAAATCGCAAATACTGCGCGGGGTCCCAGCTTGCCGCCGCGATCGCCATCCTAATGGTGGCCCGCGTCAATCCGATCGAAGTACTGCTTGATCCGCACGAAGGCGCCAACCACGGCCGCGGCCGTCACCAGCCCACCGATGGCAGACGCAGTTCCGCCGGCCGAGCCTGACGCGAACAGCAAGCCGCCGATCGCCACCAGGGTCAGCAGCACCAGCACCAGCCACTCGTTGAGCTCCATCGATCGCCTCCCGCATCGTCCGCCGAAGTCGCCCTATACGTCGGCTCGCGCGGCGGGTGCAATGCCAGCCGCCGGCGCCGGCTGATCCGCCGCGAGCCGGTCCTTCGCGTCCGGATCCTCCGCGTGCCGGTCCTCCGGGTACTGCTCCTTTGCGTGCCCGTCCGCCGCGTTCCGGTGATTCGCTGGCTGGTTTTTCGCGTGCCCGTCCCTCGCGTGCCGATCCTTCGCGTCCCGATCTCGCGCCTCGCGCGGGTGCGCGGTGCGCAGGGTCAGGCGGAACACGGTGCCCTCCGGGCCGGACGTTGCCAGGGCGATGTCGCCGCCATGCGCCAGCGTCAGGTCGCGCGCGATTGCCAGGCCCAGCCCGGCACCGTCATGCCGCGTGCTGCGGGCAAACGGGCGGAACAGCGTGGCGCGGACCGCGTCCGGCAGGCCCGGGCCGTCATCCGCCACGTCGATGGTTGCGATGCCCGCGCCAACCTCGGCGGACACCAGCGCGGAGCCTGCCCCCGCGTCGGCGGCGTTGCGCAGCAGGTTGGCCAGCACGCGGAAAAACTGGTTGCGATCCGCCTCGACCAGCAGCCCCGGCGGCACGCGGTTGACCAACGCGAACGGCCGATCGGCGGAGCGCACCGCCTCGCCCGCCTCGTCCACCAACGGGGCCAGCGCCACCGGCGCCAGATCCAGCGGCGGCGGCCCTTCGCGCGCGAAGTCGAGTGTCCGCCGCACCAGGTCGGTGGCCCGGTCGACGGTGCGCAGCAGGATCTCGCCGGCGCGCTGCACCGCCTTGTCCTGGTGGTTCTCCAGCCGTTCCGCGGTCAGCAGCGCCGGCGCCAGGATGCCGCGCAGGTCGTGGCTGATCCGCGCCACCGCGCTGCCCAGCGCCGCCAGGCGAGCGTTGCGCCATAGCGCGTCGCGCAATTCCTCCTGCATGGCCGCCAGCTCGCGGCCGGCCACTGCCATTTCGTCGTTCGCCAGCAGACTGACCCGCTGCGGATCGAGCGGCAGGCTGCGCTCCGGCGCGGCTCGGAAGGCGGCAATGCTGCCGATGATCCGGCGCATCGGCCGCACCAGCAGCATCGCGACCGCGACGTAGACCAGAGCGCCGGTCAGGCAGGCGACCGCCAGCGAAACCCAGACGAAATCGCGGGCGAAGCGGCGCAGCGCGGCGGTCTCGTCGTGCGCCCGGAAGACGAACTCTATCCGCGTCCCTGGCGGAGCGCCGCTGCTGTCCGCCACCAGCGTGACCGATTGCCGGTCGGTGGCCAGCGCCCGCAGCGCCCGCACCGTTCGCATCACGAAGTCCTCGCGCCGCAGATCGATCGTCCGTTCCGGTGCGACGCCATCCGGTGTGGCCAGCGTCACCGGCGCGCGGCCCGGCTGCTCCAGCCGGATCGAGGCAGTGCCGGACAGCCGCAGCAGCTCGGCAGCGGTGGCGGGGGCGATCGGCTGGTCCGGGCGACTGCTGGCCGCGAGCACCGCGATCCGCGCATCGTCCAGCCGCTCGTTCAGCCATTGCGTGCGCTCATGGGCGAGCTCGGGAACGAACACCAGCACCTCGACCGCCAGCACGATGACGATGGTGAGGCGGAACAGCCGGGTGGACAGGCTGTGTCGCAGCGGGGCGGACGTGGGGCTCATGCGGCTCAATCGGCGGCGGCGCGCTGGGCCGGTCGCCCGGTGGGGTGCGGGACCGGCTGCGACGCGGGTCGGTGAGTGGCGACCGCGGCGCGGCCAGCCTCGAACAGCTCGGACAGGAACTCGGCCTCGCCGTTGAACTTCGACGAGATCGGCAGGTCGAGCAAAGCCGCGTCGGCGTCGAAGCTGGTGAGGTGGACGGATGACGGCAACGCGGCGAGTTCCGCCGTCAATACGTTGTGGCAGGCGATCTCGTTCAGCCGGTTCATGATCTCCATCGGCGTCGTCGGCACGCCGGGACGGCGGCCGGGCTGAGCGCGGATCAGCACCAGCTCATCGGGCGGGGTGGGGGTCAGCAACGGGCCGAGCGGCGGGTTGCCGGCATAGCCGCCGTCCCAACAGGCGCGCTCGCCGATCCGCACCGCGGGGAACACGAAGGGCAGGCAGGCGGAGGCGACCAGCACCTCCACGGTGACGGTGGCGTTGTCGAACAGCACCGCCTCGCCGGTCTCGACATCGGTGGTGGCGACGGTCAGGCGCGGCGCGCTGGGGTGGGTCAGCAGCGCCGGATCCAGCAGGTCCGCCAGGAGGTGGCGCAGCGGGTTGTGGCCGAACGGGTTGAGCTGGGCGGGGCTGAACAGCCGCATCGCCATCTCCCAGCCGCGCCAGAGCAGGGAATTGGAGAGGTCCCAGCCGAACAGCCAGCGCTCCAGGGGGCCGTTTTGCAGCGGGCTGAGTTGGTGCGCCTGGGCGACGCGCCGCCACAGGCGCCGCATTTCGATACGCGCGCCCGCTTGGCCGCCGCGGACCAGGCCCTGCACCAGCAGGGTGCCGAGGATCGCGCCGGACGAAACGCCGCAGACCGCGCCGACCCGCAGCCCGTCCTCGAGCAAGCGGTCGAGCACGCCCCAGGTGAAGGCGCCATGCGCGCCGCCGCCTTGCAGGGCAAGGGCAACCCCCGGGCGGCGGCGGGCGCCCGGCGAACACGATTCCGTCATGCGGCCAAGGTGGGGTATGTGAGCGCCCAGGGCAACGGTCCGCAAAACCTCTCCCACGGGCGTGGGAGAGGTCGAGGCGCGGGAGCGCCGAGGGCGAGGGTGATCGGGTCGGCGCGCTGCACTTTCCTGCCGCGGGGCGACCCGAAGCTTTGTCCGATCCGGGCGGCGAGACGCAACGGGGCGACCCGATCACCCTCGCCGCTTCGCGTCTCGACCTCTCCCACTTCGTGGGCGAGGTTTCTTTGGCTGGCTACGAGTGGTAGGTTGCGCTTTCAGACAAGGGGTATCACCCGATGCGACACATGATGCGGCGGTGCGGCGGCCTGGCGGTGCTCCTGGGACTGGCAGCGATGCTGGCCGGCTGCGTGTACGACCCTTATACCGGCGGCTACTACCCGTGCTGCGCTTACCCCTACCAGGCGTATGGCTCGCCATATTACCGCGCCCCGGGCTACGGCTATCCGGCCCAGCCCGGCCCCGGCTATCAGCCGCAGCCCGGCTATCCGCCGCCTCGGTAGCGCGACCGACCGGCTTGCTTGACAGAAAGAGGGGGCGTGGGCTTCATCCGCCCCGCTCCAGGTCAGGTAATCCAGTTCCTCATGGCGACCTCGAAGGTTAGTGCCAGGCGCAAACCCAGCGCCCTGGTCGAAAACATCAAGACCATCGTCTACGCCGGCCTGATCGCCCTCGTAGTGCGCACCGTCGCGTTCGAGCCGTTCAACATCCCGTCCGGCAGCATGCTGCCCACGTTGCAGATCGGCGATTATCTGTTCGTCGCGAAATACAGCTACGGCTATTCGCGTTACTCGCTGCCGTTCGGCTGGCCGCCGTTCTCCGGCCGGATCTTCGGGCGGCTACCGCATCGCGGCGACGTCGCGGTCTTCAAGTACCCGCGCGATACCTCGGTCGATTATATCAAGCGTATCGTCGGGCTGCCGGGCGACACCATCCAGGTGCGCGACGGCATGCTGTACATCAACGGCCAGCTCTGTCCGCGTCAGCCGGAAGGCGACTACCAGGTCAACGACGAGGGCATCCGGACGGTCTATCGACGTTATATCGAGACGCTGCCCAGCGGCCTGAAGCACCAGGAGCTGAAGGCGACCGACCAGGGCGAGGTCAACAACACGCCGGTCTACACCGTGCCGCCGGACCACGTGTTCGCCATGGGCGACAATCGCGACAACTCGGCCGACAGCCGGTTCATGAACGGTGTCGGCTACGTGCCGGTGGAAAACCTGGTCGGGCATGCCGAGATCATCTTCTTCTCGATCGACGCCGAGTATCCCTGGTGGGAGTTCTGGCAGTGGCCCTTCGAGATCCGCTGGGACCGGCTGCTCAGTTTGATTCATTGATGACGAGGACCGGCTGATGGCATGGACCGGCGGCCTTTGAGCGACGCGATCGAGACGATCCTCGGCCACCGCTTCACCCGTCCCGAACTGCTGCGCGAAGCGCTGACGCACCGCTCTGCCTTGCAGGGCAGCGGCCGCGCGCGCGGCTCCAACGAGCGGCTGGAATTCGTCGGCGACCGGGTGCTCGGCCTGCTCATGGCGGAATGGCTGGCCGAACGCTTCCCGCGCGAGCAGGAGGGCGATCTTGGGCGGCGGCTGGCGTATCTGGTGTCGCAGCCGGCGCTGGCCGCGGTCGCCGAGGGGATCGGCCTCGGCAGTGTGCTGTCGGTGGCGCCGGGCGAGGCGCGTGCCGGGGTGAAGCGGCGCGCCACCGTACTGGCGGACGCGCTGGAGGCCGCGCTCGGGGCGGTCTATTACGATGCCGGCCTGGAGGCCGCACGCGCCGTGGTGCGCCGCGCCTGGGACACGGCGATGGTCGCGCAGGTTGACCCGCCGAAGGACGCCAAAACCACCTTGCAGGAATGGGCCCAGCGGCACACCCGCGATCTGCCGGTGTATCGCGTGGTGGCGCGCTCCGGCCCGCCACACGCGCCGGAGTTCGTCGTCGCGGTGCAGGTCGGCGGGGTACAGGGTACCGGCACCGCCGGCAGCAAGCGGGTGGCCGAGCAATTCGCGGCGGCGGACCTGCTTCAGACGATGGCCACGAGTGCGGGCCCGACGGCGTCGGCCCGAGGTGCGGTCACCCAAGCGGTGTCCTCGTCGGCCGCACCGCAAGTAGTGTCAGGAGCAGACCCGACAGCGCTTGACGGCTCGGCGACATGAGACCGACCGCCTCGCCGTCATGGGCGGTCGCGCGGAGCCACCTCCCCCTCCCCTTGTGGGTGGGGGGCGGGGGGAGGGGTGCGTACATCTGCCCTCGTTGGATGTACGCACCCCT
>JBEKNT010000240.1:0-10368 GCA_049522565.1 Acetobacteraceae bacterium
GTGGTAGCGGTTGGGCGGAACCGGACGACCCGTTCAGAGACGCATACGGCAGCCCGGCCTTTTGTTCAGCGTCGCGATACATGGCCTGGAGAGCCACGTCGCATTTGTCGGCCGCGGTCAATGACTTCGGATCGAGCGTTATCAACGACAGGCAACGTAACCGGTACTGGTCGAAATACCAGTCGTCCAGCCGGGCGCGCGCCTCCATCTGCCGGTGGAACTGCTCGTCCGATTGCTGCTGCCCTGATTGCTGCTCCTCGGGATTTGGTGGGCTGTACCCAAATGGCTCACAAGCAGCCGACGCCAGGCAGATCGTAAACAGAAGCGGAGATTTCATGGTGTATCACCTTGGGTCGGTTGCCGCATCCACGCCAGACTGAATCAGGAGCCTACTCACCTCTATCCCGTCTCGCCGCGCCGCCTCAGCCTCCGGTGGCGGTGGCGCCAGTAGCAGAATATCGCGCAGCACCTCCCGCTGCTCGTCAGTGAGCTGATCGATGTCGATCGGCGGCGGCACGGCGACGCGATGCGCCATCGGCTGCTCGGGCTTGCCCTCCGCACGCTCTACCAGCTTGTCCGCAGCGACCGCACAAAGTTCATACCGTGCGGGCCGCGGCACCCTCACCCGCGTCGCTACTGCTCCGCGACCTCTCCCGCGCGCAGCGCGGGAGAGGTTATCTCGCAATCAATCCGCCTCCGCCGCCTGATGCAGCTCTACCGGATGCGGATGGAACTCGGCGTATTTCGACAGCGTGAACAGGATCCCCGCGACGCCGAGATACGCCACCGCGACCGCAGGGGAGCTGCCGATACCGATCGCCTCGCCATGAATGAACCCGAAGAACGTAAAGATCGTTCCGGCAAACGCGAAAGCGGCAGCCTTTTCGAACTCGCGATCGATGATGAAGACGGTAATCGCGCCCAGGATGATGCCGGCAAGCGTGGCACCGCCGCCGAGCGTCTCCAGCCCTTTGTACAGCACGCCCACCTGCGCCAGCTTGGCATCGCCGATCGCGGCGGCGCTGGTGCCGGCGGCACCAAGCGCGTTGTCGATCTGGGTCTTGCCCCAGGCGGCAAGCTGCGGCAGCAGCGCCAACACAATCGCCGGCGCGTGGCGGTGCGGCGATTCCTGGAACGCCTGCGAGCCGATCAACATGCCGATGTAGAGCAATATCGGCAGAATGGCGACGACCGGGATCACCGCCATCATCACGGAGATGATGCCAAACCAGGTCAGCACCAGCACGATGATTCCCGTCACCGCGGAGTAGCCCATGCGCCCGCCCATCGCCTTCCAGCCGGGATGGCCGATATAGACCGCGTTGATGAACGGGTTGCCGAGCAAACAACCGATCAGGCTGATCACCCCATCGGCCGTGAGCACGCGCGTAGTCGGGAACGGATCGCCGGCGGCAGCGGCGCTCTCGACGTTGTCCAGCGCCTCGATCAGATCATAGATGCCGAACGGGATCGCGGTGACCAGAATGACTCCGAGATACTTGAATCCGCCGAACACGTGACCGACCGCGGGGAGCGGGAACGAAAAGCCGAAATTCGACACCGACCCCAACATCTTGGCCACCGTAAGGCCGCCGTAGCCGAGGCCGAACAGATTCGATACCCAGGCGATCAGCGTGCCCACCGCGATGGCAACCAACCCACCTGGCACGCCGCCGAAATATTTGACCCCGCCGAACCAGTTGGCCAGGATCACCGCGAAGCACACCACGCCGATCACCGGGGTGGTAAACACCTGCGCCGCGGGGCTCATCGCGATGAAGGTGATCGAGATTCCGGCAAGCGATCCCAACAAGGCGGCGCGCGGCGTGATCTTGCGGATATAGGGCCCGACGAAGCCGCCGATCATCAGCACGAAGCTCTGGATGAACACCCAGGTCAGCCCGGCTTCCCAGGCCTGCACCGGGTCTTTCGTCGCGATCAGGATGGGCAGCATCACCACGAAGGTGACGACGAACATGTGCGGCACGCTGATGCCGGACGGCAGCGCACAGACATCGCTGCGGCCGGTCTGCTTGGCCAGGCGGTACGCCAGGAACGCATAGTAGCAGGTGCTCAGGCACAGCATCAGGCCCAGCGCGGGCAGGATGCGGCCGAACACCATCTGATCCGGCATCTTCAGCACGAAGCGCAGCAGTCCGGTCAACACCAGCACATTCACCAGGATGTTGGTGCCGAACCCGAACAAGGCATTCCAGTCGCCGGGGACCCAGAACCTGGGCTTGCTCAGCATCGTCGCGCTCATTCCGCCACTCCTTTCCGAATCCGTTAGAGAGTGTCCGCCGCGGCGCCCTGAAGCGCCGCGATCACGTCCTTGCTGCTGCCGACCCAGCCGAAGATGCCGCCCTGCGCCTTGATCATTTTGAGGCCCGCCTCCTGGAATTCGGGGAAATAGGAGCCGACGCAGTCTTCCGGCACGAAGCACTCGTAGCCGCGATCGTTAGCCTCACGCACCGTGGTGTTGACGCAGACTTCGGTGGTCACGCCGGTGACCACGAGCTGGGTGATGCCGCGATTCTGCAAAATGGCGTGCAGGTCGGTGGCAAAGAACGCGCCCTTGCCGGGCTTGTCGATCACCGGCTCGCCTGGCGCCGGATAGAGTTCGGCGACGATGTCGTGGCCCGCCTCGCCGCGCACCAGGATGCGCCCCATCGGGCCGGGATCGCCGATGCAGATGGCACTGCGCCCGCGGATTTTCTTCGCCGGGGGGAGGTCGGCGAGATCGGGCCGATGCCCCTCGCGCGTGTGCATCACCAGCAGCCCGGCAGCCCGCCACGCGGCAAGCAACCGGCGGTTCGGCTCGATGGTACGGCGAAGCTGCGACACGTCATTGCCCAGCATCTCGCCGAAGCCCCCGGGCTCCAGGAAGTCGCGTTGCATGTCGATGATCAGCAGCGCGACATGCCGGGGATCGAGCGCGAATGGATAGGGCTCGGCCGGAATCTCGGTCATGACGGGCTGCCGTCCCTCGCGATGCCGGTCAGTGGCCGCCCCGGAGACCGTGGCATGTCGGATTCGACCCCTCTCCCACGCATTTGATGCGCCTCAGCAGCAACGTTGACTTGCAACCCGCATGCCATACGGAGCGGTGACGCCGGCATTGCCGCACCGGCACGTGCCAGCAACCCGGGCGATCCCATGATCCTGTGCCGATTAGGAACGGAGGCGTACGCTGCGCTTCCCGCTGGCTTTGGGCTTGCTCCTGCTGGCGACGGCATTTTGCCCGGGCGAGCGAAGCGCCCGTCGGCCCGAATACTCGGAGACAAATGCGGGCAGACGGCTACGCGTGAGTCATGTGAGCCGGCACGGGACGGCGCTGGCACCGCCGCCGCGAACGGTTGCCGGCGCGCCGACCAGGGGAACGACATGCCGGCGTCGCGACAGGCGATGACCGTGCAGCAGAGCAACGAACAGCTTGATCCGTTTGGTGTCCATCGGCTGCATCACGCCGGTGGGAAACACCTGCTTGACGGCGAAGTATTCGATGTCGGCCACGTCGTAGGAACGTGGCCGCGTCACCGCCTGCCGGGTCACCGCATCGGTGTCGAGCGCGGTCATCTGCAGGGTGAAGCCGAGACCCTGCTTCACCTTGCCGGCGATGGCGTTGCGGTTCGACACGCCGGTGCCGAACTGGCGGATCGTGACGTTCTTGATGTTCTGCGCCCAGATGGTGGGAAACCCGCTGATCGTGCCCGATCCGGCCGCGGCACCCAGCGTGGCAAGCCCGGCGGTCTACAGCAAACTGCGGCGGCCGAGATGACGGCGAGCTAGGGTGGACATGGGCGAGGCTTCCTCTGGCTCTCTGGGCTGGGACAAAGACCGGGCACGCGCCGTGCCATGCGCAGCGCGGCTGCGTCGCACTGCCGGCACGGGCCTTACCGCGCCACAGCGGGCAAATGCCCTGCCATGCGGCAACGAATGGATAGAATTCGGTCACCGGCGCCGGCTGGCGGCGCCCCGCCCGGGGGGATGTCGCAGGCGGCCCATCGCCCGGCAACGGCACCTTAAAAAATCCCGCTCGCCATTCCCGCGGCCATCGCCGCGCCCAGTTCCGCGCAGCGGTCGAGGTCGACGGCCCCGATCAGCTTCGGCGCCAGAATGGCCTCCGGCGTCTGCGCGCGGGTGCACACGATCAGCGGATCGGCGATGGCGCGCAGCCGCCAGCCGGTGGCGATGCGCCGGGCCTGGCGCGCGGCATTCTCGCCATCCGAGCCGGCACAGATCAGCATCGCATAAGGCCGCCCGTTGATGCGATCGAGCACCGGGTAATAGGTGCGGTCGAAGAATTCCTTCATCTCCCCGGCCAGCGCCGCAAGATTCTCCGGCGCCGCAAAAATGTACCCGTCGGCCGCCAATACGTCCTCCGCCTGCGCCGCCGCTGCGGACAGCAGTCGCACCCGGATGTCCGCGTCGCCGCCGGCGCCACGTTGGGCGGCCTCGGCCATCTGCCGTGCGCCGCCGGTGCGCGAATGGACCACGATCAGCAGCGTCTTCATGCGGTGTCACGCGGCTCCGGTAACTTATTCGTGATCGGGTCGTGCCGCTCACCACCGTCGGCGCCGAAGCTCACGACGGATCGGCACGACGCCTGAAGATACCACGTCCGACCAGCTTCCCGAACATGCGCCGGCCGGGCTCTGCCGTCCCGTCCATGGGCCTGTCCCGTCCATGTGCTTTGACGTTGCCCCATTGTTACGCCATGCTGTCCCATCTCTGGTTCTACGGATTGGGGTCGGAGCAATGCAGGCAGCCCTGGACGCGATTCTCAGGCGGTTCATCACCATCGGGCGACTGACCGTTCGTTGGCCCGACGGTCGATTGGAAAGCTATGGCGGCCGGCCGGGACCGGAGGCCGGCATAACCATCCACACCAGCGGCGCGATCCGCCGGCTGGTGCTGAACCCGGCGCTCGCCGTCGGCGAGTGCTACATGGACGGCACGCTGACGCCCGACGCGCGCGGCATCTACGACGTGCTGGACGTACTGGTCAGCAACCTGTCGGCGAACGCCAAGAGCCTGCCGACCGCGGGGCTGTGGTCGGCGCTGCGGCTGCTGAAGCGCCGCATCGATCAATACAACCCGGCCCCCAGGGCGCGGCGCAACGTGGCGCACCACTACGATCTGAGCGGCCGGCTGTACAGCCTGTTCCTCGACCGCGACCGGCAATACTCCTGCGCGTATTTCCCGCACGGCAACGAGACGCTGGAGGACGCACAGGCCGCCAAGAAGCGGCACATCGCCGCGAAGCTCTGCCTGAATCGCCCGGACCTGTCGGTGTTGGATATCGGCTGCGGCTGGGGCGGCATGGCGCTGACGCTGGCGCGCGACTATGGCGCGCGCGTCACCGGCATCACGCTGTCCACCGAGCAACTCGCCGAGGCGCGCAATCGTGCCACCGCCGAGGGACTCGCCGACCGCGTGTCGTTCGAATTGCTGGACTATCGGGCGATGGACCGCCGCTTCGACCGCATCGTCTCGGTGGGCATGTTCGAGCATGTGGGAGTCGGGTATTATCGGACGTTCTTCGACACGGTCGGGCGCTGCCTGAACCCGGATGGCGTGGCGTTGCTGCACGCGATCGGCCGCAGCGACTCGCCGGGTTCCACCAATCCGTGGATCGCCAAGTACATTTTCCCGGGTGGCTACTGCCCGGCGCTGTCCGAGGTGTTGCCGGCGATCGAGAAGAGCAGGCTGGTCACCACCGACATCGAAATCCTGCGGTTGCACTACGCCGAGACACTGCGTCACTGGCGCTGGCGGTTCGCCGCCAATCGCGACGCCATTGCCTCGCTGTACGACGAGCGGTTCTGCCGGATGTGGGAGTTCTACCTGTGCGGCGCGGAACTGTCGTTCCGGCGTGAGGGCGGCATGGTGTTCCAGATCCAACTCGCGCACGACCAGACGGCGGTGCCACTGACGCGCTACTACATCGGCGCGACAGAGCAAGCGATGGTTGCGCGGGACAGGTCGACGGCACTCACGGGACGCGACGGTAGCTGATCGCTACGGGCGCCAGGCTCGAGCAATCTTCGTACGGGTGGGCGATCGCAACCGCGGTGCCGGCAATCGGCTGAACCCACCTGGCCGCGTTCACGCGGCGAAACCCCGCGGCGCCCTTCCGGTTGCCTCGACCGCGCAACCGGGTTCCGCTCGCTCGCCTACAACGAGGTAGCGTGATCGATCAGATCGTCGAACGTGCCGGCATTCGGGCAGTATTCGTGGGCGTGCGCCGCTGCCGTGCCGGCGTCGAGTTCGCGTCGGCACCGGCCGGTCGACCGGCAGCGCGAGCACACGCGCTCCACGTCGCGCATCAGCGTGGCAAAGGAAAGCCGCACCTGCGCCGGGTCGAACCCGCGGGCACGCATCATGCCCTCCATCAGCGCGGTGTTGTCATTCAGAGTCACGGACAGCGCCAGCAGGTCTCCCTCGCTGAGCGACAAATCACTGGCAAGGTCGCGGATTTCCTCACGCGACATCCCGGCGAGTTCGTTCCCCACACCGGCCCGCGCCCGCACCCAGTCGAGGACGCGGCCAAGCAGGCCGGGATTCGCGAGCGCTGGTTCCGGATGGCTCATGCGGCCTCTCCCAAGACGATGCGACGGCGTGAGGCTACGGACTCCGGCCCGGCGCCGGCTTTGATCCAGATCAAACGATTGGCGCGCATTCGGCGGAAATTTGCGCAGCGTGGCGGCCAAGGCCTGACCCCCGGGATTTGACCACCCGACCGGACGCACATGGCCGGCGTGATTCGCAGCACAGGGGAGGAAAACATGGCCGAACGCGATGGCGCCACCTTGATGGTGCGAAGCCTGCAGCGGCAGGGCGTGGATGTGTTGTTCAGGGGCGTCGGGTTTCGCGGCGGACCGATCGCCGCGGCGGCACGGAAGGCCGGCATCACCTGCGGTGGTGCAAGTGCACCGGATTATTCCATGTCGAGATGGCGGCGCCGTAGTCGATCTATGGCCACCCTGGCGCCGGCCGCCTGGACATGCCGTCGGCGCGACGCCGCGTGACGACCCGGCCGCCGCAGGCGCTGTAATAGGACTGATGCCGCCGGCGCAACGAGGTCTCGCCGGGGACACCTGCATTTGCCGCCACGCCAAATATGCGTAATGTGACCGGCGTTCGGATTTTTTCGTACCGGGCCCGATAGTAGCCGCCCGATAACAAGGAGGAAACATGGCTGAGATCAAAGGCGCCGACTTGCTGGCGAAAAGCCTCAAGGAACAAGGCGTGGAGTATATGTTCGGCGTGGTCGGGTTCCCGGTTGGTCCGCTTGCCGTGGCCGCGCAGAAGGTCGGCCTTCCCTATATCGGCATGCGCAATGAGCAAACCGCATCCTATGCCGCCGGCGCCGTCGGCTACCTGACCGGCCGGCCCGGCTCGTGCATCACCGTGACCGGTCCAGGCGTCATCCACGGTCTCGCCGGCCTGGCGAACGCGCAGCAGAACTGCTGGCCGATGCTGTTGATCGGCGGCGCATCGGAGACCTACCGCAACGGCATGGGCGCCTTCCAGGAGGAGCGCCAGGTATTGGCCGCGACGCCGCTCTGCAAATGGGCGCACGCCATCGAGCATGTGAACCGCATCCCATTCTATGTGGAGATGGCGGTCCGGCAATCGATCTACGGACGGCCAGGTGCCGCCTATCTCGACATCGCGGACGACATCATCACCGGCTCATGCGACACGGACAAGGCGCATGTCGCCGCGAAATGCCCGGATCCGCCACGCATCCAGACCATGCCGGAATACATCGACCAGGCGCTGAACGTGCTGCAATCGGCCGAACGGCCACTGGTCATCATCGGCAAGGGCATGGCCTTCTCGCACGCCGAGGACGAGGTGCGCGCGTTCATCGAGCGCACGCAACTGCCGTTCCTCGCCTCGCCGATGGGCAAGGGCGTGATGCCGGACGACCATCCGCTGTCGGTCGGCGCGGCGCGCAGCCTTGCGTTGCAACAGGCCGATGTGGTGTTCCTGATGGGCGCGCGCTTCAACTGGATCATGCATTTCGGCCTGCCGCCACGCTATAATAAAGACGTGCGGGTGATCCAGCTCGACATCGAGCCGGAGGCGATGCACCAGAACAAGCCGGCCGAGGTCGCGCTGGTCGGCGACGGCAAGGCGATCGTCGGGCAGCTCAATAAGGCCCTCGTCGACCGTCAATGGTTCTACCCGAATGAGACGCCGTGGCGCGCGGCGATCGCCAAGAAGTCGGCGGAGAACGCGGCGATGATCGCGCCGCAGATCGCCGACAACTCGGCGCCGGGCGGTTACTACCGGCTGCTGCGGGACGTCGCCGCCTGGACGCCGAAAAACGCGATCATCTGCAGCGAGGGCGCCGGCACGATGGACATCGGCCGCACCCAGTTGCCGAATTTTCTCCCCCGCTCGCGGCTGGATGCCGGCAGCTATGGCACGATGGGCGTCGGCCTGGGTATCGTGATCGCCGCCTGCGTCGTGCACCCCGACCGGCCGATCATCCACGTCTCCGGCGATTCAGCGATCGGCTTCTCCGGCATGGAGATGGAGACCCTGTGCCGCTACGGGATGCCGGCCAAGATCGTCGTGTTCAACAACGGTGGCATCGGGCCGGGCATGCCGGAAATCCCGGACAACCCGATGCTCAACATGCGGCCGAACTCGTTGATCTGGGGCGCCCGCTACGACCTGATGATGCAGGCTTTCGGAGGCCACGGCAGCTATGTCGAGGACCCGAAGGATCTGCGCGGCGCGCTCGACGAGGCAATGAGGTTCGACGGGCCGGCGCTGGTCAACGTCAAGCTCAGCCAAGGCTCGGAGCGGAAGGCGCAGGAGTTCCGCTGGCACAGCTAGACTTCCACCCCGACCCCTCGCCGTCCCGGGCTTGAACCTGGACGGCGAGGGGCTCGTGGCGGGTGCCGCGATACACCTGTCGTCGGCGACGCAGCGGCAGCGTGCAGCGCTGCGCTGGCGGTTATGCAGCGTTAGCCACGCGCAGCACCGGCCGCCGCCGTGCGACCCTCGTCGGCGCGGCCTTCCCCCGGTTCCCCGTCGGCGCTACACCTCGATCAACCCCTCGCTGCCCAACCCGGGAGAAAACGCGCCATGACCGACGCTTATATCTGCGACTTCGCCCGCACGCCGATCGGCCGCTATGCCGGCGCGCTGCGCGACGTGCGCACCGACGACCTCGCCGCGCATCCGATCCGGGTGCTGATGGAGCGCAACAAGCAAGTCGACTGGGACGCGCTGGAAGATTGTATCCTCGGCTGCGCCAACCAGGCTGGCGAGGACAACCGCAACGTCGCGCGCATGGCAGTGTTGCTGTCCGGCCTGCCCGCCAGCGTCCCCGGCGCCACCATCAACCGGCTGTGCGGCTCCGGCCTCGATGCCGTGGGTACTGCCGCCCGCGCCATCCGCGCCGGCGAGGCCGACCTGATGCTGGCCGGCGGCGTGGAGAGCATGACGCGGGCGCCGTTCGTCATGGGCAAGGCGACCGAAGCGTTCTCGCGCAGCAGCGAAATCTACGACACGACGATCGGCTGGCGCTTCGTCAACAAGCAGATGCAGAAGATCTACGGCACCGATGCCATGCCGGAAACCGGCGAGAACGTCGCCGAGGAATTCCAGATTTCCCGTCAGGATCAGGACAAATTCGCGCATCGCAGCCAGATGCGCGCCGCCAAGGCGCAGGCCGACGGTTTCTTCGCGCGCGAGATCGCTCCGGTCACCATCAAGGGACGCAAGGGCGACACCGTGGTGGACAAGGATGAGCACCCGCGCGCCGACACCACGTTGGAAGGCTTGGCCAAGCTCCGCACGCCGTTCCGCGAGCCCGGCACCGTCACCGCCGGCAATGCCTCGGGGGTGAACGACGGCGCCGCAGCACTGATCATTGCGTCCGCGGACGCCGTGCGCCGGCACGGTTTGACACCGCGTGCGCGGGTGGTGGCGATGGCGACCGCCGGCGTGCCGCCGCGCATCATGGGCATCGGCCCGGCGCCGGCCGTGCAGAAACTGTTGGAGAAGACCGGCCTGTCGATCGGCGACGTCGATATCATCGAGCTGAACGAGGCTTTCGCCGCGCAGGGCCTGGCGGTAATGCGCCAGCTTGGCCTGGCGGACGATGCGGAGCATGTGAACCCGCATGGTGGTGCGATCGCGCTCGGGCATCCGCTCGGCATGTCCGGTGCGCGGCTCGCGTTGACCGCCGTGAATGCATTGGAGACACATGGCGGCAAGCGCGCCATTGCCACCATGTGCATCGGCGTCGGTCAGGGCATCGCGGCACTGATCGAACGGGTGTGACGCGAGACGAACCACGTTCACTCCCCCTCCCCTTGTGGAAGGGGGCCGGGGGGAGGG
>JBEKNT010000241.1:0-10305 GCA_049522565.1 Acetobacteraceae bacterium
GGGTTGGGGGGAGGGGTGTGTGCGCCCGGTGGTTCGGGGCGCACACACCCCACCCCCCAACCCCCTCCCTCAAGGGGAGGGGGGGAACCTAACCCGATCCCGATCCACATTACCCGCATCCGCGATAACAGGGCGTCGCCCAGATCTTCCTCCAAGACCAGACCGTTCTCCGGGTCGGCGGCGATGATCTGCGGGACGGAGAGGCCGATGCCCGCCAGGTGGGCGGCGATGCGCAGGAACGGGCGGACGTCCTCGGGCGGCGGGGCGTCCATCAGCACGGCGGGGCGGGGGCCTGCGGTGAGGCGCAGGTAGCGGCGGAAGCTGGCGTCCTGCGCCAGGGGGGTTACGCAGGCGCCGGCGTAGTCGTGGCGGGCGAGGAACGTGGCGATCAGGGCGTCTCGGCTCATGCGAGGCGGCCGATCCGGTCGGGCCAGCCGGACAGCGTGGCGTGGCGGGCGCCCGGGTCGCATACTCCGTTGCAGGTTACCGGATCGGGTTTTCCGGAACCAACCCTCGGGTCGGGCGGCCGGGGGCTGCTTGCCGGCGGCTGCAAGGCGATGGTGAGCGCGTCGGGGGGGCGCAGGGCACCCAGGCGGTCGGGCCACTCCACCAGCACGATGTCGTCGCGCGCCTCGTCCCAGCCGAGTTCCGCCAGCGCCGCCGGACCGTCCAGCCGCCACAGGTCGAAGTGGTGGACGGTGCCGAGGCGGGTCGCGTAGCTCTGCACCAGGGTGAAGGTCGGGCTGGGCACCTCCAGCGCCGGCTCGCCGCTGGCGGCGCGCAGGAAGGCGCGGGCGAACTCGGTCTTGCCGGCGCCAAGCGGCCCCTGGAGCAGTATCACGTCGCCGGGATGGGCGAGCGTGGCGACCGCGGCGGCGAGGCGCGCCGTGGCGGCCAGGTCGGGCAACTCGATGAGGCGGGCGGTGCCGGGGGCGGACATCGGGGGCAATCTGCCGCATCGGCCGAGTCGGGGACAACGCCCGCGCGTGGCTGGCGTGTTGCCAGGCGGGGGGACAGGCCGTACGACTTGGTTTCCTGGATCGGAGCTAGGCATCGCATGGACAAGGACGCGCTGACCGCGTGGGCGCTGGCGAACGGATGGCAGATGATCGCCGGCTGCCCCAGCCTGACCAAGCCTCGCTCGCCCAAGGAGGCGATCGTGCGGCTGGTGTTCAAGGCGACGGTGGTGAACGTGGAGGTCAAGAAGCCGGCCGGGAAGTGGGAGAAGGTCTCCGGCGAGGCCTACGCCAAGGTGGTGGCGGACCCGGATACCGGGGTGCCCGGCGGGCTGGGGCTGACCAGCATTCCGGGGTTCACCATGCTGATGCAGGACAACAAGGACCGGCTGATGATGGAGCGGCTGAGCGGGGGCGGGAAGCGGTAGGTCGCTGCGGACGCGGGTGGCTCAGGCCCCCAGCAGCAGCCGGCGGGCCTGGGTTGCCGCGGCGGCGGCCATGGCGCGCAGGCCGTCATCGGTGGCGCTGCTGATCGGGTGGGCGATGACCGCGAACGCGTAGCCGGGGTAGCCGAGCACGCGGGCCATCAGCTCGGCCGCGCTGACGAAGCGCGTGGTCATCACCGCCATCGCGGGGATGCCAAGGCGCTCGGCGGTGATGGAGTCATGCAGACTGCACGACGAGCAACTGCCTCAGTCGCCGACGCCGGTAACGACGGCCTGCCAGCGGCGGAGTTCGTCGATGATGTCCGGGTCGGCCGGGGCGCTGTAGTTGGATTTTCTGCGGTGGATCACGTCGGCGACGCCGAATTCCTCGCGCAGGATGCGGTCGAGGTGGGCGAAGAAGCCGGCGGTGCCTTCCTTGCCGTTGGAGATGAACCCCACTGTCTTGCCGGCGAGCGAGGTCAGGCGCGGGGCGGGCTGGCCGAGCGGCGGGGTGGTCTCGTTGGTGGGGTCGAGGACCTGGAGGGACATGGGGGCAGTGTCGGGGCGGGGGTTGGGGGGAGTCAACGGGGCGGGGTGGGTGGGTTCGGGCGAACCCGTTCAGCGATAGTCAATGGGCGTCATGAAGCGACCACGAGGTTGACCCGGCGATGGCGATGGCGATGGCGATGATGGGATGGCCTTCCGAGCCGGTCGCGCAACTCCGAATTTCGGGTGCCGAGTCACGTGGTCCTGCGTCTCCTCACTCAGGCGATCAGTAAGTACGACGAGACCATCCTGCCGTCTGAGCAGGAATGCGGGAAAGCGACCGTGACTTTCGGACTGACCAAGGCATGCATATGATTTACCATTTGGGCTCTCATGGAACTCCGCGAACCATTTACCGGGCAGCAAACGCGTTGCGTCTATGACTTCGGTTTGATCGTACTGGGAGAGGCGATTCTCGATGGCCGTTCCCTCATCGCTCATTGACTCAAGTTCAACTTGAGCGCCGGCTAAGCGCCCAGATCGGCAAGAAGTTCGTTGGCCATAGATTTCAAGTCGAAGCTCCGGTCGATGACGCAGCAGTGCAAAGCGCGTCGCTGGTCCGGCTTGCGGACCAAGAAAGCAGGGCCGGCTTCGGTGTCGGCCGGGGGCGTGCAATCCTACATCGCGCGGGCCTATTGTAATCCAGGAATTTATTGTGTCTGCATCAGTCTGGCAACATCGCCGTCGCCGAGCAATCCGGTGGGCGACAAACCAACAGACAGTTGCCAGTTCATGATAGCGGTTCTGGTCGCTGTCCCATAGATGCCATCCGGCTTCTGGATCGGAGGCAAAAATCCGAGAGTTTGCAGCTTGTCTTGCAAAGCAATGTGTTGATCGGGCGGACGTTTTGCCTCTTGCAATCCCGCTCCGGATAGTCTTGCCATCCATACGTTCCGCTGAGCGGTATAGGCACGAATTAGACAGCTTTTCAATGTAAGCAAATCGGCTGGCAGATTTCCGGCAGCATCAATCCCGCAGGCTTGCTGCGCTTCCTGTTGAAAGTTGATGGCTTCAACCATCAACGGTTTCCAACCGATCACACCGACCTCGTGTCGCAGGACATAATAGGGTTGCACCAATAAAAGGTCAGCCCTCGACAGATCAGCGTCCCAGCAAATGAGATGCATCAGTGGAGAATCGGCCTTCGCACAATCGAAGCTCGGACCAATCCTTGTCGTCGGTGATGGCGTAGGTGCGGGTGCGGGGACCGGTGTGATGGCAGGTGCCGCGAACGCAACAGGCGGCGGTGATGGCGGCGGTGATGGCGGAGGTGCTGCCTCGGGAGCCATGATCTTCACATCCATTAGAGCAAGATCATCTCGCGTCAGCCATGCGACACGGTTGGGTGGTGTCTCCACCATCTTACCAATAATCTGCGGCGGCACATCGAGGTCTGCTGCATCCCGAGCAAAGAGCGTCGTGAATGCCATCGAGTCAAGATTTTCTTGACCCTCAGCGGATACACTATGCACGCCAATGAGCGCATCCGGTGCTATGACTTTTGGCACTCCGGAAGCGAAGAGCAAGAAACAAGCCGAGTTGCATTGCGATCCTGATAGCACCATGACGCCAGCTTGTAGCCGCCGAATCAGCCCCGCAAGTTTTTCCGCCTCAACTATCTGACCGCCAGGGCTGTCGAGCACGAAAACTCGGATGCGTTCCGATGGCGTCGTGCCTGCCAAAGTCTGAAGCAATTCCCCCAGCCGGTCGGTGTCACCATCAACGATTTCGCCGATCGCGCTGATCGCCAAATCATTGTCGCCTAACGGGACCTGATGAAACTGCATCGCCCTCGCCGGAACAGCAAATGCTGCCGCGAGGACGATGGCTGCGATGATCCGTCGCATAGATTGTCAATCTTTCGTGCAGTGGCGGACTGCTATTCCAGGAGCGTCCATTGCGATGTGAAGCCATTTTCCTCTGACCACGCCGAGAAAGCAGAAGCATACTTGTCACACGAAACTGTCGTCGGGTTCCTCCGAAAGCCGAACTCCTCGTCGTTGATCCAGATAAAATCAACGCAGGCCGTCTGCTTCTCCCCGATCACCCGATTCAGCATTGGGAACTCAACGCGCACGCTAATTGCTTCGATAGTGCGTTGCTTCCATTGCGCACGCCCATAATCTTCAATGGTCGCATTGGTAGCCTGAAACTCCCACCCTTGCTTGATCGACGTTGCGTACTGATCCGCCCATGGCTGGAATACCGAAAGCGCCTGTCTGCTTGGAAGTTGCTTCGCGATTATCTCATTCCGAACGACGGTCATGTAACTCCGGATTTGATCGGAGATGCCATCGACTACCGCGTTGGCCTTCGATGCTACGAGCTTCCGCATTTCCTGAATGCGCACCTGCCGGGCTGCCTCATCATTCTTCTGCCGCTCTGCCTCAAGGGTTTGCTGCTGTTCAGCGTCGGCCTTTTGCTTGGCGTCCTCCCGACGCCGCTCTTCAAGAGACTTCGCCTGATCAGCCTGCTCAGCAAGCAGGTCTTGTTCGGCGAGTACTTTCCAGTTCGCCAACTTTGCTTGGTCCAGCGTGCCGCTGTCGATTTCCACCGGCACGCTATCCCGCGTCAGGGCTGCCACCACATCTTGCAACGCGCCAGCGGGTCCGATCGCGGCCACACAGTCGTGCTTCTTCAGGGCAATGAAGATCGCGTCGTCGGTGGGGACCGCAAGGACCGCGCTGTTCCCGTTGACCAAGCCGGCAAACGGCGAATCACTGCGCTTGAGCAGATAGCGCACGCCCTCCGCGTCGGCCGCCATCAGACACACCACCGTGGCCGGCGACTGCAAATGAATCGCCGAGATGACGGCGGGATCACGCGTTCGAAAGCTATCGATGTCCGCCTGTCGCTCGGCAGCCTTCCGCGCTGCCTCAGCCTGGGCTGCGGCCACTTTGGCGCTCTCGCGGGCGTCGAAATCCGCCACGGTGAAGGTGTTGAAGCCGACCAATCGCTGGCTCCCAAGGGCGTTCACTAAGGCCGAAAGAACGTCGGTGGGAGCCGTCGGCACTTGTCCGGCCGAGAATATCACCAGATCGTAGCGGCCGAGGTCCGACGGATCGCACACCCTCGGGGTGACGGATGCGCCGGGTAAGCCGCCTTGCTGTACGATGTCCGCCATCACTTCGGCCAGGAATCGCATCTCCGGACTGCCGGGCTCGGTCGTCAGGCCACCGAACGGCAGACAAGCGATCGGTGGCGTCTGGAAGACCGGCTTGCCTTTCAGGTCGCGGATTACGCCCTGGGTGTCCTTGCCGACGATCAGAGCGGTGATGTCCCGTGGATCAGACCCGAGCACTGCAACCAAGGCCGGATCGGCGCGAAGTTTCTTGGCGGCAGCCTGATTTTTGCGCTCTTCAGCATCGGCTTTTGCTTTGGCATCAGCCTGAGCCTTGAGATCAGCTTGCTGTTGCTTGGCTTTTGCGGCGGCCTCGGCCTGTTGTCGCTGCTTCACCTTCTCTTCGGCGGCGGCAGCAGCCTGACGACGTTCCTCGTCAATCTGCTGCTGAGCCTGCGGATTGGGCTGGGGCGCTGCCTGCTGCACATACCCAGGCTGTGGTGTATATGCTGGCTGTGGCGGCTGCGTCGGTATCGAGCGCAGAATTCCGTTCAAGAATTGGCCTACGAATGCCGGGGGATTGTTCGGATTTTGATTTGGATATTGGGCGTGAGCATCGCCCACTACCAAGCAACCGACCGTCAGGCCGATAAAAGCCAGCCGATACATATGAGGAACCTTCCCGCTGAGCACGCAGGGGATGTGGTCCGCTGCCACGTCTGACCACCCAAGATGGTCTTGGTGCAACTTCGGCACCATTTTTGCCTTGATCTAAATCAAAGCTTCGGTGTCAAATTCGGATTGTTCGCGCTCGTACTGGGTGTCAGGCCAACCAATCCCTCCGCGCAGCCGATCTCATCGGAGTCCCGGCGGACAGCACATGATGCTCCATCGTCGCACCAGCACGGATCAAGCGCTCGGCCCGTCTTGCACCATCAGCCGGCGATCTGCGACTGTCCCTCTCACCGTCGATGACCCGTGCTGTCCAGGCCGGTCAGCAGATCATCGCTGAACGGTGAGAGTGGTCAAAACGGGATGGAGCCCGCCAAGAGGCTCGGACGGGTCAGTAGCAGGGCTGCCGCCATAATGGCACCGTTGGAGACGCCGATGGCAATTGGCTCGCTGGTGAAGCTGTAGCGGGTGCTGACAGCCTCAATGAAATCGGCCAGGATGGCGATGCGGGCCGGTGATGTCGGCTTCATCTATGGTGCGATACGCAAGAAAGGCGTGGATAGCGGGCCTTCGCCCACCATGACGGGATGGGCGTGGTCCGTGCCACGCCTGATGCGATAATCGTTGGGCGTCGCCTTAGTCGCCCCCGCTTCACGCCACGACCCAAGTGCAATTGCCCTGACTCCCCCGGCGTTGCTCCTGGACGGCTTCCCCGGAACCTCCTACAGCTATTTATCGCCCTGTTAGCGGGGGCGGCCTGCGTCCCGCCAAGATGGAGTGCGGGAATCACGATGTGCGCTCCCGCCGTGCCGTGCCAACGTCGCGCCTGGTGTACCGCAAAAATAATGACGCGGTGAGACTGTAAGGAGGATAAACATGACACGGGGATCGCGCGTGTGCGCCTGCGTGGTCGTTTCTTCCCTGCCGTTGGCCGCCTGTGGCGTCTCGCAGGTAGCCGGAAACCCGACGCCCGTCGTGCCTCCGACCAGCGGATGGGCAGTGTGCACGGCGAAGGTGCTCGGCAATATCGTTCAGGGCAACGGGCAAGGCATGGTCGGCGGCCCCGTCGTTCCACCGCAGCCTGCGCCGATTGTTGTGGGTCAACCGCCGGGACCGGGTCCTGCGCCAGCCACCCCGGTTCTAGTATCAACGTTCGTCAGCAAAGTTTTCCAGTGGTCGGGTAGCACCAGTGGCTATGCGGCGCAGTTTGACCAGTACGTTGCGGCGCAGCCCGCCCCGGCACCGACCCCGGTCCCCCCGGCCAGTGTCTTGTTGCCCCTTCCGCCGTCGCCCTCTACGTGCGATTTCGAGGCGACGCTTCAGCAGGTTTTTGCTACCCCGACCTTTTACCCACTTGTCAATTGGCCAACGGGCAGTTGGCCACCGAACAGTCCGCCTCAAGGGTGGGGCTTCTGCTTTATTGGACCGACTACTGCGAAGCCAAAGACTCTGTATTCCACAAGCGTTTTCGAATGGGCCGGCGATCAGAACACCTACAGCTCTGGATTCTTGAATTATGTCAATATGAAATATAATACGAACGCCTCGGCGAATGACGAAACGTGCGGTTTCACAAATGCACCGCCGCCCATCGTCAGTGGCGACCAAATCAGTTTGACACAAAACAAGGCAAAATCCATAAAAGTCGATCAAGTCAACACGAATTGGGGCGGCTAGCCGGGCGTGCGTCCAGGCGGGCGTGGCCGGCGCCTTAATTGCGATGCACGCCACCCAGATCGTCGCCGCCCACGCCAGCGGCATGCAGTTGCTCGATGCCGCCGCCGCGGCCGACGCCACGCAGTCCGAAAAGCGTCTGCTCGCGGCCCGGGCGCTCGGCTTCCTGCGGTTCGCCCAGACCGCCACGCGTGCGCTGGAGAAGCGCCAGGCGGTGCGGCGCAAGGACGACCTGGATTATCCCGGCTACGTCGCCGCCATGCGCCGGCCGATGGAAGACGGACCGGAGGCGTTCAAGCGGGACTGGGAACGCACGCACCAGCCGGCCACCCCGCCGACGGACCCGCCGCAGCCCAGGCTCGCGCCGACCGCGGCGCCGGGTGGCGGGCAACACCCCATGCACCAATTCGCGGCGTCGCCCGCCCTGCCCGAGGCCGCGCCAGCCCGTCCGTCCCGCCGCCGGCGCCACCAGCGCAGCATCACGCGGGTGGCTGCCAAGACCCCATGCACCAGAAGCAGTTGCCCGGCCGGCGCTGCCACCGTCTCGCCCAGAGCAAAATGAGACGATGGTGAGACTTGCCCAGGATCGCTCCGGCTGACAATTATGTTGACAGAACGCTCCTAACATTGTTAGTAATGCGGGATGCAGCACGCCGCGGCCGCCACGCCCTGTCCTGCCTCACCCCCCGATCCACAACCGGATCGGCCGGGCGAGACCGTGCCGGCGCGGACCATCCCGGCGCGCATCGCCGCACTGCTGCACACCGTTCGCATCCTGCTCGGCTACGGCCGCCATCTCGCCGAGACCGCGCAGCACCGCTCCGCCAGCCCCGACTTTAACCCCATCGCGGCCTGCTTCGGCACCGGCCGGCTGTATGCCATCCTCGCGCACCTGCAACGCGGCATTCTGCGTGCCACTGCGTTAGAGAACGTGTTGCTCACGCGCGCGGCGCGGGGCCGCGATATCGGCTGCGTCGCATCGCGCGAGCGCCCGGCCGCGGCACCGCCCGTGCCAGCCGATCCGCCGGCCCCCGCGCAGCCGGCTGACGCGCCTGTCGCGCGGAAGCGCGTGCCTCCGCCGTCACGCCCGGCCGGTTGGAATGACCCTGAACTCTTCATGCCAACGCTGGAGGAACTCGAGGCGCAGGTGCGCCGCCGCCCGCTCGGCCGCACCCTGGTCGAGATCTGCCTCGACCTGGCGGTGGTGCCCGGCTTCTGCACCGGCCCGTTCTGGAACGCGCTGTTCGACGGCATCCGCTCTTACGGCGGCAGCGTCGGCACCCTGATGCAGACGAAGGCACGCCGGGAGGAGGCGTTCAGCCGGGAGCAGGACAGGAAGCCGGGGAGCAACTGGGATTGGCAGAAGCTGGGACGGGAGGGGCTTCGCCGCGCGCTGGGCTTCTGCATCGGCGAAGCGGCGGACCCGCCGTTTGATCCGTTACCGCAACTATCAGCGGCGGCCGCGGCGCTGGCCACCGGGCCGCCCTGACCGTTTCGCACACATCGCGGCAAAGCGCACGCACGGGACTGGCTCATGGCCGGCCCCGACGTTCCGATTCGGGCTTACGCACGCACACGGGGCACCAAGCGGCGCCTGTGCCGGCGCGGCATGCAATAAAGCTTCGAACATGGCGGAACGGAGCACCACGGAGGATCACGGCGCATCGGGCGCGCGCGCGCCAAGCATGAGCGCTGACGCGGCCAGCAGCAGGGATTGCCGCGTCTGCATCAGGCAGCGCCCGGGTGACCTTTGTTGTCGGTTTCCGGCCCGCAGTCCACGCACGCCCCGATCGGCAACGTCACCGCCCTGCTCTTGTCGCCGAGCCACGGAGGAATGACCGCGCCGAAGCCTCCCGCCGGGCCGCCCGCCGCCACTACCAGCAGCGCGTCCGCCGAGGCCAGGGCGGCGTGTTCGGCGTCGCCGCGGTCGCGCACCACGGCGGCCTTGCCGACCTCGGCCCATTCGCCGCGCCGGATGCGGGCGCGGGCGTGGATGAAGGCGGCGATGTCGGTCTTGCTCCAGCCGGCGGCTTGCAGGTGGTCGCGGAGCTGCTTCGGGATGACCAGGGCGTAGTTGCCGCTCCAGATCGAGTAGTGCCGCATGTTGGCGCGCATCTCGGCGGCGAAGGTTTCCAGGATTTCCTCCGGCTGGGTGGTCCACTCGTTCATGATCTGGCGCGGGGCGCCGGCCGCCATGACGGTGACGGCCGACACCTCCGCCGGCAGGCCGCGCTGCACGTGCAGCGGCAGCCAGGCGGAGTCTTCCTCGTCCTCGGCGACGCAGTAGCTGAACTTGCCGGGGTGGCCGATGGTGGAGCGGTCGATGCCGCCGGGCCGCACCTCCAGGATGTTGATCAGCGCGAGGCGGATGGCGCGGCCGATCACCGCGGTGGCGCGGTCGCTGTTGCCCAGCGCGTTGAACGTGCCGGCGGCGCCGAGTTCGCGGCGGATCGGGCCGTTCAGCACGATCAGCACGGCGCAGCCGCCGGTGGAGGACGTAGCGCCGTGCAACAGGAACTCCGGTTGCAGCATGGCGGCGAAGGCGGTGAGCACGGCGGGGAAATGCATCGGCAGGCAGCCGGCCATGACGGCGTTGATCGCCAGCTTTTCGGCGGTGATGGGGGTGGCGCGCACCGGCTCGATGCCGAGCAACTGGTCGGGCGGGGTCATCGCCCAGTCGAGGCAGGCCTGCACGGCGTCCCGGGTGGGCGGGACGATCGGCAGGCCGTCGGTCCAGCCGTTGGCGTGATACAGCTCCTGGGCCGCGTGGATGTCGTCGACGTCGTAGGACTTCGAGGCGAGCAGCATGGCGGGGTCTCGCGAGGGGACTGCTTGGGCGGGCGGGTACTGTGCGCGCGGTCCCGGCACTTGGCACGCCGCGGCGCCGGGACGCAATGCCGTGCGGCGGCCTGGTTCGCGATCGACGCCATCGCGCCGGCGCGCGGGAGCGTTGCGGATCACCGGCAGACGC
>JBEKNT010000242.1:0-10281 GCA_049522565.1 Acetobacteraceae bacterium
CTGCGTCTCACGCGAAGCCCTGCGGTCCCGCGGGGCAGAAAACGAGACGGTCGTGAGACAAGGCCTCCCCGCTCCGGTTGGCCGGGCACATCGGAGTCTGCCAGAACCCCTTGCACCAATTCACCCACCTGCCGCTGCTGCGCGGTCCGCGCCGGCCGGAGGCCGACATCATCGGCTTGCTGCCAGAACCCCTTGCACCAATTCCGCGACCCGCAAAACCATCGCCGCGCATCGCGGCAGGCCAGCGGCGGCGGTGGCCGTGCGGAGCAGCCGGCAGAACCCCTATACCAGAAGCCGCCCGGCCGACTGCGCCGCCGGTCGTGGACGCCGATCCGCGCGCGCCGGCAGAAGCCCATGCACCAGAAGCGCCGATGCAGGGCGCCGCTTTCCCACCTGCCGGCGCCGCACCGGCCGCAGTGCCGCACGGCGCGGCAGAACCCCATGCACCAGAAACCATCCCGCCGGCAGCGCCGCCCGTCGTGAACGCCGATCCGCGCGTGCCAGCAGAAGCCAATGCGCCAGGGCATGCGCTGTCGCAGCATCCGGGCACCGGCCTGCAACCCGGGACACCGGCACGGATCGGCTTGCGGCAGCTTTGCCTGTCGCGCACGGCTTTCGGGTTCCCGACGTTCGGGAGCGCCATCTACGGCTGGGATACGGCGGCGATGTTGTACGGGTGGCTATGTGGAGGCCCGGAGACACCGGGATATGCGAGGGAGTCGAGCGCTGATATCTCCCCCTTGCCGCGCGCCGTCTTATGCTGATCCCGATGGGCCACGCCCGGCCATGACAGTGGGGGGAACACACATGCAGTTCGGTATCGCCATCCCGGCCGCCGCCGACTCCTGGCGCCTGGTGCGGCGCGCCGAGGAACTCGGCTTCTCCAACGCCTGGTTCTTCGACACCCAGATGCTGAGCGCCGATCCGTTCGTGGCGATGGCGGCGGCGGCGATGAAGACCACCCGCATCCGGCTCGGCACCGGCGTGCTGATCCCGTCGAACCGCATCGCGCCGGTGGCAGCCAACGCGTTGGCCTCGCTGAACAAGCTGGCGCCCGGCCGGATCGATTTCGGCATCAGCACCGGATTTACCGGCCGCCGCACGATGGGGCTTCCCGCGGTCAGGCTGGCCGACATGGCGGAATACATCCGTGTGGTGCAGGCGCTATGGCGCGGCGAAACCGTGGAGATCGAGATCGAGGGCAAGCGCCGGCTGATCCGCTTCCTCTCGCCCGATCTCGGCCTGACCAATACGCAGGACCCGATGCCGCTCTACATCGCCGCCAGCGGACCGCGAGCGCGGGTGCTGACGGCGGATCTCGGCGCGGGGTGGATCGACAACGTGGCCGATGTCGAGCGCGGCGCGGCGGCGCTGGAGCAAATGCGGGGGAGCTGGCAGGCGGCCGGCCGCGCGCGCGACGCGCTGACCGCGGTCGCCTGGATCGGCGGCGCGGTGCTGGACGAGGGCGAGCCGGTCGATGGTCCGCGCGGCATGGCGCTGGCCGCGCCGCGCGCCGCCATGCTGCTGCATCGCGCGGCCGATGCGGCGCTGGCCGGCTATCCCGCGCCGGTCGCGATGCTGCCGGAATTCGCCGAGGCGGTGGAAGGCTACGTGGCGCAGGCCCGGGGCTTCGAGCCGGCGCGGGCCTACTACCTCGCCAACCATGTCGGCCACCTGATGCAGGTCCGGCCCGACGAACGGCGGTTCATCACCGCCGAGATGATTCGCAAGACCTCCTTTATCGGCACCGAGCATGAGTTGAAGCAGCGGGTCGCGGGGCTGGCCGAGGCGGGATTTGCGCAGGTGGTGTTCTCCATCCCGCCCGGCCAGGAGCATGCGATCGAGGATTGGGGGCGCATTCGCCGCGCGTTCGGATGACCTCGGGCAAGCGAAGCGACCGGTCGCCGACCGCGGCAGCAGTTGACAGGAAAGCCCGATCGTTGCCCCATGCCCGGCAAAAGTGGAGCATCAGGCCATGATTCTCACGGCGGACAGTGCAGCGGCGCGCGCGGCGAACCGGCGCAAGACGGGCAACGGTTGGCACACCACGTTCATCGGCCAGAATCGCAATACGCTGAGGGAAGGCGAGGCACCGCCGGAGTCCGGCACGCTGTACCCGATGGCGTTCCTGGTGGAGAAGGAAGCGGGTGCGGTGGTGCGGCCGCATTTCCACCAGGCGGATCAGTTCCAGGTGGTGGTGCAAGGCGGCGGCCGCCTCGGGCGGCACGACATCGGCACCGTCGCGGTGCACTACACCGACGCCTGGTCGGCCTACGGGCCGATCCTTGCGGCGGGCGAGGGCGTCGCGTGGTTCACCCTGCGCAACACCTGGGATCCGGGCGCGAAATACATGCCCTCCGCCCGGTCGGAACTGCGTGCGGCGCGGGCGCGCTACCAGCATCGCGAGAGCACCAGCGGGCCGCTGGCGCCCTGGTCCGATGCCGAGCTGGGGCGGCTGGCGGCGGTTGAACACCTGACCGAGATGGAAACCGCGGACGGCATGGCGTCGTGGCGGTTCCGGCTGCCCGCGGCGGCCACCGCTACGGGCCCCGATCCGGGCTATGGCGGCGGGCAGTTCTGGCTGGTGCTGGCTGGCAACGCGTCCTGTGCCGGCGCGGCGCCGCTGCCGGTAGAATCCTGCGTGTTCGTCGGCCCCGAGGACGCCGCCCTGTCGATGACCGCCGGGCCGGCCGGCGCCGAATTACTCTGCGTGCAGTTTCCGCTGCTGGCGCGGCATTAGAACGAAGAAAACCTCTCCCGCGACGCGGGAGAGGTCGAGGCGCGAAGCGACGAGGGTGAGGGTGATCGGGTCGCCCTGCTCTACCTGCTTCCTGCCGACCCGATCACCCTCACCCGCCACTTCGTGGCGACCTCTCCCGCGCGCAGCGCGGAAGAGGTTTTAGTGTGCGCTCATCCGGGCCGATGCCGGATGCCCGCCCACCTTGAAACGCTTGCCGGTATCGACCACGTTGGTGCCGTTCACCTTCAGAATCGAGAAGTCCTGGTCGGTATAATTGCCAACGTAGATGTAGCGTCCGTCCGGGGTGAAGGCGACCGCCTCCGGCACACGCCCCACGTCGAGTGTCTTGATCGCCGTCACTTTCTGCCCGTCGATGCGCAGGATCGTAACGGTGCCGTTCTTGTGGTAGAACCAGGCCGGCGGATTGTTCGACGCGTTGACGTTGGCGACCACTGCGAGATCGCCTTTGGAACTCATCGCCAATCCCTCGGGCGCATCCTGCACGGTCACATGGGCGATGACGTGCGGGTGCGGGCCGGTCAGGTCCACCACGCTGACCGCGTCCATATTGCCGTCGGCCGACCCGCCGAAGCCGTTATCCGCGGTGATCGCCAGCTTCGAATCCGGCGTGACCACGACGTTGTAGGGGAACAGGTAGGTCGGCAGGTCGAGCTTGTTGTAGGTGACCTTGTCGCCGTCCACGTCGAGCAGAGCCACGTGGTTGTCCGGCGACTTTACCGCCAGGGCGTGCTTGCCGTTCGGGGTGAACTCGACGGTGGAGACGCCGGGGCTGCCCATGGCGATCGTGCCGGTCACCGTCACCTGCGTGCCGGCGATCTGCAACACGCTGATGGTGCCGTCGGCGCGGTTGCACACCAGCGCCATGTGGCCATCCGGACTGAACGACAGGCCCGAAGGCTGCTTGCCGAGCGTCACCGTCTGCGCCAGCTTCGGCGGGCTCGCCTTGAGGTCGATGACCCACAGCTTGTCGGTCGGCACCATCTTGCGCGTGCCGTTGTCGTCCACCACGGTCATCGAATCCGCCACCAGGGCGATGCTGTTGTCCGGCGAGATCGCAAGGTTGGTCGGCGGCCCGACGATCGAGTTCTCAAGTTGCAAGGTGGCGACGATCTTCGGCGCCTCGGGCTTGGCAACATCGACGATCTGCACGGTGTCCTTGCCGGTTGGCGAGATGATCGGCTTGCCCTGGTCGTCCCAGAGGACTTTTTCATCGTTGCCGACGATCATGTACGGCGCGGCGAGTGCGGTATTGGCGGCCAGCAGCAGTCCAACCGCGCTGGCGGCGGCGTGCCGCAGCATGGGTGACGACATCGGTTTCCCCTCCCTTGGTTTTCTTGGCGCGGCGGAGTGTGGGCAGGATCGGCAGGGCTCGCAACCCCGTAAACCTCGCCCACGAAGTGGGAGAGGTCGAGACGCGGAGCGTCGAGGGTGAGGGTGATCGGCTCGGCACCCTGCGCCTTTGCTGCCATCGCTCCGCGGCACCCTCACCGCCGCCGCGCGGCGAGCTCTCCCGCTTCGCGGGCGTGGTTTACCCTTCCGCGATCTGCCCCCAACTCGTCGCGCGTTCGATGCGCAGCGCGATCACCGGCAGCGGCGCCAGATCCATCGCGCGGTATTGCGGATACCGCGTGCGCAGCAGCGTCTGGGCGCGATCGTGTTCCGCGCCGTCAGCCAGGATCTCGGCGCGTCCGCGCAGCATCACCCAGGCCAGGCGGGTCCAGTCCTCGTCCCATCGATCGACCGTCACGGCGACCGCCGGGTTGGCGAGGATGTTGCGCAGCCGCTTGAGCGGCACATCCTGTCGCTTCGGCTTCTCATCGATGGTGATGTAGAGCGTGGCGTCGGCGATCGCATAGCACACCGGCACGACATGCGGCGCGCCGCGCGCATCCACGGTGGCCAGGTGGGCCACGCGTCCGGCCTCGAGGAAGCGGCGTTGCGCGTCGCTGAGCATGCGCCCGAGCATAACGTGTCGGCCGCGCGCCGCGCCATATTGTGCCGGCGCAGCGGCTCCGGAGCGAAGAAAGGCGGGGCCTTTTCCGAAAAGCCCGACCGGAAAAGCCGCAAGAAAACCCTGTCGCGTTCACCGCAATTCAGCGCGGTCATTTCGATGTTGTGCCTATCGGCCATCGGTCCCTAATGACGCTGCGGCGTCGGGCGATACCGATGTCGATGCAGAGGCGGCCGGCGATGTGGCTCATCCCAGCTTTTCGGATGCAAGTGAAGATCGGTGCCCCGCCCGCCCGTCGTACCGCAACGGCTTCCCCGGCGCTGCCCCATCACCGTCATCATGGACGCACGATCATGCGACAGATGCTCATCGCGGCTGCGATCGCGGCTGGCCTCGTGGCCTTGTGGGCGGTGCTGCTGCCGCTCGCTGCGTGATCACTCGAAGTCGGTCGGCAATTCCGGCTGGCGCCAGTGCGTGAACATGCGGGCGAGTTGGTGCGGCAGGGTGCGGCCGCGCGACAGATCGGTGGGTAGGTCGGTTTCGGCGAACCAGCCGGTGCCGCTGGTTTCCAGGCTGGTGCTCGGCGCCCCGCCGGCCAGCGTGCAAACGAAATACAGCTTGACGATCGAGAACGGGGAGGGCGGGTGGCCCTGCCGCGCCCGGTCCCACACCGCGGCCAGCTTCACGATCCGCGCGACGTAGCCGGATTCCTCCGTCACCTCGCGCAGCACACACGCGGCGGGAGTCTGGTTCACGTCCGCCCAGCCGCCCGGCATGGTCCAGCGGCCATGGTCCTGCACCTCGCGGACCAGCAGGATGCGGCCCTCCGGATCGAATACCGCCCCGCGCACGTCCACCTTGGGCGTCGCATACCCCTGCTCCGTGGCGAACAGCGCCTCGATGCGCGCGGCGGGCATGGCGGTATGGGCAGCCAGGATGCGGGCCGCCAGGCCGCGCAACGCTTGGTAGCGCTCGATGTCGTAGGGGTCTTTGCAGAACGCCAGGCCGGTCTGTGCCGTCGCCTGGATCTCGCGCGCCCAGAGCAGCCAGTCGGGTTCGGCGGTCATGGGGCGCCTGCGGGTGAGAGGGTGAGCGAGATGGAGAACGAGATGGAGAACGAGACTCCCTCCCCCCTTGAGGGGGAGGGTTGGGGAGAGGGGTCGATCCGCATGGTCCGGCGTGGTTCGCACCTCTCTCCCCAACCCTCCCCCGCAAGGGGGAAGGAGTCTTTCTTACCTTCCTCTCCAACTTTCAGTCGGCGGATTCCGGCACCAGCGCCACGTCCTCGACCTCGCTGGCCTCCAGATCGGCGTCGGTCATCATCCGCCAAGTGCCGCCGATCAGGATCTCGCTCGGCCGGAAGCGCGACTTGTAGGCCATCTTGCGGCTCTCCGGCACCCAGTAGCCAAGGTACACGAACGGCAGCCCGGACGCTTGCGCGCGCTCGATCAGCCACAGGATCGTGTAGGTGCCGAGCGAGCGCTTCTCCAGCCCCGGAGCGAAGAAGCTGTACACCGCCGACAATCCGTCCCCCAGCTTGTCGGTCAGGCAGGCGCCCACCAGGCGGTCGTCGGGGTCACGGAACTCGACGATGAAGGTCTCGATCGGCGTGTCCTCGACCATCGCGCGGTAGTCGTAGAAGCTCATGGTCGCCATGTCGCCCTCGCCATGGCGCGCCTGCTGGTAGCGCTGGAAGAGCTGGAATTGCTCCGCCGTGGCGCGGGCCGGGACCTCGAACCCCTCCATCGCAGCGTTGGCGCGCGCAAGGCGGCGCAGCGTTCGGTCGGGCTGGAAGCTGGCAACGGGGATGCGGATCGGCACGCAGGCCTGGCAGGACGGGCAGACCGGCGCGTAGGCGATGTTGTGGCTGCGGCGGAAGCCGGCGCGCGACAGCCGGTCGTGCAGGGCGTCGGCGTCGGGGCCGGTGATCTCGGTGACGACCTTGCGCTCGGTCCGTCCCGCCAGGTACGGGCAGGGCAGGGGGGCCGTCGTGTAGAAGAATTGCGGCCGGCGCGGAGGTTTGTAAGTCATGCGTACGGGGATCCGCCTGGGATGTTCCCGTAGCCGAAGGGCGGGGTCAATGGCTGCATCGCCTCGGCGCGAACCACCACCAGCCCGCTCACCAGGTCGTGCAGCGTGCGGCGGCGGAGGGTGATCAGCGCGACCAGCAGCAGCAGGCCCGAGGTGGCAAGCGTCAGATAGAACACGATGGTCGAGATCACCGCCTGGAGCGGCGAGGGACGGCCGAAATCATCGTTCCTCCGCACCACCAAACCGAGCATCTGCTGCCCGGGCGTCGCACTGCTCGGCCCGGCCAGGAACAATATGTGGTAGCAGAACGGCACGAACGGCAGCGCGCCCAGCAACGGCAAGCCCAGCCCCAGCGTCAGCAACCCGAACAGCATCAGCACCACCCAGAGCACCAGCAGGATCAGCGCCAGCAGCAGCAGGTCGATGAACCAGGCAAACACCCGGCGGAGCATCACACCGCGGGTGAGCAAGTCATCGTCCGGGACGGGCATGCGGTAGATCATGGGGTGAGGCGCAGGGTGGCTGTGACGGTGTTGGGTTGCGGTCCGATAGTGATCGTAGCGCCATCGCGCCACCGCGTCATGAAGTTCCGACTGAACCGGCTGAGCGGATTGCCGGATTGGCCCGGCGTGACGACGAACAGTGAGCGGTCGAGGTCGGCGAGGTCATAAACCCCGCGATAGGCCGCGCCGTGCACGGAGGAAAAATCGCTGAAGCGCGGGCCGCCGCGGTCGATCGTGGTGTCGTCGCCCGGGCTGGGGATCGTCAGCGTGGTCAGCGTGCCGATGATCGGGATGGCGCGCAGCACCGGATGGGCGAACACCGCTGGATGCGCCGTGCCCCAGCGCCAGCCGGCAGGGTCGGGGCCGAAGCGGGCGGACAGGTCCGCCACGGCGGTCTTCAGCGCCTCGACCAGGGTGGCATTGCAGTCGCCGCCGCACCAATGGGCGCCGGCCGGCGACAGCACGAAGGCGACGAAATCGGGCAATGGGCCGCTATCGGCCAGGGGAATACCCGCTCTTCGCAGCACCAGGGCGAAGAACTGGTTGATCCAGGCGTTGAAGATCAGCGGCTGCGGGGCGTCCATGGCCATCGCGCCGTCCCAGCCCTCCAGCAGCGCCTGCGCCTGCCCCACGCTGTCGCGCTGCGGCGGGACCGCGCGCAGCGTCGGCAGCACCTGCTGGGCGAAGGCACTCACCACGTCGGTCTGCATGCGGGCGAAGTCGGCGACGCTGTGGCGGTCCGACGCGTCGAGCAATTGGCGAACGCGGCGGGCACGCCAGTCGCCGAACCAGTCGCGGCCGAGGAACACCGGGAAGTCGGGCGGGGCGATGCGCTCGTTGGTGTTCACCAGCCGGCCGCTCTCCGGCGCAACGTAGTGCGGCAACTGGTCGCCCGAGGCCCAGCCGACCCAGTCATGCGAGCCGTCGCCCGGCACGGGGGCCGCCCCGTCCCCGGCGCGGCGGATCGGCACCCGGCCGGTGACGTAGAGCGCGATGGTCTGCCGGTCGGCCACCAACAGATTCTGCACCGGCGCGCTGATCTGCGCCGCGGCGGCGCCGGCCTGCTGCACCGTCTCGGCATGGTTCAGCGCGAACAGTCCGGCGGCGGCGGTGTCGCTGGGGGCGAGATTGGCCATGGCGACCGCCAGGATGGGGCCGCTCGACGGACCCATGGCGCTGCGGCCCTGGAGGTCGCTGATCACCGGGCCGTGCCGGGTTTCCCGAACAGTCAGCAGCTCATCCGGCCGGCCGCGGACCTTGATGGTTTCCTGGCGGGTCTTGAAGGGCTTGGGGCCGTCCGGCGTCTGGTACTGGTCGGCGCCGACCGGAGTCTCGACGAACACATCCTGGGTGTCGGCACCGGTGGTGGTGAAGGTCCAGGCGATATGGCCGTTATGGCCGATCACCAGCCCCGGGATGCCGGGGGCGGTGGCGCCGGCGAGCGTCAGGTTTGGGGTGTCGATGCGCGCCAGGTACCAGATGGCGGGGAAGCCGAACGCCAGATGCGGATCACCGGCGAGCAGCGGTGCTCCGGTGGCGGAGTGGCGCCCGTCCACCGCCCATTCGTTGGAGGCGGTGTTGGGCAAGGTGAAGGGTGAGGGGAAGCGCGGCAGCACCGCCTCCAGCCGCGCGGCGGCATCGGCGAATTGCTCCGGCAGGGGCAGGGAGGCCTGTGGGTGGCCGGGGCCGCTTTGGTCGGGCCACAACTCGTCGATCGTCTGCTGAGGGACATGTCCGGCCAGCGCCTGGCGCGACAGCTCGGTGCGCCAGTTGAGCGACAGCCACAGGCCCATGGTCTTGCCCCAGAGCAGCGAATCGACCGGGGTCCAGGGCTCCGGGGCGCCGAACAGCAGGAACTCCGGGGCGGCGAAGCGGCCACGCAGCGCGATCCAGGCGTTCACCCCGTTGGCATAGGCCTGGAGCACGGCGCGGCCGTCGGCGGGGAGGGCGGCGTAGTCGGCCTCGGCGGCCTGGCGCAGGCCGAGCATGCGCATGGTGCGATCGAGCGGCAGGGTCACCGGCCCGGCGAGTTCCGACAGCCGGCCGGAGGCGTTGCGGCGCATCAGTTCCATCTCGAACATGCGGTCGCGTGCGTGGACGAAGCCGAGCGCGGCGGCAGCGTCCTGGTCGTTGGCGGCCTTGATGCGCGGGATGCCGTCGGCGTCGAAGCTGATGTCCACCGGGGCGGACAGGCCCTGGATGCGGGCAACCTGGCTGGAGCGAGGCAGCGTGAGCCAAAGCACGCCGCCGATCAGCGCCACGACGAACAGCAGAAGGATGCCGAGAATGGTGAGCAAGCGGGCAATGCCCCGAAGCAGTCTGCGCATGCGGCGGAGAGTGCCTTGGGGCGGCGCGGAGGGGAAGCGCGGCAGGATGACAAGGCGATGGGCGGGCTGCTACCTCGTGTTCGCAGGGCCAGGCCCCATAGGCGTCAGGTTAACCGGGACGTGGAGAAGAAAACTCCCCCTCCCTCAAGGGGAGGGGGAGTGAATTTTTGCTCCGTCGAGCGCTTAATCCTGCCGCCTATGGGGCCACGCCCCACTATCGCCGCAACACGAGTCACCGTCGCCGCCCGACACCAAGCCAGGCAGCCACCGCCGCCCAAACGCGAATCGTGCCGCAGGGCCGCCGGCCGAATCGCGACGGCGGGGCAAGCCGTGGGCCGGCCCCGTGCGTCACGCCTTGATCGTGGTCCGAGCGACAGGTTCCGGTGGATCGGTGCCGGAAGCCGCGGCGGATGGCGGGCGCGTCCGCGGCTGCCATCCGGGCGGCATGGGGGGCAGGAAGGACTGCCCGGACGGTGGCGTCCATCCGGGGGGCATCGGTGGAATGATGGAGCGCGTATCGTTCGTCCAATCGCTGCCCCGCCGCCGGAACGTTTCCTGGATCAGGGCAGTGGCGTTGCCGCCGTTGTCCATGATGGCCAGGTTCAGCTCCCGCCACAGCGGGTGGCTCGGCAGGATGCCGAGATCGCGGCAGATGTCGGCGAGCACGGCGCCGATCGGGCGGCGGCGGACCTCGGCGGCGATTTCCTC
>JBEKNT010000243.1:0-10262 GCA_049522565.1 Acetobacteraceae bacterium
GGATCGGCCACGACAAAGCACGCGCGATGTCGAGCCGAACCGATATGATGACCGGCCGGTTCTGACCTCCTTTGGCGGAGTCCCCATTGGCGTCCACGCTGCGCACGCTGCGCGATCGTCCCGCTTGGGCACTGGCATTGCTCGCCGTCGCCATCCATCTCTATGCCAGCGGCGGCTACGGCTATTTTCGCGACGAGCTGTATTTCATCGTCTGCGGCGAACATGCGGACTGGGGCTATGTCGATCAGCCGCCGCTGATTCCGCTGCTCGCCGCGGCGATGCATCGTTGGTTCGCGCCGTCACTGGTGATGCTGCGCCTGCTGCCGGCGCTGGCGCATGGCGCGACCATCGCGCTGACCGGCGAGACCGCGCGATTGCTCGGCGGCGCACGCTGGTCGCAGACGGTGGCCGGGCTGGCGGTGCTGTGCGGCGGCGTCTATCTGGCGACCGGAACGATCTTGTCGACCGACGCGGTGCAGCCACTGGCCTGGCTGTTCTGCGGCTACGCGCTGATCCGCATCCTGCGGGACGGCGACGAGCGCTGGTGGCCGGCGCTCGGCGTCATGGTCGGCGTGGCGCTGCTGACGAAATACATGATCGGGTTCTGGCTGGTGGCGCTGGCGGTCGGCTTGCTGGCGACGCAGCCCGCCCGCGTACTGGCGCGGCCGGGGGCGTACGTGGCGGCGGCGATCGCGGGGATCATCGTGCTGCCCAACGTGCTGTGGCAGGCGGCGCATGGCTGGCCGTTCCTGGAGATCGGCCGCGTCGGAGCGACCGACAAGAATCTCGTGCTGTCACCGGTGGCGTTTTTGCGCGCCGAGATTCGCGAGGTGAACGGCGCGACCCTGCCGCTGTGGCTCGGCGGCCTGGTGGCCTTCGCCGTCTGGCGGCGCTTCGCCGCGCTGCGCGGCTTCGCGATTGGCTTTGTCGTGCTGCTGGCGGCGATGTTCGTGCTGCACGCGAAACCATACTATCCGGCCGGCGCCTACCCGCTGCTGTTCGCCGGCGGGGCGGTGGCGCTCGAGGCGTGGATCGCGGCGCGCGTTGTGCGGGCCATCTATGCGGTGGCGATCGCCGCGAACGGGCTGCTGGTGGCGCCGTTCGTCCTGCCGATCCTGCCGGTGGAGCAATTTGCTGCGTACCAGGATTGGTTGGGGGCGACACCGCATCCGATGGAGCATGAGCAGTTGGGACGGCTGTCGCAGTACTATGCCGATATGTTCGGTTGGCCGGAGTTGGCGGCGCTGGTCGGACGCGCGTACCAGTCGCTGCCGCCTGACGAAAAAGCGCGGGCCGTGTTCCTGGGCGACAATTACGGCGAGGCGGCCGCGGTCGACGTGCTTGGTGCAGCGTGGCACATGCCGGCGGCGATCAGCGGCAACAATCAGTATTTCCTGTGGGGACCGCGCGGGCATGATGGCAGCGTGGTGATACGGCTCGGCCGCAACCGTGATGATTTGCTGAAGAGCTATGCCTCGGTCGAGCCGGCGGGTGTGTTCGATGATCCGTGGGCAATGCCCGGCGAGACCGGGCGGACCCTATGGATCTGCCGCGGGCGGAAGGTACCGCTGGACGTAGCATGGCCCAGCTTCAGGAGATATCGCTAGCCCGGGGCGTGGATTGGTGCGGGCGAACGCGAGCCCCGCGTATCCCGAAATGTCCCTTGCGGATAGGCAACCTGCCCTGGTCACAGCGCGGCGGCGGCCGATCGGATGTTGTCCGGTCATACCGGGTGTGCTACGAAATCGCATCGGGCTGCCAAGGATGTGCTTCCATGCCGCAGCAGAATCCTCCGGTCTTCGATCAGGCGGTCGCCGACAGCTTGTTTCCGCTCACGCGCGACGATCCACCACCAGGCGTGTTCGAACTGGGCCTGGTACTTGGTGGCACCGTGTCCTGCGGTGCCTGGACCGCGGGCGCGCTGGATTTCCTGCTCCAGGCGCTGGAGGCATGGCATGACGGCAACCAGCCGCACAATGTCAGCATCCCTAGCGTTGGCGGCGCCTCCGGCGGAGCCATCTGCGGCGCAATTCTGTCACTCGTCAGTCGCCGGCCGGTGCCGCACATCACGCGTTCGTACAATGATCTCGTTGCCGATACGAGCAATACCGGCAACCCGTTCTGGGAAGCCTGGGTCAACCAGATCAACGCCGCCGATCTGCTCTCGACAGCGGATCTGGACCACGGCGAGATCCTCTCGATCGTCAATTGCGACATCATCGACAGCATCCGCGACAACATCGCGGGCCTTGATCAGCAGCCGGCCACCCAGGCACGGCCCTACTTCCCCGCCCCGTTCCGCCTTGCGGTCACACTCGCCAATCTGCGCGGGATTCCCTACCGGATGGATACCGATGGGGACGCCGGCTGGCGCGGCGCGGACTACATCCAGCAAGACGATCTTGCCCGCTTCGCCATTCCCAATGGCGCCGATCCGCACACGGCCAAGCGGGCGGACGAATTCTGGGTGGACCGGACGCTGCAAGCGCCGAACACCGACTTCGTCGATGTCGCGACACTGGCGGAATGCGCCGTGGCATCAGGATCGATGCCGGTTGGGCTCAAGGCGCGGCGGCTGGCACGGCCGTTGAGTCATTATCTCTATCGCCCGCACGTCACGCCGCATGATCCGGTTTCCGACGTTGAGTGGCCCCAGCCGGAATGGGACAAGATGCTGGACCCGGCGTCGCCGCTCTACAGTTTCGACGCAGTGGATGGCGGCACCTTCAACAACGATCCGATCACCCTGGTGCATACCGCACTTGCCGGTTTGGTCGGGCGCAATCCGCGCGCACCGGAGCTTGCGACGCGGGCGTTGCTCATGATCGATCCGCTGGCAACCCAAGCGGACGACACGCCACCCACGGGGACGCCCGACCTCGTCTCCGTGCTGTCGAACCTGCCCGGATCCGTGGTCAACGCTGCGCGTTACCTGACCGCGGATCTTGACCTGATGGCCGATCCGGCAGTGTTCAGCCGCTTCCAGTTGGTGCCGCGCCGGCTCGATATGCGGGTGACCGGACAGCTCGCCACGGTCGGCGCGCGCTTCTACGCCTTTGCCGGATTTTGCCATCGCAATTGGCGCGTGCACGATTTTCTGCTCGGGCGGCTCAATATGCAGAACATGCTGCGCACCGGCCTGATCCTGCGCGGCAGCAACAAGCTGTTCGACGCATGGACGCTGGCGCAGCGCACCCGCTGGGCGGTGGATCAGAACGGCGCGCGGTTCGCGATTGGCGCGACCACCCACGCGTCGGACTACTTCCTGCCGATCCTCCCGGACGTCTCTTATGACGGCAACGGCCCGATAGCGCGCGAGGCCAGCCGGCCCGAGTTGCCCTGGCCCGCCGGCGTGTTCGATCCGCGCGCAGAATTCCAGGACAGCCTGACCACGCGGCTGAAGCGGCTGCTTGAGGCGCTGGCCGGCAAGGAAGTCGGCGGCATCGCCGGTTGGTTCGTCGGCGATATCATCGGCCCCCAGGTGGCCTCGGCGCTTGCCGGCAGTATGGTGAAAAGCTTCGTCGAGGAACTGGTTGCCGCGAGCCTGTTGAACGGCTGATCCGGCACGCCGCGACTGCCCGGGCAAATGCCTCCCCGTCCCGTTGCGGCAGGAGTGTCTGCAACCGCGGCGGTTGGCTGTACCCACCCTTGCCCCCTCCCGCAACGGGCGCGGCAGGATTATGGCAGCCGGTACCACGACCCGCTGCACCGGCCGCCGCGTCGACCGCAGCGAACCGCCGCCCCTTCGATCACGAGGCTCGTCATGCAACTGACCGACTTCCGCGTTCTGACGTTCGACTGCTATGGCACGCTGATCGACTGGGAGAGCGGCCTGTACGCCGCCTTGCAGCCGCTGCTGACGCGGGCGGGCATCGACCTGTCGCGCGACGCCGTGCTGGCCAGGTTCGCCGAGCATGAGGCGCGCCAGCAGGCCGCCACGCCGGGGATGCGCTATGCCGAGCTGCTGGGTGTCGTGCATGCGCAACTCGCGCACGCCTGGGGCGTTGCGCCCGTGGCCGAGGAGGACCGGGCGTTCGGCGCCTCGGTCGGCGACTGGCCGGCGTTCGGCGATACCGTCGCGGCACTGCAATACCTGCAACAGCACTACAAACTGGTGATCCTGTCCAACATCGATCGTGCCAGCTTCGCCGCGACGCAGCCTCGGCTGGGCGTGCGGTTCGATGCCGTGTTCACTGCCCAGGATATCGGCTCCTACAAGCCCGATCCGCGCAACTTCGCCTATCTGATCGCGCAGCTTGCGGCGATGGGGCTGGCGCGGAGCGACATCCTGCATACCGCGCAGAGCCTGTTCCACGACCATGCGCCGGCCAATGCGGCGGGGCTGGCCTCGGCGTGGATCGACCGGCGGCAGGATGCGCAAGGCTGGGGTGCGACGTCGGCGCCGCCTCCGGGGGTTCGTTACAATTTCCGTTTTACCAGCCTGGCCGAGATGGCGGAGGCGCATCGGGCGCGCAGGCGCGGATAGCGACACGGCACGCCGGCACCGGGCGGAGCGACCGCAGGGCGACAAATCCTCTCAGATCATTTGCACCGTGGACGGGCCTTGGCGCCTGTTGCAGCATAATCACGAGTTCGTTGTCTGCTATCGCGCCCGAACCGGGGAGAAGTGGTGGCCGATCATCGTTCCATCATGCTTTCCAGCACCTGCCAGGAGCTGAAGGAGCACCGCGCTGCGGTGCGCGAGGCCGCGCTCGGCCAGGGACTGTGTCCCGAGGCGATGGAGAATGATGCCGCACGACCGCAGGATCTCATCGACGCCTCTTCGGCGCTTCGCGTCTCGCAATGACAGGCTCCGCGGCGCCCGGCCGGCGATGTCGGCCTTGCGGCGCCTGAAATGGACCACCCGATCCACATCACTGCCCCGGTTTACCGAAACGATCGATCCGGAACGGCGTGATCGGCAGGTTGCTTTGCCCGGTGGTGACCAGCTCCGCCAGGATGCCGCCGACGACAGGGCCGAGCTGGAAGCCATGCCCGGCGAAGGCGAAAGCGTGGAACACACCCGCCTCGGTCGAACTCGGACCGATGACCGGAATGTCGTCGGGCAGCCGCCCCTCGATGCCGGCCCAGCCGCGCACGATCTGCGCCGGGCGCATGACCGGGAACAGATCCGACACCGTCCGCGCGCTGCGTGCCAGGCCGGCAATGTCGAGGTCCGTCCAGTTCGCGTCGCGCCGCGCGCGCCCCTTGTGACCGCCGCCGATCAGCACCGTGCCGTTGGCGTATTGCTTGAACGACAGCGGCCGCCCGACCGCCCCGATCACCGGATCGAGGAAATGCGGCATGGGCGCGCTGATCATCAGCATGAGCGCCCACACCTCCAGCGGCACCGGCTCGCCAAGTTGGGCCGCGATCCGATCTGCCCACGCGCCCGCACAATTAACCACGCAAGCCGCCTCCCACCGTCCACCGGATGCCGTCTCGACGCCCCAGCGCCGGCCGGCACGCCCGAGCCTGATGACGCGTTCGCCTTCCATGAAGCGGACGCCAAGGCTTTCCGCCTTGCGCTTGAACGCCATCGTGGTGCGATACGGATTGGCCGCCCCGTCGGCGCGCGACACGATCCCACCCACGCAATGCTCCGCGATCGCCGGCACCAGTGCGCGCAGTTCGGCCCGGTCGATGATTTCCTCATGGTCGTAACCGAGCGCCCGCAATTCCGCAGCGCGGCGGCGCAGGATGTCGAGTTCCGCCGCGTTCTCCGCCACCTTGACCTGGCCGTGGTGTTCGAAACCGCAATCGTCGTCCACCAGATCCTGGATGCGATACCAGAGTTCGAGCGACGCCACCGACAGGGGAATCTCGGCGACATCGCGGCCGAGGCGCCGCACGCCGCCCGCATTCACGCCGGACGCATGGCGGGCGACGTAGTCCTGCTCGATCACGGTGACCGCTGCCCCACGCATGGCGAGATGCAGCGCGGCCGAGCACCCATGCAGGCCACCGCCGATGACGATGACGTCGGGCGTGGTTGTTTGCGTTGATTGCACCGCTAGCCCCTCACCACTGCCTGCACGCCGCACGTTGCATCCATCGCTCCGTCACCGGCTGCCGGGACCGACCAGCAGACGGTCGAGCCCGTAGATGCGATCGAGCAATACCATCGCCACCGCGGTCAGCGCGATCAGCCCCGCGGAAACCGCCGCCACCAGCGGATCGATATTGTCCTGGATGTAGAGAAACAGCCGCACCGGCAGCGTCGTCGTGCGCGGCGAGGCAATGAACACGGTCATCGTCACCTCATCGAAGCTGGTGATGAAGGCGAGTACCCAGCCGCTGACCACGCCTGGCAGGATCATCGGCAGCGTGACGCGCCGGAAGGTGGCGAACCACGATGCGCCGAGCGAGGCCGCCGCATGCTCGATCTGCGGATCGAGGCCGGTCGAGGCCGACAGCGTAAGCCGCAGCGCGTAGGGCATGATGATGACCACGTGGCTCATGACCAGGCCGGCGAACGAGCCGCTCAGCCCGGTCACGGTGAAGAAGCGCAGGAAGGCGATCCCCAGCACCGCGGGTGGAATCATCAGCGGCGCCTGGACCAATGTGGCGACGGCGTCGCGCCCGGGGAAGCGATACCGCGCGATGGCCAGCGCCGCCGGGACCGCCAACGCCACGGAGATCGTTGCCGACAACGTGCCGAGCCACAGGCTCGCCCGGAACGCGTTGACGAAATCGGGGTTCGCCGCGATCGCGCGGAACCAGCGCAACGACAGTCCATCGACCGGCAGCGAGAGATAGCCACGTGAGGTGAAGGCTACGGCACAGACCACCAGGATCGGTGCCAGAATGAAGCCGATGAAGGCGGCGTGGAACGCGAGCGCGAGGCGGCCGTTCATGGCGCTTCTACACCTCTCCCTCGACGCTGACGCGTCTCGACCTCTCCCGCGCAGCGGGAGAGGTGTACTTGCATATCATTCGAACACCTGTGCGTAGCGCCGCTCGATCAGCCGGTTGCAGCCGACCACGATGACCACGTTGGCGACCACCAGCAGCACGGCAATCGCGGCGCCGAGCGGCCAGTTGAGCGTGTTGAGGAACTCGTCATAGGCCAGCGTCGCCGCGACCTGAAGCCGGCGGCCGCCAATGATCGCCGGCGTCGCGAAGGCGCTGGCGGCGAGCGCGAAGACAATGATGGCGCCCGACAGGATGCCGGGCATGACCTGGGGCAGCAGGATGCGGCGCAGCACGGTGGGCGGTCCGGCACCCAGCGAGACCGCGGCATTTTCCACATGCGGATCGAGGCGTCGCAGCGAGGCCCAGACAGAGATCACCACGAACGGCACCAGCACATGGGTGAGTGCGATCACGACTCCCGTCTCGCTGTACATGAACTGCAACGGGCTGGCGATCAGGCCGACCGCCATCATCCCCTGATTGACCAGCCCGGTCGAACCGAACAGCAGCGCCCAGCCGAGGGTCCGCGAAACGATCGAGATGAACAGCGGGCCGAGCACGAGCAGCAGACAGATGCGGCGCCAGGGATCGCGCATGCGGTTGAGGATGTAGGCCTCCGGCGCGCCGAGCAACACCGCGAGGACCGTCACGATCAGCGCGATGCGAAAGGTGCGGGCATAAATCCGGTAGAAATACGGATCGCTGAAAATGTCTGCGTAGTTGCCGAACGTATAAACGTTCTGGATACCCTTGTAGAGGCTGAAGCTGTGCAGCGAGAGCAGCGCGGTGGCAACCAGCGGCACCACCAGCAGCGTGGCCAGAACGGCCAGCGCCGGGGCGCTCAGCAGATAGGGCGCCAGACGCTGGCGCTCGCTCCGTCGGTGCGTGAGTGCGACGGTCGTCATGGCGCGATCGTCATGGCGCGATCGTCATGGGGCGGTCGTCATGGGACGGTCGTCATGCGACGGTCGTCATGCGACGGTGCCCGGACCAGCCGTCACGCCCATGTCCTCCGCGCGCCAGGCGAGGCCCACTTGCTCGCCCTCGTTGGGTAGTGCGTCGCCGCTGTTCTGCCGGATGATCGTCACCAGGCCCGCGTCGGTCTGCACCTGAAGCAGCCAGTGACTGCCTTGGAACACCCGGTTGCGCAGGATGCCCCGCAGCCCACCCGTCGCGACGAAGCCGATCCTCTCGGGCCGTACCGACACTGCGGCGGGACCTGGCGACGACCCGGGCTCCGCCGGCCACACCAGGTCCCCGATGGCGATGACACTGCCGCCGTCGGTCGCACGCACCGTCGCGGCCAACTGGTTGGTCTTGCCAAGGAAGCTGGCGACGAACGGGCTGGCAGGTTCGCCATACGCGATATCGGGCCGCGCGATTTGCTCAACGCGCCCCTTGTTCATGATGACAACACGGTCGGACAGCGCCATCGCCTCCGACTGATCGTGGGTCACCAGGATGGTCGTGGTGCCGAGCCGCTGCTGGATCTGGCGCAGCTCGATCTGCATCTCCTCGCGCAGCTTGGCATCGAGATTCGACAGTGGCTCGTCGAGCAACAGGACCTGCGGGCGAATGGCAAGGGCGCGTGCCAGCGCCACCCGTTGCTGCTGCCCGCCCGACATCCGGTTCGGAAACCGGTCGGCGAGCGTGGTCAGGCCGACCAGCGCCAGCACCGCCGCCACCCGCGCGTCACGCTCCGCGCGCGGCACACGCCGCATCTCCAGCCCGAACGCAACATTCTCCGCCGCGGTCATGTGCGGGAACAGCGCATAGCTTTGGAACACGATGCCGAGCCCGCGTCTGCTCGGCGCCACGGCCAGCAGGTCGGCCCCGGCGAGGCTGATACGTCCACCGGTCGGTTCCAGGAAGCCGGCGATCATTTGCAGCGTCGTCGTCTTGCCGCAACCCGAGGGGCCGAGCAGCGAGACGAACTCCCCCTCTCCGACCGCCAGCGACAACCGGTCAACGGCGACAGTGCCGCCATAGGCTTTGGTCAGTTCGTCCAGCACCAGAAAGGCCATCGCGCTCCGACCCCTCAGTGTCATTGCGAGCGCAGCGAAGCAATCTCCTGCCTGACGAGCCGCATAAGCTCGTCAGGCGGGGGATTGCTTCGTTGCGCTCGCAATGACAGTGGCCTCGAACGAAAGGATCGGCCGATCAGCCGCCGCTCTCGATCTCGCGTGTCCAGCGGCGGTTCCATTCCTCGCGATGCGCGTTCACCGTGTCCCAGTCGATCTTTTGCAGCTTGTCCACCTGCGCGGGGCCATAAGGAATACCGGCCTGCTGGTCGGCCGGCAGCGTCACGGTCTTGTTGACCGGCCCCAGCCCGGCGCCCTGCGCCAATACGGCCTGCATCTCCGGTGTCAGCAGGAACTGCACGAATTCCTGCGCTTCGGGCTTGTCGCCGGCACCCGCCACCGGACAGGCCGCAACGCCGAGCGCGACGCCGCCTTCCTTCGGATAGACAAAATCGACCGGGAATCCGGTGGCGGCCAGCGCCTTCTCGCGACCGGAGCCCCACACCGCAACGACCGCCTGGTTGGTCTGGAACAGTTCGGTCATCTTCCCCGGCGAGGGTTCATAAACCAGCACGTTGGGATCGATCGACTGCTTGAACACCTTGAAGCCGGGATCGATGTTCTTCTCGCCGCCGCCGTTCACCCGCGCCGTCATGACCAGGGCATGCAGCCCATAGGAGTTGTTGAGCGGCGGAATCACCAGCTTCTTCTTGAATTTCGGATCTTCCAAATCCTTCCACGATGACGGCACCGTCCAATGCTGCTCCGCGAAGTATTTCGAATTGTACATGATGCCGGTGCCGACCACGCCGATACTGACCGCCTTGCCCGACGGAAACCCGGCGACATCGTAGAGGTCGTGATAGATCGGCGCCTGAGCCAGAGGCGCACAGAACCCCAGCGCCACGGCCTGATACATCGGCCCATCGTCCAACACGGCGACGTCGATTTGCTCGGCGCCCTTCTGCGCCTGCAACTTGGCCAGGTTGTCGGTCGAATTCCCGGCGACGTATTCGACGGTCACGCCGTATTTCTTCTCAAACGGCGGGAAGACCTGCTTGCGCATCACGTCCTCGAAGGAGCCGCCATAGGCGGCCACGTAAAGGGTCGTGGCGTGGGCACCCATCGCGCCGGCTAGCACGGTCGTGGCGACCAGCGCCGTGGCGAGCTTCCTCATTGTCGCTTGCCTCCTCGTTGCAGCTCCGGCCCCGCACGCTCAGGAGCGGAAGCCGGACCATCCCATACTTTCCTGTGCTTTCCTACCTGTACGGCGCCGTCCCACGTGTCGTTGAAACAAACTCCCCCTCCCCTTGAGGGAGGGGGCCG
>JBEKNT010000244.1:0-10238 GCA_049522565.1 Acetobacteraceae bacterium
AGGTTTCCGGCTCGACCTCCCCCGCCAGCCAATCGATCGCCGCCTGCACCCCACCCCTCCCGTGCGGCATACCAAGCGCGGCAAGCGCCATTTCGACCACGCTCAGCGTGCCCAGGATCATCGGCGCGTTGACGTGCCCCATATGCGCGATGCGGAACGCCTTGCCGGACAACTCGCCGATGCCGTGCCCCAGCACCACGCCGCAATTCCGATTGCAGTAGCCGCGGATCGCCTCGGGATCGCAGCCCGGGGTCAGCACCGCCGTCACCGTATCGCAGCGTTCGCGCGGGTCGGTGATGTTGAAGCCGATCGCGCCGCCCTCTGCCCACACCCCCACGGCGCGGCGCACCGCCTCGGCCAGCAGGCGGTGGCGGCGGAACGCGTTCTGCAGCCCTTCCTGGAACAACAGGTCCAGCGCCTGGCGCAGGCCGAACAGCAGATGTTCCGGCGGCGTGCCGGCGTATTTCTGGTAGTGTTCGTCGCCGTCGCGGCTGGTCCAGTCCCAGTAGGGCGTGCGCAACCCGGCGGTCTGGTGCGCCGCACGCGCCCGGTCGTTGGCGGCGACGAAGCCGAGGCCCGGCGGCGTCATCATGCCCTTCTGCGAGCCCGACATGGCGACATCGACGCCCCACGCGTCCATCTCGAACGGCATGCAGCCCAGCGAGGCCACCGCATCCACCATCAGCAGCGCGTCGTGCCCGGCGGCGCGCATCGCCTGGCCGATCGCCGCGATATCGTTCACCACGCCCGAGGCGGTGTCGATCTGCGCCACCAGCACGGCCTTGATGCTGCCATGCCGGTCGGCGCGGAGCCGCGCCGTCACCTCCTCCGGCCGGACGGCGCGGCGCATGTCGCCCTTCAGCACCTCGACCTCGGCGCCCAGGCGCGCGGCATTGTTGCCCCAGCCGATGGCGAACCGGCCGCTCTCCAGCACCAGCACCTTGTCGCCGCGGGACAGCACATTGGTCAGCGCGGCTTCCCAGGCGCCGTGCCCGTTGGCGATGTAGATATAGGCGCGGCCCTTGGTGTGGAACACGCGCGCGACATCGCGCAGCAGGCTGTCGGTCAGGGCCAGCAGCGGGCCGGCGTAGATATCCACCGCCGGGCGATGCATGGCGCGCAACACTTCATCCGGGATCGTCGTCGGCCCGGGGATTGCCAGGAACTCTCGGCCTGCGCGCACGCTCATTCGTTGCTACCTCGATCGTGTTGCCGCCTGTGCCGTTAGGCAGCGCCCAACAATTGCCGCGCCAGATAACGCACGGGTCCCGCCCAATGCGCCATGACGGTGAGGCCGGTCGTGCGCGTCACAAGATGACTCATTTGCCTCTGGGCGTCGCCTTACGCCACCAGCCCGTAGCGCTTCGCTTCCGCCATCACCTCCTGCGCCAGCGGCAGCATGGCGTAATCGACCATCGCGCCCTGGTAGCTGACCGCGCCCAGGCCGGCTTTCTCGGCGTCTTCGAACACCTTCAGCAGCCCGGAGAAATACGCGATGTCCTCCGGCGTCGGGCGATAGACCGCGTTGGCGACGGCGACGTGCGACGGGTGCATCACCGCGACGCCGCTATAGCCGATGTCGCGGGCGCGGCGCACCAGCCGCTCCACCGCCGCGAGATCGTTCATCGGCGTGCCGAAGATGCCGGCGATCGGGTAGGGCGCGCCGCCGGCGCGGCTGTCCAGCACCATCTTCGAGGCGAGATACACTTGCTCGATCCCGTCGGTCGTCGCGCGGAAGCCGAACGCCCGGGCGAAATCGCCCGAGACCGGGCCACTGATCGCCCCGTGGATGCCCTTCACGCGCGGGCTCGCCTTGGCCAGCGCGCAGGCGTCGTGCATGCCCTCGGCTGTCTCGGGCAGCGGCAGGATGCCGACGCTGCCATGCGCCATGCCGGCGCGGCCTTCGTGGTAGCTGAGCAAATCGTGCAGCCGGCGGATCTCGCCGGGATTGGCGGCCTTGGGCAGGACGATGGCGGTCAGCCCCTCGGTCATCGCCGCGGCAACCTCTTCGCCGGTGCGCTCCGACAGCGGGTTGACCCGCACGAACGCGCCGACGCCGGCCGCACGCAGCTCGGCGATTTCCTCGCGCAGCAGTGCCATCGCCTGCGGCTTGAACTCGGGCGGGACGGAGTCCTCGATGTCCAGCACCGCGGCGCCGGGGGAGACGCGGATCGCCTTGCCGACCCAGTCGCGACGATGCGCGGGCACGAACAGCGCGGAGCGGATGGGCCACATGCGGATGCCTCCAGAATGCCGGGTTGCCGTGCCGCTATCCCGCGCCCGGGCGCGGCTGGCAAGGGAGCGCCCGGCGGCATGGCGCCAGCATATCCGGCGATGGGGAGGTATGGGTAGATTCCGCCGCTATGCGGCCAAGCAGCGTGCGGCCAGGGTGTGTGTTGGTCAACTCCATCTTGAATTGATCCATCAACCCGCGCTCGGTCCTGCCGTTCTCCCGAGTGCCGGCCTTATTCAAACCATGTATCGGCATGAGGAGATCTCCATGAGGAAGTCACTGTTTTCGATCGTCACTGCGTCTGTGCTTCTGTCGGGCGTCGGACTTGCTTCGGCCCAGACGACAACGACGACCAGCACCACCTGGACTCCCGATCAAGGCGCCGCGATCACCACTTACTCGACGACCCAGAAGTACACCTCGTTCAGCGATCCAAACCTGACGCCGACGGTCGGTATGGTGCTGCCCGGCACGGTCACCGTGTATCCGTTGCCATCGACGGTGGTTGTTCAGTCGCCTGACCGCTACAGCTATGGCATCATCAATGACCATACCGTCGTGGTGGACCGGTCCAACCGCCAGGTCGTCCACACCTGGTAACCCATCGGACAACGATTGGCAGGCTGCCACGCGGGGCGGGGGTAGGTATTTTCCGCAGGTGGTAGCCGCGTGGCAAATGCCCATGTCAAGGGTCCACGGTGCCTTCCCCGGCATCGCGGTTCTAGCCCAAGACTAAAAAAGGCGCGCCGGCTCCCCGTTGGCGCGCCTTTCTTTTGTCCCGCGCCGCCCGGTCGAGCAAGACGAAGCGGGACTGTTCAAGCCGGATATTGCCTGGGGGCAGCTATTCCCGCCGTCCCTGCCAACGTCGATACACGTCGCTTGCGGTCGGGTCCGGCGTGCGGTCGGTCGGTATGCCAAACGCGCGTCCCGCCGCGCCCGCCGTATCGAACAGGCAGCCTGACAAAAGCAGCCGATCAGCGATGCTCAAGGGTGCCGGCTGTCCAGTTCTTCGGCGGTCAGGTGAGCGACCTTGCGGGTGCCCGTCCATATCTCTACGGCAGGGCTGCGGACGCCAAGCCTCGCCGCAGCGAGAACCGCCGCGTCATCGGTGGGCCGGTTGACCACCTGGTAATCAAAGATGCGATCAGTTTCGTTGAGTAGATACACGCGATAATAGGCCATATTGGCCCCCGATTGGTGTGGTCGACCGCCCGGTAATGGTAGCCGGGTAGGGGGCGGCCCGGGAGGCTCGGAATCTACTCAGGTTGAGATGGTGGAAGCTGTGCGACGATAGCCCGGATCCATGCCGTGTGGCGCCGTGGCGAACCACTCCGTCACCCTCTGAAACATCACCGACATACCGCTGCCGTGATTGCTGCGCAGTGTGGCGCGGTCATGAGGAGTGAGATGCCATGCGCACATTCGTTTCCTCGACCTTGCGTATCGCGGCTCTGGCCGGTGCCCTGGCCATCCCTCTGGCTGCGCCGTCACCCGCCCATGCCGATTGGCACGGGCACGGCGGCTGGCACGGAGGCTGGGGCTGGCGTGGCGGCTGGGGCTGGCACGGTGGGCGCTGGGGCTGCTGCTGGCGCGGCGGCGTGTTCATCGGCTTGCCGTCGCTCTACGTTCCGCCCCCGGTCTATTACCCGCCCCCTCGGGCGTACTATCCGCCGCCGCCGGCCTACTACCCGCCGCCCTACGCATACCGCTACTGAGCGAGCCTGAGCGCGCGCGCAACGCAGTGCCACCGGTCGCCGAGCGTCCTGGCTGCGGCCTGCCTCCTGCTCCGACTGGTCAGGCCGTCGGCGGGACGAGGCGGCTGAGGGACGCCCGGAAACGTGGCAGAACAGCAGCCACAGCAAGGATTTACCGGCACCCACTGCGGGCCGCCGCGGCACCATCCCGGTGCCAGGAAACGCCGGCCATGAAACCGCGCCGAAGCTATTTCGGGCTATACTCAAGGGTCGCATCACCCTTGCAGCGAGGTCATCGTGAGGCGAGTCTCGTTCTTGTTGCGTAACGCCGCCTTGCCGCCGCCGGCTGCCGAGCGGCGATTGGAGGTTTACGACCCCTCGGTGATCCGCGACCGACTCAATCGCTCGATGCGGCGGCGACTGTCGGACGACCTGGAGAGCCTGATACGCAAGGCGTGTCTGGTCGGGCGTCCGGCCACGGCCGCCGAGCTGTTGATTGTGTTGCGCAATCTTCTCGACGCGGAAAGCCAACAATTCCCCCGCGACCGGCGCATCGTTGACGGCGCCCTCGAAGGATTGGCTACCGAGATCGCGGCAGCCAGATCGCCCAAGGCCGCGGCCTAGCGGGCAAGACATGCCGTGCCGGCGGCACGGCAGGTGCCGGATCACCGGCAAGGCCAGCGTCGCTCCATCGCGGTACCAGGGTCCGGTAAGGCCAAGACCTATTGCGCCGGTGCCTTGCCCGGCTGCGTCGCCATCACCGCCCCCATCAAACGCGGCGGCAGCAGCCCGACGATACGCGCGGCCAGTCCCATCCACCACGGGAAGGTCACCCGGATCCGTCCGGCCGCGACGCCGCGCAGGATGATCCGCGCGGCCCGGTCGGCGTCCATCAGCCCCGGCATCGGGAAGCGGTTGCGCGCGGTCATCGCGGTGCGGATATAGCCGGGACAGACGCTGGTCAGCGCGATGCCCTCTCGCCGCAGGCCCAGCGCGGCCGCCACCGCCCAGCTATCCACCGCCGCCTTGGACGCGCAATACGACGGCGCGCCCGGCGCCGCGACGAACGCCGCGATCGAGGCGACCGCGACGATACGGCCGCGCCATCCGTCCGGCCCGGCCGGCTGGCTCTGCATCACCTCGATCGCCGGCAGCACCGTGTTCAGCACGCCGCCGAGATTGGTGGCGAAGATGCCGCGAGCCTGCGACGGGTGCTCCGGGCGGTTGTCGCCGGTGCCGCCGGAGATGCCGGCGTTCGCCACCACGAGGTCCAGCGGCCCGGTCGCCGCCACCCAGCCCGCCATCGCCGCCTCGTCCCGGACATCCAGGACGGCGCTTGTCGCCATCGCCCCGCGCGACCGGCAGGCATCGACCACTGTCCCGAGCCGCCCGGCGTCCCGGCCCGACAGGTGCAGCGTCACGCCGGGCGCCGCCAGCGCCAGCGCCAACGCCTGGCCGATCCCCGACGAGGCGCCGGTGATCAGCACACGGGAATAATGCGTCATGGCCGCGATCCTAGCGCGGGTTGCGGTGCGCCGGGCGGCTGTTAGAACAGCGCCATGACCCTTCTCGCCTCAATGACCGGATTTGCTCGCGCCGAAGGCAGTGCCGGTGGCCTCGCCTGGGCCTGGGAGCTGCGCAGTGTCAACGGCCGCGGCCTCGACCTGCGCTTCCGCCTGCCGCCTGGCTGGGACGCGCTGGAGCCCGCGCTGCGCGATGCCGCGGGCAAGCGCCTCAAGCGCGGCAACGTCACCGCCGGCCTGACCGTGAAGCGCGAGAGCGAGGCGCGGCTGGCGCTCGATCCCGCGGCGCTGGAGCAAGCGCTGGCGATCGCGATGGCGTTGCATGCGCGCATACCCGGCAGCCCGGTGCCGCGCGCCGAGGCGCTGCTGTCGCTGCCCGGCGTGCTGCGCGCCGCTGCGGTCGATCCGGCGGAGGAACGCGCCGCCGCGGCGGAGGTGGTCCAGGCCGGGTTCGCCCGGGCGCTGGCCGGGCTGGTCGCCGCGCGCGAGGCCGAGGGCGCCAGGCTCGCTGCCGTCCTCACCGGCTTGCTCCGGGAGATCGCGGCGCTGCGGCAGCAGGCCGCAACACAGGCGGCCGACCAGCCGGCGGCGCAGCGGGCGCGCGTGATGGAGAACCTCACGGCGCTGTTGCGCGAGGCGCCGTCCCTGCCGCAGGAGCGGATCGCCCAAGAGGTGGCGTTGCTGGCGGCACGGTCCGACGTGCGCGAGGAACTCGATCGCCTGGACAGCCATATTGCCGCGGCGCATGCCCTGCTGGCCGAGGCGGCGAATATCGGCCGGCGATTCGATTTCCTGGTGCAGGAGTTCAACCGCGAGGCCAACACGCTGTGCAGCAAGTCGGCCTCGACGGCGCTGACCGCCACCGGCCTGAAGCTGAAGGCGACGATCGAGCAATTGCGTGAGCAAGTGCAGAACATCGAATGATCAGGGCCAGCACCGGCGGCACCCACGTCATGACCGGGCTTGACCCGGCCATCGCTCGCCGTACCCTGCCGCGATCGATGGCCGGGTCAAGCCCGGTCATGACGTGGGATGGACCGTGCGGCGGTATGAGTTCGATCCCGGCCCCACCCGAATGACCCCGATCCCCCGACGCGGCCTGTGCCTCGTGCTGGCGGCGCCCTCGGGTGCCGGGAAGACCGCGATTGCCGATGTCCTGACCGCCAGCGAACCGCGACTGCGGCTCTCGGTCAGCGTCACCACGCGCGCGCCGCGGGCCGGCGAGATCGATGGCGCGCACTATCATTTCCAGACGCAGGATGCGTTCGACCAGTTGGTGCGCACGAACGGCCTGCTGGAATGGGCGCGCGTGTTGGGCCGGCACTGCTACGGCACGCCGCGCGCGCCGGTCGAGGCGGCGTTGTCGGCCGGTCTCGACATGGTGTTCGACATCGACTGGCAAGGCCACCGGCAATTGCGCGCCGCGCTGCCGGATGATGTGGTTGGCGTCTTCATTCTGCCGCCCGACATGGCAACGCTGGAGGCGCGGCTGCGGGCCCGCGCCGGCGACGACGACGCGGAAATCGCGCGCCGCATGCAGCTTGCGAATGACGAGATCGGCCACTGGTCCGAATTCGACCATGTGGTGGTGAACGACGACCTGCCACGTGCGGTCGAGACAGTGCGCGCCGTGCTGCACGCGGCGCGCGTGGCCACCACGCGGCAGACGGGGCTGGCGGCGTTCGTGCGCGGGCTGGCGGACTGACGGGGGGCGGACGCGATGCGGTTCGGCTATTTCACGCTCAGCGACAATGCCTACCGCGACAATCGGCGCGCACCCAACCAGTTCGTCGCCGACATCATCGACGAGGCGGTCTATGCCGACCAGATCGGCCTGCATTCCGCCTGGATCGGCGAGCACCATTTCAGCACGCTCGGCGTGTTGTCCTGTCCGGATCTCGCCCTGACCTACGTCGCGGCGCGCACCCGGCGCATTCGCCTGGCACCCGCCGTCACCGTTCTGCCGCTGCACCACCCGATCCGTGTCGCCGAGCAATGGGCCACCCTCGATCTGCTGTCCGGCGGACGCGTCGATTTCGCCGCGGGGCGGGGCTACGACCGGCGCGAATACGTTCCCCTCGGCGTGTCGTTCGACGACAACCAGTCGATCTTCGAAGAGGGCATGGAGGTGGTGCGCCGCTTGTGGTCGGCCGACGGACCGATTTCGCATCGCGGCCGGCACTATGCGTTCGACGATGTGGCGATCACCCCACAACCGGTGCAGCGGCCGATCCCCGCCTATGTCGGGTCGTTCTCGCGGCCATCAATCGAATTGGCGGCGCGGCTCGGTTGCGGGTTGATCGTCGCGCCGTTCGCCGCGGCCCTGAGCTTCGGCGGCTTGCGCCAGGTGGCCGAGTTGTACCACGCGACCTGCGCGAAGCACGGCACCACGCCGGGGCGGCTGATGTGCAGCTACTTCATCCATTTCGCCGACACGCCGGCGGAGGAGACAGCGGCGCGGGCACGGCAAATCCGTTACTATCGCGAATGTGTCATTCCGGCGTTTCCCGGCGATCCGGCCACGGCGCCGCCGAGCTATCGCTACTTCATCGACATGGTTGCGCGGTTGCAAACGGTGAAGCCGGAGGACCTGACGGAGAACTCCGTATTGCTCGGCTCACCGGCGCGAATCACTGAAGTCCTGCAGCGAGTCGAAGCGGCGGGGTTCGACGAGGTCATTCTTTACTTCAACGTCGGCCTGAAGCCGCACGCGCAGGTGAAGGACGAAATGGCGCGGTTCATGATGGAGGTGGCGCCGGCGTTTGGGTAATCCGTCCCGCGTGATGGCCGGGCTTGACCCGGCCATCTTTCGCGGCACTGTGCCGCCATAGATGGCCGGGTCAAGCCCGGCTATCACGCGGGAGAAGGCGCGCGGCGCAGCATTGCCGATTGCAAAGAGCAGTACTTGTTAGCGTCGTGTGACATCGTGTCTTGCTGCGACATGCATTCGAAAAACTGGGGGAACCACGATGAAGACGCCGCATTTCCTGGTGGTCGCAGTGACGCTCGCGATGATCGGCATCGCCGGCATGGCGCCGTCGAACGCGTTGGCCAGGGTCACCAGGCTCGAAATAACGTCGAAACAGCCCGATGGCTCCTTCCAGGCCGGCGACTACGTCCGCTGGGAGGGCCGCATCCACGGCGAGCTTTCGCCGTCGGCGGAGGCGATCCCCGATCTCGACAAGCCGGCGCGCAACGCCAACGGCATGGTCGAGTATGCGGCGCGGATCATCCTGTTGATGCCGGCCAACCCGACCGCCGGCAACGGCGCATTGCTGGTCGATGTGCCGAACCGTGGCCATGCCTATGCCCGCGCGCTCTACAACAGTCCGCGCGGCCTGCCCTTCCAGTCCGGCAACCTCGACGAGGGAACCGGCTTCCTGGAAAACCACGGCTTCTCTGTCGCCGAGGTGTATTGGGAACTCGGCCAGGGCGCCGACCTGCCGTCCTTCTCGGACTCCGACGGCAAGCAACGCTTCGTCGAGGGCGTGGGCTTCGCCATCGTCCGCGACGCCGCCGATTTTCTGGCGCACGCCGCAGCGGACGCAACCGGCACACCCAATCCGCTCGCGGGCAAAATCAGCCACGTGCTGGCCAGCGGCAAGTCGCAAACCGGCCGTTTCCTCAAAACCTTTCTGCTCTTTGGCTTCAACAGCATGGATGGACGTCGCGTGATCGACGGCATGCACGTCTTCGTCTCCGGCGCCGGACTGTTGCCGATCATGCGCTCGGGTACCGGTCCGCAGTCGAGTGCCGACGGCGCGCCGACCTTCGACGACCCGGAGTTCCCCGGCGTACATGACGGCGTGCTGACGATCGGCGAGATCATCGCCAAGATGCAGGCACGCGGCGAGATCCCACCCAAGATGCTGATGATCAATTCGACGGTGGACTATTTCTCCATCCGCGCCTCACTTGGCCGCACCGGTCCGACGGGAACCGCCGATCTGCCGCTGCCGGCGAACGTGCGGATGTACGACATTGCCGGTGGCGCCCACGCGACCGTCGCCAAGGCCCCGTCATGCAAGCTGGCGCCGGGCCGGTTGGACTGGGTGCCGGTGTCGCGTGCCACACTCCTGCGCCTCGACCAGTGGGTCGCATCCAATATCGAGCCACCGCCCACCCGGCTGATGCCGTTGCAGCCAGCCAACGACGATCCGACCGTGCTGCGCGCGCCGAAGAATCTGCCGGATGCGGTCATCCAGGTGCCGCAGCGCGATGCGGACGGCAATCCGCTGGGCGGCGTTCGCCTGCCCGATCTGGCCGTGCCGCTGGGCGTGCATGGCGCGCAGAACGAGCCGTTGAGTTTCACCTGCATGCTGGTGGGCGCCTACCTCCCCTTCGCCGCGACACGCCAGGCGCGTGAGGCGACGCAGGACAAGCGGCTATCGCTGGCGGAGCGCTACAAGGACCAGAACGACTACGTGAATCGCATCCGTGTCGCTGCACGCGCGGCGGAGGGTGACGGCTTCCTGCTGCCGGAGGATGCGGCGATCATCGAGAATTCGGTTGCCGCGGCGCCGATCTTCGTCCAGGCGGCACCCACGGCACCGCCGCGTTGATCGGGCGGCATGGTACGTCGGACGCGATGAGACGCAGGTTCGCCCCACAGACACGAAGGCACAAAGTCAAGAGTCCCTCCGCGCTGTTCAGCCTTATGCCCGGTATCGCCGGGCTTCATGCCAACTGACCGCAAGATTGCCGTGCGGCACAGACCACCGCCAACCGTCATGGCCTGCCCCCGGGGGTCAAGCGCCCGGGGGCAGGGCTTGACCCGGCCATCTATCG
>JBEKNT010000245.1:0-10208 GCA_049522565.1 Acetobacteraceae bacterium
CCTTTGGCGGACTGAACGCGGTGCTTTTGGCCGCACGGGCCTGAAGGACTGGGCGATCGGCCGAGCCGCGTCGCTGGACTCGAAAGTGCGCGGTTGGGTGCGCATGACACTGGCCGCGGCGGGTGCAGGATCGGCGACCACGATGCCCGAACCCGCAAGGTCCAACGGATAGTTGGCATCTCGGCCGAAGATGGGCAGTCACTGACGCAGGCAGCGGGCGATTGCGAAGAAGAACGAGATGCTGCCCGACACCACGAAAAGGTGCCAAATGGGGTTGCTAAACGGCAGCCGCTGCCAGCCATAAAACAAGAGACCACCGCTGTAGATGATCCCGCCGGCAATTATCAGCAAGATCGTGACGGTCCCGACCATCTGGTAGAGCGGTATGCCCCAACCAAGGCACAGCCAACCCATGGCGAGGTACAGTGGGACGGCAACACGATCAAAGAAGGACTCCTTTGTAAGGCGAAGGACGATGCCGGCAATGGCCACCGTCCAGATCAACGCCAGGAGCGTCACGCCCGCGTGATGTCGAAGTGGCAGCAATGCAAATGGAGTATAGGTACCTGCGACAAACAAGAAGATGGTGCACTGATCGATCTTTTGGAAAACCGCCTTGATACGTCGGTGCTGCACGCTATGATAGATGGCCGATGTCACAAAGGCGATAAACATCGAACCACCATAGACAACGATGGTTGCGAGCTTCAGCACATTCTGCTGCGGCCATGCCCGTATGACAAGGTATAGCAGTCCGAACGCGCTTGCCGCCGCGGCGCCACCCTGGACCACGGCGCTCGCAATCTCTTCCATGAGCGGCCGTTCCCGCGTCTTCGTGCTCATCTTGTGCTCGATCGTCTGCGTTATTCCGATGCGGATACGCCGCGCTACAACCGCGCCTGCCATTTTCCTCTGCGGTCTGTCGGGGCTGTCGTAGCAGCCGCGTTCCACCTCGAAAGAGGATGGCCGCCCACCCTGCGACCGAGCGAGTCATTGCTCACCGGCGGAGGCCCACCCGGCAAATTCTGCCAGCTATGGGCTTGCTGGCCAATCTTCCAAGAGTGGCTGTTCATCCATTACCGATTGAAGAGATTGGCGGACCCGACACGACTCGAACGTGCGACCTTCGCCTTCGGAGGGCGACGCTCTATCCAACTGAGCTACGGGTCCGTGCGCCCTTCATAGCGGGAATCGCCGCGCCGCGAAAGTGCGGCGGTGCACACTCCCAAGCGGCGGCGCCCAGCCCGCCCCGTGGCACAGGAAAGGCGCGGCCCTGGCCACGTCGGTCATTCCGCGGCCAGGGCTGCCTCCGGCCGTGCGGATGACGCATTGCCAAGCGCCACCCGAAACGTCCCTGCTGCCGATCGGTTCGGCCTCCAGCGCAACGGCGTGCTCCGCGCGCGAAGAAATGATCGGGGGACGCCGCGCGCCGCGCCCTGCACCCTGCACCCACGCAGAAGGCATGGAATAATCCGCCGCGCTGCCTCGTCCGTCACACGGAGGAGACCGGCTTGCGCCTAGGCCACCGACATTCCGGAGGAGATCAACTGCCGCAACCGGGCCGCGCCGGCCGGCCCTTTGATGGCCTCGCGCCAGGTAGCCTCGGCGACGCGCTGATGCGCGGCGATCGCCTCGTCGGCCCCGGTGATCATCGCCACCCCGGTATGGGCGCTGGGGTGGGTGTCCGGCCGGAACGGGTTGATCGCCAGGCTGACGCGGTCACGCGCGCGCAGGATCTTGAACGCCGAACTCGGCTCCGCCGCGGTGAGCAATCCGAATTGCAGGCCCATCGGCTCGGTTTCCATCAGCCGGGCCATGTTCTCCACCTCGGAGACGGCCACGTCGCGGCAGATCCGCCGCACCCGGTCGGACACTGGGACGCCGCCGGCAATGCCGGTTTCCAGCAGCCGCTGCACCGAGGCGAGCGACACCATGGCGATGATGCCCGGCCGCCGCATCGCGTACATCCGTTTGCGCGCCGCCAGGATGCCCAGCACTTGCTCCGCCATGCTGCGCATCGCCGCGCGTTCATGGCCGGCCTGGTCGGCCGCCTCCTCGAAGGCTTCGCCCAGCGCCGCGTCGTAGGCATCCGACGTCGTCAGGTAGCAGACCGGCCCGAACAGTTGCAGGATCTGATCGGCGGTTTCCTCGATCTGGCGGACCCGCTCGAAATAACCGATCGGCCGGTTGTAGTACTCGACGCCGATCCCCAGCAGGGACAGCGGGGAGATCTTCAGCAGTTCGGCGAGGCGCTTGATGGTGTCGAGCTTGATCACCTCGCCCTTTTCGTAGCGGTACAGCGCGGCGCGCGACACCCCGAGCCGGGCGGCGATCTCCTCAGCGCGCAGACCCGACTCCAGGCGGTAAGCCCGAAGCTGCTGGCCGATCTCGGTAAACCGCATGGACATCAGCCGCACCCTCCCGGCCCCATCGCCTGGCACCGCAGACTCAGTTGCCATTTGCAACCAAGCCGATACGCACCGAGTCTCAGAATCGGGGCAAGCGCCGTATCTTATCGCGAAATCGTCCGGAAATTCAACCCCTGTTCAGCGTATGCGACTCGTTTCGAGGCCCCCTAGCAAATTTATTTATGATCGCGAATAGAAAAGCCCCCCAGGCCCTCGATGGCAAGGATCAACGCCGAATGGTCCAGCTCGGCCCCGCCATGGGCGGCACAGGATGAGAACATCTGTTGCGCGATCGCCGTGTTCGGCAACGACAGGTTGAGCTCCTTGGCCGCACTGAGTGCCAGGTTGAGGTCCTTCTGGTGCAGCTTGATGCGGAACCCCGGGTTGAACGTACCGTTGAGCATGCGCTCGGCATGCACCTCCAGGATGCGCGAGGCGGCGAAGCCGCCCATCAGCGCCTGGCGCACCTTGGCCGGATCGGCGCCGGCGCGGGCAGCGAACACCAGCGCTTCGGCGCAGGCCTGGATGTTCAGCGCCACGATGATCTGGTTGGCCACCTTGCAGGTCTGCCCGTCCCCGTTGTTCGGGCCGACATGGGTGATGTTCTTGCCCATCGTCTCGAACAGCGGCTTGGCGCGGGCGAACGCGGCGTCCGGGCCGCCCACCATGATGGTCAGCGACGCCTGTTTCGCGCCCACCTCGCCGCCGGACACCGGCGCGTCCAGGTAGTCGCAACCCAACTCATTGATCTTGCGGGCAAACTCCTTGGTGGCGATCGGGCTGATCGACGACATGTCGATCACCAGCGTGCCTGGCTTGAGGCCCTCGGCGACGCCGTCCGGCGCGAACAGCACGTTCTCCACGTCCGGGGTATCCGGCACCATGACGATGACCACCTCGGACTCCGCGGCGAGCGACTTGCCGTCGGGCTCGACCTTGGCAACGGCACGAATGTCGTCCGCCAGCGTGGCGCGATCGTAGACCACGAGCGAGTGCTGTGCGGCATGCAGATTGAGCGCCATAGGGCGGCCCATGATGCCGAGGCCGATGAAACCGATTTTCATGTTGCGTCTCCTTGGTACCGCATTTGCGCCGTCACCACCGGGCTTGGGAAGATTGGAAGAATGCTCCCCCTCCCCTTGCGGGAGGCGGTGGGGGGAGGGATCGTGCGGGTAAGTCTCCCGGTACGCCCACCCGTGTGACCCGTCCCCCCAACCCCCTCCCTCAAGGGGAGGGGGAGTATCCTTGCAACCTCCGCAGCCTGCTGCTCATCCGGCGAAGCGCTCCCGCCAGCCGAGCCCCGCGAGCGTCTCGCCCGCCGGGCGGTATTCGCAGCCGACCCAGCCACCGTAGCCCAGTTCGTCCATCCGCCGGAACACGAACCCCCAGCCGATTTCGCCGGTACCCGGCTCGTTGCGAGCCGGCACGTCGGCGACCTGCATATGCGCGATCACCGGCATGTAGCGCTCCATGCGCGTGGTGATGTCGCCCTCGGTCACCTGCACGTGGTAGACGTCGAACTGCAGGCCGAGCCGATCGCGGCCGATCGCCTCGACGACCGCGGCGCCCTGCGCCTGGGTGTTCAGGAAATAGCCGGGCATGTCGCGGTGGTTGATCGGCTCGATCACCAGCTTCACCCCGGCGGGTGCCGCCTGTTCCGCCGCCCAGGCGAGGTTCGCGGCGTACACGCTGGCCGCGGTCACCGGCGAGACGTCCGCCGGCACGATCCCCGCCATGGCGTGCACCAGCTTGCAGTCCAGCGCATGGGCGTAGTCCAGCGCCACCTTCACCCCGGCCCGGAACTCCTTCTGCCGCCCCGGCAGGCTGGCCAGGCCGCGCTCGTTCTTGCCCCAGTCGCCCGGCGGCATGTTGAACAGCACCTGGGTCTGGCCGGCATCGTTCAGCCGCTTGCGGATCTCGGCGGCCGGATGATCGTACGGGAACAGGAACTCCACACCCGTGAAGCCCGCCTTGGCCGCCGCGGCGAAGCGGTCCAGGAAGGGCACCTCGTTGAACATCATCGACAGGTTGGCGGCGAAGCGCGGCATGACTGGCCCTCCCTTGAAGCGGCGGCGCAGAGTAGAAGCGACGCGCGCAAAGTAAACCTCTCCCGCCCGTGGCGGGAGAGGTCGCGGCGAAGCCGCGGGTGAGGGTGATCGGGTCGGCAGGCGGTGCGTTCCTGCTGCGGGCCGGCCCGATCGCCCTCACCCTCGCCGCTTCGCGTGTCGACCGCTCCCACTTTGCGTGGGAGAGGTTTTCCCAGGAGGACCCGCCCGGTCATGATCGCCGAACGCGTACTGATGGCCGTGCTGATCGGTGGCGTCGCCGCGGGTTGCGTGCTGGTGCTCTACCCGTTCCTCTCCGCGCTGCTCTGGGCGGCGATCCTGGTGTTCACCACCTGGCCGGTGTCGGAGTGGCTGCGGCTCAATCTGCGGTTGGGGCACGTCGGCGCCGCCGTCCTGATGGTGGCGCTGACCGCCGTCGTGCTGGTGCTGCCGCTGGCCCTCGCCGCGCCCGGCGGCGCGTCCGACGTCAACCACCTGCACACCGTCATCGAGGACGCGTTGCGCGGCGGGCTGCCCAACGCGCCGCAATGGGTGTTCGACATCCCCGTGCTGGGACCGTCGGTCGGTGGGCTGTGGGACCGCTGGGCAGCCGACATCACCGCGCTGGGGGAATCGCTACAACCCTATTTCGGCATCCTCCTCGAGGGCGGGTTGAGCCTGCTGCTCGGTATCGCCCATGGCGTGCTGCTGTTCGCTCTGGCGCTGTTCGTCGCGTTCTTCTTCTACCTGTACGGCGAGCCGCTCGCGGTGCGGCTGCGGCTGATCCTGCATCGCATCGCCGGCGCGCAGGCCGACCGGCTGATTGTGGTCACCGGCGCCACCGTGCGCGGCGTGGTTTTCGGCATCCTCGGTACCGCCATCGTGCAGGGCGTGCTGACCGCGTTCGGCCTGTGGATCGCCGGTGTGCCGCGGCCGGTATTGCTCGGTGCGGTCGCGGGCTTCCTCGCGGTGCTGCCGATCGGTGCGCCCCTGGTATGGATCCCCGCCGCGATCTGGCTGCTGGCCAGCGGGTCGATCGGCCATGGCATCTTCCTGGCAGCCTACGGTGTGCTGGCGGTGTCCGGCGCCGACCACGTGATCCGCCCCTGGTTCATCTCCCGCGGCGCACGGTTGCCGTTCCTGCTGGTGGTTCTGGGTGTGCTCGGCGGCGCCCTGGCCTTCGGGCTGCTTGGCATCTTCCTCGGGCCGGTGTTGCTGGGGATCGGCTTCACCCTGGTCAACGAATGGGCGCGCGCCGCCGACCCGACACCGGCGCCGGACGAGCACTGAACATGCGCGACTATTCCGCCGCCGCCCCTGCCGATCAAATCCGCTCATGCGCAACCGGCGAGGAGCCTTGGCTGCCGCGCGCTCGCGGCGGGACGTTTGAACAACAAAAATCATCGGTGATAGGCTGGCTTCACTGGCAGGCCGGGACGGCGATCCCCAGCCCGCAGCGGCTGATACCAACCGGCGAAAAGCATGACCCACCGACCGGGCCTCCGCCGTCATGCCGACCTTCGTTGGCATGACGATATCGTGGTAGCCGGTGAGTCATTCTTTTCGCCGGTTGCAATGAGGCCCCGGCCGGTCCACGTCACCCGGGCGGCGCGCAGCGCGGCAACACACGGAAATCCCTTACCAGATGCGGAGTGACACCCCATGACCGGCGGAACGGTTGCGGTTCTCGGTGCGGGCTCGATCGGGTTCGCCAATGCCGCACTGCTGGCGCAGCGCGGCTTCACGCCTGTCCTGTGGTCGCCATCCGGAGCACGCACCGCTGCGCTTTCGACCGGCGCACCGCTGCGCGCGAGCGGGGCGATCGAGGGAGCGTTTTCCGTCGAAGTCGCAGCGACCTGCGCCGAGGCGATCGCCGGCGCCATGGCCGTTGTCGTCGCCGTGCCCGGTTTCGGCCATCGCGCCGTGTTCGACGCCGCCATACCGTCCTTGCGGCCGGAGCAAAGCGTGGTGATCAGTTCGCATTGCTCGCTGGGCGCGCTGTACCTCGCGCGGCGCGGCGTCATCGCTCCGATCATCGCCCTCGGCACGACGGTCGCGACGGCCCGGCAAACCGGTCCCACGTCGGTTCACGTCAACAACCTCCGCCGCGCGGTCGACGTCGCCGCCCTGCCCGCCGCGCGTACCGGCGAGGCGGCCGCAACCTGCACGACATTGTTCGGCGATCGTTTCGTCGGCCGCGAAGACGTGCTCGCGATCACCCTCAGCAACATCAATCCGGAGGGTCACATGGCGATGGCGCTGTGCAACTTCACGCGGATCGAGCGCGGCGAGGTCTGGCGGAATTATTGGGGAATCACGCCGTATGTTGGACGGCTGATGGAAGCGCTCGACGCCGAACGCCTGACGCTGGCGGCCAGGTTCGGCGTGGCGGTGCGCAGCATCCACGAACATTTCCATCTGTCGTACGGGATTCCGTTCGGTACGATGGGCGAGATGGCCGCTGCCCTGGACGCGACCGGCAACACGCCCAACGGACCGGCCTCGGCGGATACGCGCTATATTTACGAAGATGTGCCATTCGGCCTCGTGGTCACCGAGATGATCGGGCGCATCGCGGGATCGCCGACGCCACTGCACAGCGCCGGCATCGACATCTTCTCCGGGCTTTATGGCCGCGACTTCCGCGCGGACAACGATCTGCTGCCGTCGCTCGGTCTCCAGGGTCTGAGTGCGTCGTCGCTGCATGCATGCTGCCGCACCGGGTCTGCGGTGTAAGCAACGCTGTCATTGTGAGGACCGCAGCGGTACTGCCAACAAACCACTCCCCCTCCCACAAGGGGAGGGGGAGCCGCCTTATCTCCGGCGACCTCCGCAGTTGCATCCAGGGCGGGTCGGCCGCCACCGGCCGGTGGTCAACGCGCAATGACAGCGTGGGGGCCCCTGCGCGACCCCCTTCCCGCCCCTACCTCACCACCACCCATTTCGCTTCCATCTGGTTGTCCGCCCGCAGCGATACGTCGATGTTGCTGCGGACAGCCCACGCGATCTGGTTGTAGAACAGCGGTATGGTCGCGATGTCGTCGCGCGCGATGGTCATCGCCTGCTGCATCAGCGTGATGCGCTTCGCCTCGTCGAGTTCGCCGCGGATCCGCGGGGCGAGGTCCTCGATCGCCTGGTTCTTGTAGCCGCCGAGGTTCCACGCCCCGTCGCCGGGACGGCCGCCAGGCGAGAGCAGCGAGATCTGGATGCTGTAATAGGCGTCCAGCGTCGGCGGCGACGTGCCCAGCAGGAACATACTGCTCTCGCGGCGTTGCACTTTCGGGAAGTAGGTCTGCACCGGCATCGCGTTCAATTGCGCGCGCACGCCGATCTTCGCCCACATCGCCGCAATCGCGGTGCACATCTCGGCATCGCCAGGATAGCGGTTGTTGGTGCAGTCGAAGGTGAAACCGAAGCCGTCGGGATAGCCGGCATCCTTCAGCAACGCCTTCGCCGCCTCCGGATCGTAGGGCAGGCGCACGTCGAGCGATTTGTCGTAGCCGCGCACACCCGGCGCGACCAGCAGACCCGCCGGCGTCGCGAACCCGCGCAGAATACGGCTGGTGATCGCGTCCATGTCGATCGCCTGGTACAACGCCTGGCGCACCCGATGGTCTCTGAACGGATTCCTGCCCTTCACGTCGCTGTTCGCCAGCTCATCGTGTCCCACATCGATGACGAAGGCGATCGTCCGCGTCTCCGGTCCTTGCAGCACCTTCACGTCGGGGCGCGCGCGCATGCGTTCGATGTCCTGGATCGGCGGATCGAGGACGACGTCCACCTCGCCCGACAAGAACGCCGCCGTGCGGGTGGCGTTGTTGGCGATCGGGATGCCGACGTATTCCGTCACATTGCCGTTGGTCCGGCCCCACCATTTCGGGAACCGATCCAGCACCGTCCTGACCTCCGGGTCGCGGCTGGCGAGCAGGAATGGCCCGGTGCCGTTGGTCTGGCGCGCGGTTGCGCTTTCCTGTTGTTGCGCGGCGTTCTGCGGCTTGATGGCGCCGTTGGCCTCGCACCACGCCTTGCTCATGATGCCGATCACCGTCAGCTTGTCCACCAGGATCGGATCGGGCTCGCTGGTGACGATATCGACGGTCAGCGGATCGACCGCCTCGACGCGCACGACGCTGTCAACATAATTGCTATAATTGGATGCCTTGTCCGTCACCCGCTGCAACGAGAACACCACGTCGGCCGACGTGAACGGGCTACCGTTTTGGAATGTCACGCCCGGCCGCAGCTTGAACCGCCAACGCGTCGGTTCCACAATCGACCAGGATTCGGCAAGCCCAGGCTCCAATTGGAACTGCGGACCGCGATTCACCAACGGTTCGTAGATCTGGCGCAGCAGTTGCGTCGTTGTCGAGACGCTCTGCGAATGCGGGTCCATCGTACCCGCGTCGCCGATCAGCGCCACCCGCAACGTCGCGGCGGACACCGGTGCCGCCAGCAGGCACGCGGCGACCGCCGCACCGATCGTCCAATGTCGCATTGCCGGTTTCCCCGTTCAGCGCCGACAATCCGACACGAAATTTGTCCGCACGCAAGGGCGGCCCGGCGCACACGGACCGGCGAAACCCCGGCTACCATGGGCACCCGCGCGATGGCTGTGCGGATACGGATGCAGAAAGGCTATTTCCACTCGGGGTGCAAGTGCTCTAGAATCGCAGTAGCATGCTCGCGTATATCCTCTCCCGTATCTTCCAGGCGATCCCCGTCCTGCTGGTCGTCGGCTTCATTGCGTTTGCGATGTTCGCCTATATCGGCGATCCGGTCGCCAGCATGCTGGGCCAGGACTACACCGAGGCGCAGCGCGTCGCGCTGGTGCACCAGCTCGGCCTGGACCAGCCGTTCTTCGTCCAGTACGCGCATTTCCTCTGGGCCTCCCTGCACGGCAATTTCGGCATCAGCTACCGCCTGGCGCAGCCGGTCGGCAGCCTGATCGCCGAGCGCCTGCCGGCCACGCTGGAGCTTGCCGTCACCGCCTCCGTGCTGGCCTTCGTGATTGGCGTGCCGCTCGGCGTCTATACCGGCATCTATCGCAGTTCCTTTCTGTCACGCGTGTTCATGGTGGTCAGCCTGGTCGGCGTGTCGCTGCCGACCTTCCTGCTGGGCATCCTGCTGATCCTGGTGTTCGCCGTGGCGCTCGGCTGGCTGCCGAGCTTCGGCCGCGGGCCGGTGACGCATATCGGCGCCTGGTGGACCACCGGCTTCACCTCCTGGGCCGGCATCAAGGCGCTGATCCTCCCGGCGGTGACGCTCGGCATGTTCCAGTTGACGCTGATCATGCGCCTGGTGCGCTCCGAGATGCTGGAGGTGCTGCGCACCGACTACATCAAGTTCGCACGCGCCCGCGGCCTGACCCCGCGGGCGATCAATTTCGGCCACGCGCTGAAGAACACGATGGTGCCGGTGATCACCATCGTCGGCCTGCAATTCGGCGGCGTCCTGGCGTACTCGCTGGTCACCGAGACCGTGTTCCAGTGGCCCGGCGTCGGCCTGCTGCTGGCCCAGTCGATCGCGGTGGCGGACATCCCGGTGATGTCGGCCTACCTGCTGCTGGTCTCGCTCATACTGGTGACGATCAACCTGGTGGTGGACCTGCTGTACTACGCCATCGACCCGCGCCTGCGGGTGAACCGCGGCGCCGCGAGGGCGCGATGACGAATAGTACGGAACTCCCCCTCCCCTTGAGGGCTTCGGCCGCGAAGCGGACGGAGGTTGGAGGGAGGGGGTTGGGGGGCACGAACCC
>JBEKNT010000246.1:0-10165 GCA_049522565.1 Acetobacteraceae bacterium
AACCCCCTCCCTCAAGGGGAGGGGGAGTGACTTTTTTGCTCCGTCGAGCGCTTATCCTGACGCTCAAGGGGCGCTGCCCCGGGCCCCTCTTTTGCCGAGCTGACGGCCACGGCAAGCGTCGGATTGACGCTTACAGCGGTCTCCCGGGCGGTTCTCCCGCCAAACCGAAGGCTGCCACATCAAGATCTCGAACGTCGCGGTCGAGCGCATCGGCCTCGCATTGAGGAAGCTGCGTGTGATCGCCAGCCGGTGCGACCGGCTTCGGCAGTGGTGCCGAGGCTATTCGGACTGTCCCGCCGTAACAGCCACGGAACGCAGCACCGCCCGATCAGCCGACCCAGCGGACCCTGGGTGCGTTGCGGGGAACCGGTGGCGGCGCGGCCTTCGGATGCCCGACGATGATCGGCGCAACCGGCACGCAGGCGGCAGGAAGGCCAAGCGCCTTCTTTCCCTCCGGCGTGTTGAGGAAACCCTGCGCGAAACCGATCCAGTTGGTGCCCAGGCCGGCAGCGTAGGCGGTGAGCATCAGATTTTCGGCCGCGAGTGCACAGTCCTCGACGATCCATGGACCCTCGGCGATTGCCGAAATCAACACCAGCACCGGAGCGTGATAGAAAATGTGGAAATTCGGATCGCTGAGCCGCACGCGGAAGTGGTCGGCATGCGGGTTCCCGGCCATGGTCGCGATCATGTGAGACTTTGCGTCACGCGAAATGCGCTCCAGCACGGTCTGGTCGCGCACGACGGTGAATGTCCACGGCTGCTGGTTTACCGCGCTCGGCGCGTTCACCGCGGCGTCGATCAGTCGGTTGATGGTTGGCTCGTCGACAGCTTGTGCCGTGTAGTCGCGTACCGCCCGACGGCCCATGATCGCTGCGTGGAGATCCATCGCCCTGCTCCTCTGCAAAGCTGCGTCAGCTCGCAGCCGGCCAATAATCCGCCATCGGGTTATGCACCTTGATCCAGATCAAGCTCGCGCTGGGGCAGCCAACATTCAGGCTTGTCATCGAACAAACCTGGCGATGGCCTGCGGCAGAAAGTGTCCCGTACCTATCGGCACCGGCGCGAAGCAAGGTCCGGGGCAATATGGCTCGCCACGTTGACGCGATGACGAAATGGGCAACGTCGAAATGGCTGCTACCTGGAGTCACCAAAGGTCTCTGCGCCGACGATACAAGCGGTTGATTCAAGTCAATGCTTCCCTGCGGCGAGCAGCCCAGGCTGGCATTGGATCGAGGCGCGGGCGACACCGCGGATTGTCTGAGGCCACACCTTCAGGGGGGCACGCAGATGGACTACTCGATGGGCGCCGGAATGCTACGAGGATGGGTCATGCTCTGGAATATGGAGCTGACCTGGCTGCTGGCCGGCACGGTGCTGGCCGCAAGCGCGGGTGCGCTGGTGGAGATCATTGCCGCGATCCGCGGCCGCCGGCGATAGATCGCAGAGTCGTCCTGCTCGTAGCGGCACGCCTCGATCGGATCGAGGCGCCTCGCCTTGCGGGCGGGGTAGGGGCCGACGAACTTTCCCACCGTCGCGGAAAACAGCAAGCCGCCGACGATCGTCAGGGATGAAATCGGCGCCAGCCAACGGAAAACGATCGGTACCACCTGGGACGATCGCCGCTTCGTCGCGCACATGCGGACCAGGTGGTCCGCCGGCATCTCGGCCGGCATCGACCTCGATCAACCGGGACCTCGGTCGAGCAATCCCCGCACGTCGGGTTGATTTCGCGGCAGGCCGCCCCTTATTCCGCCGATGTCCGCACCTGCGCCAGCCGCCCGTGCGAGCAGTGGCGGCTTTATCGACGGCCCTGAACGTGCGACAGTGTGCGTCCTGCCCATGAACCTGTCAGCCCTGTTCCACCCCGCGGTTGCGACATGGTTCGCCGGCCGCTTCGCGTCGCCCACCCCAGCGCAGGCGCAAGCCTGGCCGGCGATCCAGGCCGGCCGCAACACGCTGATCGCCGCCCCGACCGGCTCGGGCAAGACGCTGGCGGCGTTTCTGGCGGCCATCGACGGATTGCTCCGCCACGGCCTGGAAGACCGGCTCGCGGACGCAACGCAGGTGGTTTACGTCTCGCCGCTCAAGGCGCTGTCCAACGACATCCAGCGCAACCTGGAGGCACCGCTCGCCGGCATAAGCCAAGCCCTGCGCGAGCGCGGCCTGCCCGACGTCGAAATCCGCACCTGGGTGCGCACCGGCGACACGCCGCCCGGCGAGCGGCAGCGCATGCTCCGCCGTCCGCCGCACATCGTCGTCACTACCCCGGAATCGCTCTACATCCTGCTCGGCTCCGCCTCCGGCCGCGCGATGCTGGCGACCACCCGTACCGTGATCGTCGATGAGATCCACGCGATGGCGCCGAACAAGCGTGGCGCGCACTTGGCCCTGTCGCTGGAGCGCCTGGGCGCGCTGTGTGGCGACAAGCTGCTGCGCATCGGCCTGTCCGCGACGCAGAACCCCATTGCCGCGATCGCGCATCTGCTGGTGGGCGCCGGCCCGGATCGCGCCACCGCCGCCGCGGACCGCGCCGCAGCCGTGACGGTCGGCAATGACGCCGCGGACGGTGCCGCAGCCGCGACGGACGGTGATGCCACCCCGGACGGCATGGCAGCCGCCGAGGCCATGATCATCGATACCGGCCATCAGCGCCCGCGCGACCTGGCACTCGAAGTGCCCGGGTCGCCGCTGGAAGCGGTGATGTCGGCCGAGGTCTGGCAGCAGGTCTACGACCAGTTGGTGCGGCTGATCGAGGCGCACCGTACCACGCTGGTGTTCGTCAACACGCGGCGCATGGCCGAGCGCGTCGCGCGCCAGTTGTCCGACCGCCTGGGCGAGGCGGCGGTGACCGCGCACCACGGCAGCATGGCGAAGGAACAGCGGCTGGACGCGGAGCAACGGTTGAAGCGCGGCGCGCTGAAGGCGCTGGTGGCCACGGCGTCGCTGGAACTCGGCATCGACATCGGCGACGTGGACCTGGTCTGCCAGCTCGGTTCGCCGCGCGCGATCGCCAGTTTCCTGCAACGGGTCGGACGCTCGGGTCACGCGGTCGGCGGCCTGCCGAAGGGACGGCTGTTCCCGCTGTCGCGCGACGACCTGGTGGAATGCGCGGCATTGCTCGACAGCGTGCGCCGCGGCGAGCTGGATCGGCTGACCATCCCGCACCAGCCGCTTGACGTGCTGGCGCAGCAGATCGTCGCCGAGGTGGCGGCGCAGGACTGGCCCGAAGCGGAACTTTTCGCGCTGTTCCGCCGCGCCTGGCCATACCGCTCCCTGTCGCGCGACGACTTCACCGCGGTTGTGCACATGCTGGCCGAGGGCTTTTCGACCCGCCGCGGCCGGCGGGGCGCGTTGCTGCACCACGATGCCGTCAACCACATGCTGCGCGGCCGGCGCGGGGCGCGGCTGACCGCGCTGACCTCCGGCGGCACGATCCCGGACAACGCCGACTACCAGGTGCTGCTGGAGCCCGAGAACCAGACGATCGGCAGCGTCAACGAGGACTTCGCGGTCGAAAGCCTGGCCGGCGACGTGTTCCAGCTTGGCAACAACGCCTACCGCATCATGCGCGTCGAGCGTGGTGTCGTGCGGGTGGAGGACGCGCGTGGCCAGTCACCCACCATTCCGTTCTGGCTCGGCGAGGCGCCGGGCCGCAGCGACGAACTTTCCGCCGCGGTATCGCGCCTGCGGGCGTCGATCGCCACGCGGCTGCGGGCGGATCGGTCCGGCGCAACGGCGCGACGCTGGCTGACCGATGAGATCGCCATCGCCGCACCCGCGGCGGAGCAATTGGTCGAGTACCTGGCTGCGGCCTTTGCCGCGCTGGACTGTCTGCCGACGCAGGATACGCTGGTGCTGGAACGCTTCTTCGACGAAGCCGGCGGCATGCAACTCGTCGTGCATGCGCCGTTTGGCAGCCGGATCAATCGCGCCTGGGGGCTGGCGCTGCGCAAGCGCTTCTGCCGCAAATTCAACTTCGAACTCCAGGCGGCGGCGACCGAGGACAACATCGTCCTGTCGCTGACCACGGCGCACAGTTTTGAACTCGCCGAGGTGGCGCGCTACCTGCATTCCGCCAGCGTGCGGCCGCTGCTGATCCAGGCCCTGCTCGATGCGCCGATGTTCATCACGCGCTGGCGCTGGGTGGCGGGCGTCGCGCTGGCACTGCCGCGGTTCCGCGGCGGCCGGAAGGTGGCGCCGCAGCTCGCCCGCATGGACGCCGAGGACCTGATCGCTGCGGTGTTTCCGGACCAGATCGCCTGCGCCGAGAACCTGGTTGGCGAGCGCGAAATCCCCGACCATCCGCTGACCAACCAGACCATCGCCGACTGCCTGCATGAGGCGATGGACATCGCCGGGCTGGAACGGCTGCTGACGCGGCTCGAGTCAGGCGACCTTCGCGTCGTTGCGTGCGACCTGACGCAACCCTCGCCGTTGGCGCTCGAAGTCCTGTCGGCCAGGCCGTACGCGTTTCTCGATGACGCGCCGCTGGAGGAACGGCGCACGCAGGCCGTCATGGGCCGGCGTTGGCTGGACCCGGAGGGTGCCGGCGACCTCGGCCGGCTCGACCCGGAGGCGATCGCGCGGGTACGCAACGAAGCCTGGCCGGATCCCGCCAACGCCGAAGAGCTGCATGACGCCTTGCTGTGGCTTGGCTGCGTGAGCACCAAGGAGGTGCAGGCCGCGGCGGAATGGGGCGGCTGGCTGGCAACGCTGGCGCGCGACAACCGCGTGACGCGGCTGGAGACGCCGCACGCGAACCTGTGGGTTGCCGCCGAGCGCCTGGCCCAGTTCCAGGCCGTGTGGCCCGCAGCGCGGCGCGTGCCCGATATTGCTCCGCCGGCGGACCAGCCGCCGCGTGCATGGTCGCGGGAGGAGGCGCTCGCCGAAATCCTGCGCGGCCGACTGGAGGGACTCGGGCCGGTCACGCCGGCCGCGCTGGCCGCGGTGCTCGGATGGGAGCCGAACGAGGTCGACGGCGCGCTGGTCGCGCTGGAGGTCGAGGGCTTCGCCCTGCGCGGGCGCTTCACACCGGGCAGCAACGCCGAAGAGTGGTGCGACCGGCGCTTGCTGGCGCGCATCCACCATTACACGGTTCGCCGCCTGCGCGCGGAGATCGAACCCGTGGCGGCGCGCGACTTCCTGCGGTTCCTGTTCGGCTGGCAGCGTCTGACCGACGCCACGCGGCTGGAGGGGCCGGATGCGGTGACCGCGGCGGTGGCCTTGCTCGAAGGGTTCGAGGCACCGGCCGGCGCGTGGGAGACCGAGCTGCTGCCGGCGCGCATCGCGGGATACGAGCCGGCCTGGCTCGACGATCAGTGTCTGGGGGGACGCATCGCCTGGGCGCGGCTGAGCCCATGCGCCGGCCGCGCCAACGGAAACGCCGATAGCCGCGCCGATGGCCGCGCCGCCGGACGCGAGCGTGCCGCGACGCCGGTGCGCACGACGCCCATCACTCTGTTGCCGCGGCGTCACACGGCATTCTGGATGTCGCTTGCGGGTCCGACAGTGGACATGCAACCCAGCGGACGCGCGCAGGCGGTGCTGAACGGCCTGCGTGCCGGCGGCGCCTCGTTCTTCGAGGAACTGGTCGAGGTCAGCGGCCTGTTGCGTCCGCAGGTAGAAGAGGCGCTCGGCGAACTGGTGGCACTCGGGCTGGTGAACTCGGACAGCTTCGGCGGGCTGCGCGCGCTGCTGGTCCCGTCGGATCGCCGCAAGTCGTTCACCGGTGCCACCCGACGGCGACGGACCCTGACGTTCGGCATGGAAGATGCCGGCCGCTGGGCGCTGACCCGCCGCGCGCCACCGGAAGCGAACGCATCGCAGGCCAATGCCGGCGCGATCGAACACGTCGCGCGGACGCTGCTGCGCCGCTATGGCGTGGTGTTCTGGCGATTGCTCGCGCGTGAGGCCGACTGGCTGCCGCCATGGCGCGACCTGCTGCGCGTCTATCGCCGGTTGGAGGCGCGCGGCGAAATCCGTGGCGGCCGTTTCGTCGCCGGCTTCTCCGGCGAGCAATATGCCTTGCCCGAGGCGATCGGCGCATTGCGCGAGGCCCGGCGGCAACCCGCATCAGGCGAATGGGTTTCGCTGTCCGGCGCGGACCCGCTCAACCTTGCCGGCATCCTGACGCCCGGGCCACGGCTGGCCGCGCTGACCGGCAACCGGCTGCTGTTCCGCGACGGGCTGGCCGTGGCCTGGCTGGCCGGCGGCGAGGTGCAGTTCCTCGTCACGCTCGATCCCACCAGCGAGTGGGAAGCGCGCAAGACCCTGTTGCGTTCGGCCACGCCGGCGGCGCTCGCCGATCTGGCCTGACTCCGGTCGGCAATCACGACTTTCACCAGCGCGAGCGGCAAAGTCGTGGATAGCGGGCCTTCGCCTGCCATGACGATCGTGGAGGACGATGGTCCGCCCCGGGTTGAGCTTGTGGGGCATATCGCTGCTATGCTCGGGGTGGCAGGTGCGATCCGCAATGCATGTGTGCCCGAGACCGGTGACGACTTTCTCAGCATGTTCGTGGGTTCGGTACAGGCGGATCCGGGGGACCAAAGCCCCCCTTGCGGGCTTCCGGGCAGCGCCCTGATCTTCCTTCGCTCACCCGATTGCCGGATCCGCGCCCATGGAAACGCCGCTCAGCCGAAACGGCCTCAACGCATTCAACTTCTTCATCGCCGCGGTGCAGGCGGGGTTCGGTCCGTTTGTCGCGGTGTGGCTGACCCAGCAGGGTTGGAGCCAGACCGATGTCGGCCTCGCGCTGAGCATCGGATCCGGCGCCGCCCTGCTCGGCCAGTTGCCGGGCGGGTGGCTGGTCGACGCCGTGCATCACAAGCGGCCGGTGATGACGGTCGCACTGGCCGCCATCGCCGCCGCTGCCCTGTTGCTGGCCTTCATGCCGATGCGCTGGCCGGTCCGGATGGCCGAGGTGTTGGACGCACTGGCCGCCTGCGTCATCACCCCGTCTATCGCGGCGATCACGCTACGACTGTGCGGTCATGCCACTTACAGCCAACGGTTAGGGGTGAATGCGCGCCACGCGTCGCTGGGCGCGGCTGTGTCCGCGGCTTTGCTTGGCTTGTGCGCCTGGTATTTGTCCGAACGCGCGGTTTTCATCATGACCGCCGTCTTGGTGCTGCCGGCACTGGCGGCGCTGTATTCAATTCGCGCCGAGGATGAGGCGGAAGGCGAAGAGCACCACGCGTTGCTGCATCCGCGCGAGCGGCGCCGGCGCGCGATCCGGCCTCTACAGATCTTCCGCGAACCGGCGCTGCACGTGTTTGCCGTCTGTGCTGTACTGTTCCACCTGGCCAACGCGGCGATGCTGCCGCTGGCGCTGAACGAGTTGGCGAAGCGCACGCCGACGGCCGGGCTGGTGGTATCGGCCGCCATCATCGTGCCGCAGATGATTGTCGCCGCGGTGTCGCCCTGGGCGGGGCGGATGGCGCAGGTGCTTGGCCGCCGCCCGGTGCTGCTGGCCGGCTTTGCCGCGTTGCCGGTGCGCGGCCTGTTGTTCGCCTTGTTGGTCTGGGCCGGGCCGGCGGGGTTGCCGCTGGTCGCGATCCAGGTGCTGGATGGGATCAGCGCCTCGGTGTTCGGCCTGGCGCTGCCGCTGATCGCTGCCGACACCACGCGACGCACGGGCTATCTCAATTTGGCAATCGGCTCGCTCGGCCTGGCGGCCGGGCTTGGGGCGACCGCCAGCACGACCCTGGCGGGCGTGGTGACGGACGCGTTCGGCGCACCGGTGGCTTTCATCGGCTTGGCGGCGGCAGGTGCGGCGGCATGGCTGGCGATCCTCCTGGCAATGCCGGAGACGCGGCCCAAGGAGCATAGCGGCGCTCGCGCAGTGACCGTCGCGGCGTGATGCAGAACACGCGCTGGCGCGGTGCCGCCGGCCGGTTATGCCGCCGGCGCGTGAACGAACCGGTTAATCCATCGACCAGCCCGATTGTGCATGGCGACAGATGCGCGGCGTTACGCCCGCGTCGGATGCCGAAGATTCGCGTGTCACCGGCAGTCGCTTGAACCTTTCGGGATGACATGCCGACCTTCGAGGTGGGCATGCGCGTCACCGCAATCACCGGGATTTGACAGGCAGGAAGATCGAGCATCGCCGGGCGCGACAAGATAAAGGATGCAATGCGCATCGTGCGAAGCGCGGTTCTGTCCTGCTTCTCTGGCGCGTCGTGGCGCTCGATGTTGCTCCACGTTCAAATCTTGCCTGATCGCCGCGCGCACGATCGCCGCGGCGCACGCTGTTGCACCTGCCCACCCACGGCCAGCGCGCGATGCAAACCCCCATCCCTGGAGGTCCACCGGACCGGACGCTTCACGCGCAACAAGACCCGGCCAAACCACGGGCTGGCCACACAGCCAGCCACACAGGTTGCCACGCGGGAAGCCGGGTCCTACCCTGCGCGCCAATATCCACTCGAGGGGAGCAGGACAGATGAAGGTTGGTGACGCGGTTGCGGAAATCATGCGACGCGAGGGGATCGAGATCCTCTGCGGCTATCCTGTCAACCACCTGCTGGAATACGCCGCCAAGGCGGATATTCGTCCGATCATCGTCCGCCAGGAGCGCATCGGCCTGCACATGGCCGACGCCATTTCCCGCGTGACATCCGGCAAAAAGATCGGCGCCTTCTGCATGCAGCACGGTCCCGGGACCGAGAATGCGTATGGCGGCATTGCCCAGGCGTACAGCGAATCCGTACCCGTGCTGGTGATCCCGCAGGGCTATCCGCGCCGCATCGCCCATATCGATCCGAACTACAGCGCGGTGCGCGAGATGCGCGGCGTCGCCAAGACTGCCGAGCCTGTCTTCGTCCCGGCGGAATTGTCTAATGTCATGCGCCGCGCCTTCAGCAATCTGCGCAACGGTCGCGGTGGACCGTGTATCGTGGAAATTCCGACCGACATCTGGAACGAAGAGATCGGCGACCTGGATTACACGCCGGTTGGCGTCTACAAGTTCGGTCCCGACCCGGCGGATGTGCGCAAGGCTGCGGCGGAGATCCTGTTGGCCAAGCGTCCGGTGATCTATGCCGGCACCGGCGTGCAGTGGGCCGAAGCCTGGCCGCAACTGCGCGCATTTGCCGAATTGCTCGGGGCTCCCGTCACCACCAGCCTGGGCGGCAAGAGTTCGTTCCCGGAGAACCATCCGCTGTCGCTCGGCTCGGGCGGCAACGCGGTGCCCAAGCCGGTGCATCATTTCGTGCAGAATGCCGATCTGATCATCGGCATCGGCTGTTCGTTCACCGAGACCAACTTCGGCATCAAGTTCCCCAAGGGCAAGAAGATCATCCACGCCACGCTGGACCCGAACCATATCAACAAGGACGTGGTCGCCACCGTCGGCCTGGTGGGTGACGCGAAGCTGACGCTGGAGGCGCTGATTGGCGAGCTGAAGCATAGCATCAAGTCGAATCGCGACACCAAGGACGTGGTGACCGAGATCACCAAGGTGCGCGAGGAATGGATGGAGCAATGGCGGCCGCTGCTGAATTCGAATGAGGCGCCGATCAGCCCGTATCGGGTGATCTGGGAGCTGATGGCCGGGACCGACCCGACGAACACCATCATCACGCATGACGCCGGCAGCCCGCGCGACCAGATCTCGCCGTTCTGGGTCTCCACCGAGCCGATGTCGTATATCGGCTGGGGCAAGACGACTCAGCTCGGCATGGGGCTTGGCCTGGCGATGGGCGCCAAGCTGGTGCATCCGGAGAAGACCTGCATCAATTTCTGGGGCGATGCGGCGATCGGCTTCACCGGCATGGATTTCGAGACCGCGGTGCGTGAGCGCATCCCCATCCTGTCCTGCCTGATGAACAACTTCTCCATGGCGATCGAGCTGAAGGTGATGCCGATCTCGACCGACAAGTACCGGTCCACCGACATCTCCGGCAACTACGCCGACATGGCGAAGGCGTTCGGCGGCTATGGGGAACGCGTGACGGATCCGAACCAGATCAAGGCGGCGATCCAGCGCGGGATTGAGCAAACCAAGGCTGGCAAGCCGGCGCTGCTGGAGTTCATCACCGCGAAGGAGACGCGGGTTTCGAAGTTCTGATGTGAGTGTGGCGGGCGAACGCCCGCCACCCGTCGAAACGTCATGGCCGGGCTTGACCCGGCCATCTATCGCGGCACGGTGCCGGCATAG